>NZ_JBEZIQ010000064.1:0-52516 GCF_040651155.1 Kitasatospora sp. NPDC048545
CCGCCCCTGCTCGTCCACCTCCGCCGCGAACGGAGCGATCTTCGCCTCGGACAGCGAACGCACCGCCTCACGAAGCATCTCGTGCTCCTCGGAGATGCGGAAGAGATCGAAGTCAGCCGCCCCTGCGCTGCCAGCCATGATGCCTGCCTCGTCGTCCAGTGGCCGGAGCCCAGTGACCGAAGTCGGATCCGGTCCGTTCGAACCGGTCCGATCGACGTCGAATCCGGGGTTAACTACCGTTCAGTAGAGATCCTAGGGCTCCCACCTGCGGCTGCCTAGCGCCCCGGGCGCACGGGCGATCCCTGCACGCCCGGGCGGGGCGGATAGCATCGGGGGCGTCCGCGCCGGTCCGAGTCCACATCCGGACCGGTCGAGTCCGCACCCAGGGAGAACCCGTGACCCTCCGCATCTCCGTGATCGGCACCGGCTACCTCGGCGCCACGCACGCCGCCGCGATGGCCGAGTTCGGCTTCGAGGTGCTGGGCCTGGACATCGACCCCGACAAGATCGCCATGCTCACCGCCGGCCGCGTCCCGATGTACGAGCCGGGCCTGTCCGAACTGCTGCTCAAGCACGTGGCCGGGCACGAAGGATCGACCGGGCGGCTGCGCTTCACCACCTCCGTCCAGGAGGTCGCCGAGTTCGGCGACGTGCACTTCGTCTGCGTCAACACCCCGCAGCGCAAGGGCGAGTTCGCCGCCGACATGTCGTACGTCGACACCGTGATCGACGAACTGGCGCCGCACCTGACCCGCCCGGCCCTGGTCGTCGGCAAGTCCACCGTCCCGGTCGGCTCGGCGGCCCGGCTGGCCGAGCGGCTGACCGCGCTGGCCCCGGTCGGCGAGGGCGCCGAACTCGCCTGGAACCCGGAGTTCCTGCGCGAGGGCTTCGCCGTCCAGGACACCCTGCGGCCGGACCGGATCGTGGTCGGCGCCCAGAGCGAGCGGGCCGAGCGGCTGCTGCGCGAGGTGTACGCGGAGCCGATCGCGGCCGGGGTGCCGTTCCTGGTCACCGACTACGCGACCGCCGAGCTGGTCAAGGCAGCCGCCAACTCCTTCCTGGCCACCAAGATCTCCTTCATCAACGCGATGGCCGAGGTCTGCGAGGCGGCCGGTGCGGACGTCACCCTGCTCTCCGCCGCACTCGGCCACGACGAGCGGATCGGCCGCAAGTTCCTCAACTCCGGCCTCGGCTTCGGCGGCGGCTGCCTGCCCAAGGACATCCGCGCCTTCATGGCCCGGGCCGGCGAGCTCGGCGCCGACCAGGCGCTGACCTTCCTGCGCGAGGTCGACTCGATCAACATGCGGCGCCGCTCCCGGATGGTCGAGCTGGCCCGCGAGCAGTGCGGCGGCGGCTTCCTGGGCCGCCGGATCGCCGTCCTCGGCGCCGCGTTCAAGCCCAACTCGGACGACATCCGGGACTCCCCCGCCCTCAACGTGGCCGCCCAGATCCAGCTCCAGGGCGCCCAGGTCACCGTCTACGACCCGAAGGCCGTGGACAACGCCCGCAAGATGTTCCCCTCCCTGGCCTACGCGGGCTCCGCCCTGGAGGCCGCCGAGGGCGCCCACGTCGTCCTCCACCTCACCGAGTGGGCGGAGTTCCGCGAGCTGGACCCGGCCGAGCTGGGCGCCGTGGTCGCCGAGCGCCGCCTCCTCGACGGCCGCAACGTCCTCGACGCCGAGGCCTGGCGTGCCGCCGGCTGGACCTACCGCGCCCTGGGCCGCCCCAGCTGACACCCCCGCCCACAACGCGCCCGCCCGCCCCGGACCCGGAGGCGGGCGTTCGCCGTTCGCCCCGGGGCCGCCCCCCGGGCGCCCGGGCCCAGACCGGAATCCCGCGGCCCCCCGCGTCGTTGGTACCGGCATGACGAGCTACGGCGACGACGCGACGGTCCGCGAGATCCTCACCGGCACCGGGGACACCTGGGCCGTGGTCGGCCTCTCCACCAACACCGCCCGGGCGGCGTACGGGGTGGCCCGGGTCCTCCAGAAGTACGGCAAGCGGATCGTGCCGGTGCACCCGAAGGCCGAGACGGTCCTCGGCGAGCAGGGGTACGCCTCGCTCGCCGAGATCCCGTTCCCGGTTCACGTGGTGGACGTGTTCGTGAACAGCGCGCTGGCCGGTGAGGTGGCCGACCAGGCGGTGGCGGTCGGTGCGAAGGCGGTCTGGTTCCAGCTCGGTGTGATCGATGCGGCCGCGTACGAGCGGACCCGGGCCGCCGGGCTCTCGATGGTGATGGACAAGTGCCCGGCCATCGAGATCCCGCTGCTCGCCTAGCCGGGGCCGCCTCAGGAACCGGCGCCGTCCAGCTGGGCGATGGTGGCGATGGACGGGCGGCGGCTCGCCCGGAGTCCGGCGGCGGCCGACTCGGCGTCGCGCAGCACGCGGACGGCGTTGTGCCAGGTGAGCTTGGCGAGGTCGGCCTCCGACCAGTGCCGGCGCAGGAGTTCGGCGACCAGGTTGGGGTAGCCGGCCACCGAGTCCAGGCCGTCCGGCAGGAAGGCGGTGCCGTCGAAGTCGCCGCCGATGCCGATGTGGTCGATGCCGGCGACCTCGCGCATGTGGTCGAGGTGGTCGGCGACGGTGGCGGGGGTGGCGATCGGGCGCGGGTGCGCGGCCTCGAAGGCGCGCTGGTGCTCCATGCCTGCCGGGGTGGTGTCCAGCGGGTGGAAGCCGTGGGCGCGCATGTTCTCGTCGGCGGCCAGGGTCCACTCGATGGCGGCGGGCAGGATGAACTTGGGCACGAAGGTGGCCATCGCCACGCCGCCGTTGGCGGGCAGCTGGGCGAGCACGTCGTCCGGCACGTTGCGCGGGTGGTCGCAGACCGCGCGGGCGGAGGAGTGCGAGAAGACCACCGGCGCCTCGGTGACCCGCAGGGCGTCGCGCATGGTGTCGGCGGAGACGTGCGAGAGGTCGACCAGCATGCCGAGCCGGTTCATCTCCCGGACGACCTCCTCGCCGAAGCGGGTCAGTCCGCCGGCCACCGGCTTGTCGGTCGCGGAGTCGGCCCACGGCACGTTGTCGTTGTGGGTGAGCGTCAGGTAGCGCACGCCCAGCTCGTACAGGGCCCTCAGGGTGGCGAGCGAGCAGTCGATGGAGTGGCCGCCTTCGGCGCCCATCAGGGAGGCGATCCGGCCCTCGGCGCGGGCGGCCTCGATGTCGTCGGCGGTCCGGGCGAGGCGGAGCCGGTCGGGGTAGCGCTCGACCAGGGCGTGGACGAAGTCGATCTGCTCCAGGGTGGCGCTCACCGCGTGGTCGCCGGCCAGCGAGGCCGGGACGTAGACGGACCAGAACTGCGCGCCGACCCCGCCCTCCGCAAGGCGGGCGAGGTCGGTGTGCAGGCGGTCGCTCTGGTCGGCGGCGAGGTCGAGCGCGCCGAGGTCGTACCCGGCCTGCTCGCGCATCGCCCAGGGGAGGTCGTTGTGGCCGTCCACGACGGGGGCGGTGCGCAGCAGGGCTCGGGCGCGGTCCAGCGCGGCGGGGTTGTCCAGCTCAGAGGTCATGCGAGCTGTTCTACCCCACCGCCGTGACCGTGATTACTTGCCGAAGCCGAAGGAGGACGAACCGGCCACCTTGGCGCGGAGCTTCTTGCCCTTGTCGGTGGCCTGGTTGTTCAGCTCGGCCTGGAACTCGGTCATCCGCTCGGTGAGCTCGGAGTCGAAGGCGGCGAGCATCCGGACCGCGAGCAGGCCCGCGTTGCGCGCGCCGGCGACCGAGACGGTCGCGACCGGGACGCCGGCCGGCATCTGGACGATCGACAGCAGGCTGTCCATGCCGTCCAGGTAGCGCAGCGGCACCGGCACGCCGATGACCGGCAGCGGGGTGACGGAGGCCAGCATGCCCGGCAGGTGGGCCGCGCCGCCGGCGCCCGCGATGATCGCCTTCAGGCCGCGCTTGTGGGCGTTCTCGCCGTAGGCGACCATCTCGCGCGGCATCCGGTGGGCGGAGACGACGTCCACCTCGTACGGGATCTCGAACTCGTCGAGGGCCTGGGCGGCGGCCTCCATGACGGGCCAGTCGGAGTCCGAGCCCATGACGATGCCCACGACGGGCTGGGAGGCGGAGGCGCTCATTCGGTGATCGTTCCTCGCAGGTAGGCGGCCGCGTGGCGGGCGCGCTCGCGGACGTCTTCGAGGTCGTCCCCGAAGACGTTGACGTGGCCGACCTTGCGGCCGGGCTTCACGTCCTTCCCGTACATGTGGATCCGCAGCCCGGGGTCGCGGGCCATGCAGTGCAGGAAGGCGTGGTACATGTCCGGGTAGTCGCCGCCGAGGACGTTGACCATGACGGTCCACTTGGCGCGCGGCCGGGGGTCGCCGAGCGGGAGGTCGAGGACGGCCCGCAGGTGGTTCTCGAACTGGGAGGTGACGGCGCCGTCCTGGGTCCAGTGCCCGGAGTTGTGCGGGCGCATGGCGAGCTCGTTGACCAGGATCCGGCCGTCGCGGGTCTGGAACAGCTCGACGGCGAGGTGGCCGGTGATGCCGAGTTCGCCGGCGATCCGCAGGGCGAGCTGCTGGGCCTCGTCGGACAGGGCGGGGTCGAGGTCCGGCGCGGGGGCGGTGACCTCGGCGCAGACGCCGTTCTCCTGGACGCTCTCCACGACCGGGTAGGCGACGGCCTGGCCGCTGGGCGAGCGAACGACGTTGGCGGCCAGCTCGCGGACGAAGTCGACCTTCTCCTCGGCCAGCACGGGGACTCCGGCCAGGAACGGGGCCTGCGCCTCCTCCTCGCCGTCGACGACCCAGACGCCCTTGCCGTCGTAGCCGCCGCGGACGGTCTTCAGGACGACGGGGTAGCCGTTGCCCTCGTTCGCGAAGGCGGTGACGTCGGCCGGGTCGGCGACGATCCGGTGCCGGGGGCAGGGCACCCCGATGGAGTCCAGCTTGGCCCGCATCACGCCCTTGTCCTGGGCGTTGACGAGCGCCTCCGGGCCGGGGCGGACGGCGATGCCGTCGGCCTCCAGGGCCCGCAGGTGCCCGGTGGGGACGTGCTCGTGGTCGAAGGTGACCACGTCGCAGCCTGCGGCGAAGCGGCGCAGGGTGTCGAGGTCGCGGTAGTCACCGAGGACGACGTCGGAGACCACCTGCGCGGCGGAGTCCTGGGGCGTGTCGGCGAGGAGTTTGAACCTGACCCCGAGCGGGATGCCCGCCTGGTGTGCCATGCGGGCCAGCTGCCCGCCGCCGATCATGCCCACCACTGGAAAATTCACATTGCCCGGGGAAGTCACCCCGCCAGGATATCCGGGCCGGTGGGGGGCGGTGGAGCCGCTGGTGGGCCCTCGGAAGCGGACGCGCGTAGATGCGGACCCGGCCCCCTCGGGGCTGAGCCGTTCGGCGGAAGCGGGTAGCCTGGACGGCCAGGTCCTGGTCTACGCGGTCCGATCATGTGCGTGCACGCAGGGCTCAAGGGGCGACCGCGCCGCCGCGATCAGCCCTCTCGACCCGCAGGTACATGGAGGCAGTCCGGCATGGCGACGACCGCAGCTTCGAAATCGTCGCTCGCGCAGAAACTGCGTGGGCTCAAGGGCGAAGTCGTGAAGTTCGGGATCGTCGGCCTGAGCGGCGTGGTGGTCAACTTCGCCGTCTTCTGGGTCTGCATCAACGGCCTGGGCCTCGCCTCGGTGCGCTCCAACATCGCCGCGACGGTGATCGCGATCGCCACCAACTACCTCGGCTACCGCTACTGGCTGTACCGGGACCGCGACGCCGCCTCCCGCAAGCGCGAGATCACGCTCTTCCTGGTCTACAGCGGCATCGGCATGCTGATCGAGACCGGCGTGCTCGGCTTCTCGGTGTACGTGCTGAAGCTGGACTCGCACTACGAGCAGCTGGGCGCCAAGGTGATCGGCCTCGCGGTGGCCACCGTGTTCCGCTTCGTCTCGTACCGCACCTGGGTGTTCAAGGCCGTGCCCGAGTCGGTCGAACTGCCGGCCCAGCAGCCTGCGGGCGCCGCCGGCGGCCAGGAGCTGGCCGCCCAGGCCGAGCTGATGCTGGCCGCCGAGCAGATCCGCTACGCCAAGGCCGAGTAGGCCCCGCGAACCTCCCGCGCAGACCACACGCAGCCCCGGCAGGCCGACCAGGCCGCCGGGGTTCGTCGTTCCCGCAGCGCCGCCGGCCGGGCTCCGGTCCTCGTGGCCTCAGTCGGCGTGGCTGCGCCCGAGGAAGATCGCGAACACCGGGGGCTTCAAAGAGAGCAGTTCGAGCCGCCCGCCGTCCGCCTCCGCGAGGTCGCGGGCGACGGCGAGGCCGATGCCGGTGGAGTTGCGGCCGCTGACCGCGCGCTCGAACACCCGGTTGCCGAGGTCCGGCGGCACCCCCGCGCCCTGGTCCTGCACCTCGACCACCACCGAGGTGCCGGACGGCCGGACCCGCAGGGTGATCGTCCCGGCGCCGTGCATCAGGGAGTTCTCGATCAGGGTGGCCAGCACCTGGGCGACCGTTCCCGGGGTGCCGACCGCGGTGATCCCGTGCAGGCCCTCCAGGGACAGCACCCGGTTCTTCTCCCGCAGCGTCGGGCCCCACTCCTCCACCTGCTGCTTGATGACCTCGTCCAGGTCGAAGGCGACGGCGGTGGGGCTGCGCGGGTCGCGCTGGGTGGTGAGCAGTCGCTGGACGACGTCGGTGAGCCGCTCGACCTGCTGGAGGGCGATGGTCGCCTCCTCCTTGACCGTCTCCGGGTCCTCGGCGAGGGCGGTGATCTCCTCCAGCCGCATGGAGAGGGCGGTGAGCGGGGTGCGCAGCTGGTGCGAGGCGTCGGCGGCGAGCCGGCGTTCGGCGGTGAGCATCCGGGCGATCCGCTCGGCGCTGGTGTCCAGCACCTCGGCGACCCGGTCGAGCTCGGGCACCCCGTAGCGGCGGTCGCGCGGGCGCGGGTCGCCGGAGCCGAGCCGTTCGGCGGTCTCGGCGAGGTCGGTGAGCGGGCGGGCGAGCCGCTTGGCCTGCCAGACCGCGAGCGCCACGGCGGCCTGGACGGCGAGCAGCGCGACGACGCCGAGCAGCAGCAGGTTGTTGGCGATCTCGTGGTCGACGTCCGCGCGGGACTGCTCGACGGTGACGGTCTCGCCGCTGTTGCCGCGTTCGACGGCCTTCAGCAGGTGGTCCCCGGCCGGGCGGGCGCCGGCGGAGACCACCTGCTGGCCGGGGACCTGTACCTCGACGTAGCTGCCCTCGGTGACCTGGCTCTCGAAGGCCCGCGCCTCGGTGACCGACTCGCCCGCCGCGATCCGGCTCTCGACCAGGGCGAGCACCCGGACGGCGGCGGCGTCGACCCGGTCCTGGGCCGAGCTGACGATGGTGCGCTTCTCGACCAGGGCGAGCGGTACGCAGAACACCACGACCACCACCAGGACGACGCCCAGCAGCGAGTTGATCATCCGGCGTTTCACGCTGCCGCTCCCCGAGGTGTTCCGCTTCACCGGCCGTGGCCCGGTCCCGATCTCCGTACGGGACTAATTCTTCTCGAACCGGAACCCGACCCCGCGCACGGTGGCGATGTAGCGCGGGTTGGCCGCGTCGTCGCCGAGCTTCTTGCGGAGCCAGGAGATGTGCATGTCCAGGGTCTTGGTCGAGGTCCACCAGGTGGTATCCCAGACCTGGCGCATGATCTCCTCGCGGGTGACCACCCGGCCGGCGTCCCGGACCAGCACGCGCAGCAGCTCGAACTCCTTGGCGGAGAGGGTGAGCTCCTCGTCGCCGAGCCAGGCGCGGTGGGACTCGATGTCGATCTTCACCCCGTGTGCGCCGGTGGTGAGCTGGTCGACGTTGCCGCGGCGGAGCAGGGCCCGGACGCGGGCGAGCAGTTCGGCGAGGCGGAAGGGCTTGGTGACGTAGTCGTCGGCGCCGGCGTCGAGGCCGACCACGGTGTCCACCTCGTCGGCGCGGGCGGTGAGCACCAGGACGGGGCAGCTCTTGCCGTCGGCGCGCAGTCGGCGGCAGACCTCCAGGCCGTCCATCTCGGGCAGGCCGAGGTCCAGGACGACGAGGTCGACCTCCTCGGTGAGGCCGGCGGCGAGTGCGGTCGGACCGTCCTCGCGGACGAGCACCTCATAGCCCTCGCGTCGCAGGGCCCGGGCGAGCGGTTCGGAGATCGCCGGATCGTCCTCGGCGAGCAGCACACAGGTCATGTGGTGATGGTAGTCCGCCGGGGTATGGCCGGACGCCCTGTGAGGTAGTTCACAGAGCGTGATCGTTATACAGGCATCCGACTGAACTCAACAGGGTGTTGCAGACCGCCGGTTCAGCAAAGAATCCCCTTCTGGATCTTGAATCCGAAGGAAGAGAACCCCGTCTACCATGGATCGATCGGGAAGATCTGTTGATCTCTTTGCCATTGCCATACCTAATTCGTGGCTTTTGTCATCTGATAGAGCCAAATATCGCCACGTAGAGTGGTTCAAGTCCACGTCCGCCGCCACCCCCCTAGGCGGACGCTGTCAGGCAAGGAACCACTACACATGGCGTCTACGACCCTGGACGCCGACGTCACGTCGGCCTCTCCCAGCGGCAAGACCTTTCTCGGCCACCCCCGAGGACTCGCCACTCTCTTCATGAGCGAGATGTGGGAGCGCTTCAGCTACTACGGCATGCGCGCCCTGCTGGTGCTCTACATGACCGCCTCCCTCACGGACGGCGGCCTCGGCATGAAGACGGCGGTCGCCGCTGCCGTGTACAGCGTTTACACGGCCATGGTCTACCTGCTGGCCCTCCCGGGCGGTTGGATCGCGGACCGCTTCCTCGGCGCCCGCAAGACCGTCGCACTCGGTGGCTCGATCATCATGATCGGCCACTTCCTGCTGGCGGTCCCGTTCAGCGCGTCGTTCTTCGTCGGCCTCGCCTTCATCGCGGTCGGCTCGGGCCTGCTCAAGGCCAACATCTCGACGATGGTCGGCCACCTGTACGACGGCCCGAACGACCCGCGCCGTGACGGTGGCTTCACCGTCTTCTACATGGGCATCAACCTCGGCGCCTTCGCGGCCCCGCTGGTCATCGGCACCGTCGGCCAGAGCGTCAACTGGCACCTCGGCTTCGCCCTGGCCGGCGTCGGCATGGCCCTCGGCCTCGCCCAGTTCCTGCTGGGCACCCGCCACCTGAGCCCGAAGAGCGACATCGTCACCTCGCCGATCAGCGCGGACGAGAAGCGGAAGATCTTCACCAAGGCCGGCATCTGGCTGGCCGTCGCCGCCGCCTTCTACGCGGTCGTCGGCTTCACCGGCCACTTCACGATCAACTGGGCGATCTGGCCGCTGTCCATCGCGGGCCTGGCGATCCCGGTGCTCGTCTTCGCCAAGGTGAAGCGCGACAAGGACCTCGACTCCACCGAGCAGTCCAAGATGAGCGGCTACATCTGGTTCTTCGTCGCCGCCGCCGTGTTCTGGATGATCTACGACCAGTCCGGCTCGACGCTGAGCATCTTCGCCGACGAGCACACCGCGTCCACGCTGTTCGGGATCGACTTCCCGTCCACCTGGTTCCAGTCGCTCAACCCGCTGTACATCATGGCGCTGGCGCCGGTCTTCGCCTGGATCTGGGTCGCGCTGGCCCGCCGGTCGAAGAACCCCAGCACCACCATGAAGTTCGCCTTCGGTCTGCTGATGATCGGCGTCTCCTTCATGGTCATGATGCTGGCGATGGGCGCCGCCTCCGGCGGCACCAAGGTCACCCCGCTGTGGCTGGCCGTGGTCTACCTGGTCCAGACCGTCGGTGAGCTCACCCTCTCCCCGGTCGGCCTGTCCGTCACCACCAAGCTGGCGCCCACCAAGTACGCCAGCCAGATGATGGGCGTCTGGTTCCTCGCCGTCACCGCGGGCGACTGCGTCGCCGCGATCTTCCAGCTGGTGCTGGGCGACAAGGTGGTCGGCGGCACCGCGTACTTCGCGGTCCAGGGCGCCATGGCGATCCTCGCCGGCATCGCGCTGGCGCTGTACCGCAAGAAGGTCGTCAAGCTCATGGGCGACGTGCACTGACGCGCTGACGACCGGCTCACGACTCCGGGGCCGCCGTGGATTCCTGAGATCCACGGCGGCCCCGGCCGTTTTCTGCCTACCGTGCGGCATGCCCACCGACTCCCTGCCCCGCAGCCTCGCCCGGACCCGGCGGTTCACCCTCGGCGCCCCCACCCGGCCGCGACCGAGCGCCGACGGCACCACCGTCCTGTTCCTGCGCAGCCGCGGCGACACCGATCCACTGGACTGCCTCTGGGCCCTGGACACCGCCACCGGCGCGGAACGGGTGGTCGCCGACCCGGCCGCCCTCGGCGCCGACACCGGCATCGCCGCGTACGACACCGACGCCACCGGCCGGCTCGCCGCCTTCACCCTCGGCGACGCCCTGTGGATCGCCGACACCACTGCCGACACCACGGCCCCCGCCGACGGCCCCGCCGAGGCCGCCGTCCGCGCCGTCCCGACCGCCGTCCCCGGGCCGCCGCAGGACCCCCGTCCGGACCCGACCGGCCGCCGGATCGCCTACGTCACGGCCGGCGCCCTGCGGGTGGTCTCCGTCGACGGCACCGACGACCGGACACTCGCCGAACCCGAGTCCGAGGACGTGTCCTACGGCCTCGCCGAGTACGTCGCCGCCGAGGAGATGTACCGCACCCGCGGCCACTGGTGGTCCCCCGACGGCACCGCGCTGCTCGTCGCCCGGGTCGACGAACGCCCGGTCACCCGGGTCTTCCTGGCCGACCCCTCCGACCCGCACCGCCCGCCGCGCGTCCTGCGCTACCCACTGGCCGGCACCGCCAACGCCGACGTCTCGCTGTGGCTGCTCGGCCTCGACGGCAGCCGCACCGAGGTCCGCTGGGACCGCACCGCCTTCGAGTACCTCACCGCCGCCGGCTGGGACGCCCACGGCCCGTACGCCGCCGTGCAGAGCCGTGACCAGCGCACCGTCCGCACCCTGGCGGTCGGCCCGGACGGCACCACCCGGGTGCTCGCCGAGCAGCGCGACGAGCACTGGGTCGAACTCCTCCCCGGCCTGCCGGCCCGCACCGCCGCCGGCGCGCTGGTCGGCTCCACCGACCTGGACGACACCCGGCACCTGACCGTCGACGGCGAGCCGGTCACCTCGGCCGGGCTGCAGCTGCGCGAGGTGCTCGGCACCGACGGCGAGCAGGTGCTGTTCACCGCCTCCGACGAGCCCACCGAGACCCACCTCTGGACGTACCGGCCGGACACCGGCCTCCGTCGGCTGAGCAGCGGCCCCGGTCTGCACACCGGCGTACGGAACGGCGGCACCCTGGTGCTCACCACCCGGGCCGACGGCCACCCCGCCGGTCGCAGCACCGTCCTGCGCGAGGCCCGTCCGGAGCTCCCACTCGTCTCGCACGCCCGGCCGCCCGCGCCCGCCGCCCGGCCCGAACTGCTCCGGCTCGGCCCGCGCGAACTGCGCGCCTCACTGTTCCTGCCCACCGGCCACCGCCCCGGCGCCGGCCCGCTGCCCGTCCTGCTCGACCCGTACGGCGGGCCCGCGATGCAGAAGGCCACCTCCGGCGGCCTCTGGTGGGACCTGGTCTCGCAGTGGTTCGCCGACCAGGGCTTCGCGGTCCTCGTCGTGGACGGCCGCGGCACCCCCGGGCGCGGGCCGCGCTGGGAGAAGGCGGTGTACGGCGACAAGGCCGGCCCGGTGCTGGAGGACCAGATCGAGGGCCTGCGGGAGACCGACCGGCTACGGCCCGGGCTGCTCGACACCGGCCGGGTCGGCATCCGCGGCTGGTCCTTCGGGGGGTACCTCGCCGCCTACGCCGTCCTGCACCGCCCGGACGTCTTCCACGCGGCCTCGGCCGGGGCCGCCCCCACCGACTGGCGCACCTACGACACCCACTGGCAGGAGCGCTTCCTCGGCCACCCCGACGAGCACCCCGCGCACTACGACGAGGGTTCGCTGATCACCGCGGCGCCCGGCCTGCGCCGACCGCTGCTGCTGGTCCAGGGCCTCGCCGACGACAACGTCTTTCCCGCGCACACCCTGCGGCTCTCCCGGGCCCTGCTCGCCGCGGGCCGCCCGCACGAGGTCCTCCCGCTCGCCGCCACCGGGCACCGGCCGGGCGACGAGTCGGTGGTGGAGAACCTGCTGGGACTCGAACTGGACTTCCTACGGCGCTCCCTGGGCCCCGCACCGCGGATGCCGGCGTAGCGGGAAGCACCTGCCTGGCCGGACGCGAAGACGTGGCAGAAGGCTCCCGCGCCCGCCACCCCGGGGGCGCGGGAGCCTCCCGCAGACCGTCGGTCAGACCTCGCGGACACCCGCGCGCCAGACCGCGGCCGTCAGCGGCACGCCCGGCCGGTAGGCCAGGTGGACGTGCGAGGGCGCGTCGAGCAGCAGCAGATCGGCCCGGGCGCCGGGGGCGACCACGCCGACGTCGGTGCGGCGCAGCGCGCGGGCGCCGCCCGCGCTGGCCGCCCAGACCGCCTCGTCCGGCGTCATCCCCATCTCCCGCACCGCGACCGCGATGCAGAACGCCATCGAACTCGTGAAGCTGGAACCCGGGTTGCAGTCGGTGGACAGCGCCACCACGGCCCCCGCGTCCAGCAGCCGACGCCCGCTCGGGTACTCGGCCCGGGTGGAGAACTCCGCCCCCGGCAGCAGGGTCGCGACCGTCCCCGAGCCGGCCAGCGCCGCCACGTCCTCGTCCGTGAGGTGGGTGCAGTGGTCCGCCGAGGCGGCCCCCAGCTCGACGGCGAGCTGCACGCCGGGACCGTACGTGAGTTGGTTGGCGTGCACCCGGGGGGTGAGCCCGCGCTCGATGCCGGCGGTCAGGACCGCCCGCGCCTGGTCACCGTCGAAGGCGCCCTTCTCGCAGAAGACGTCCACCCACCGGGCGTGCGGGGCGCAGGCGTCCAGCATCTCGCCGGTGACCAGGTCGACGTACCCGGCCGGGTCCTCGGCGTACTCGGGGGCGACCACGTGCGCGCCCAGGTAGGTGGTCTCCGGGGTGTGCCGGGCGGCGATCCGCAGGGCCCGGGCCTCGTCCTCCACCGTCAGCCCGTAACCGGACTTGCACTCGATGGTGGTGGTGCCCTGGCGCAGCGCCTCCCGGACGAACCGGTCCAGGTTGGCGTCCAGTTCGGCGTCGGTCGCGGCCCGGGTGGCCGCCACCGTGGTGCGGATCCCGCCCGCCGTGTACGCCTGCCCGGACATCCGGGCGTTGAACTCGGCGGTGCGGTCCCCCGCGAACACCAGGTGGGCGTGCGAGTCGACGAAGCCGGGCAGCAGGGCCCGGCCCGCGGCGTCGACGCGCTCGTCCGCGGCCGGGGCCCGGTCCGCCGGGCCGACCCACGCGACGGTGGCGCCGTCCAGCACCACGGCCGCGTCGGTCAGCAGGCCGAGCGGCCCGGTGCCCCGCCCGGGGTCGTTGGTGACCAGGCTGCCGATGCCCGTGATCAAGGTGCTCAAGACAAGGCCTTCCGAAGGGAGTTGGACGGGGGTTCCCGCGGCGGGCGGGGGTCCCGCCGCGGGGGTCGGCGGGGTCAGCAGTCCAGCGCGCCGATGGCGGACCGCAGCGCGCCCGGGACGTCGGCCACCAGCTGGTGCGCACCGTCCCGGACGACGTGCCGGCCGCCGACCACGACGTGCCGCACGTCCGCCGCCGAGGCCGCGAAGACCGCGATCTCGGCGCCGAGCCGGGGCGGCGGGCCCGCGGTGCGGACCGAGTCCAGCGCGATCACCGTGAAGTCGGCGAGCGCCCCGGCCTCGATCCGCCCGGCCTCCGGCCAGCCGAGCGAGGCGTGCCCGTCCTCGGTGCCGGCCCGCAGCAGGGCGCCCGCCGTCCAGTGGCCGCGGGTGCGGGTGCGCAGCCGCTCGTCCAGCTCCAGGGCGCGGGCCTCCTCGAACGGGTCGATGACCGCGTGGCTGTCGCTGCCCAGGGTGATCGGGCAGCCCGCCGAGGCGAGCCGGCGGGCCGGGCCGATGCCGTCCGCGAGGTCCCGCTCGGTGGTGGGGCACATGCAGACGGTCGTGGAGGAGTCGGTGAGGAGCTTGACGTCCTCGTCGGTGAGGTGGGTGGCGTGCACGGCCGAGGTGAGCGGGCCGAGCGCGCCGTGCTCGGCGAGCAGCCGGGTCGGGGTGACGCCGTGTGCGGCGAGGCAGGCGTCGTTCTCGGCGGTCTGCTCCGAGAGGTGGACGTGCAGCGGCGCCCCGCGCGTCCGCGACCACTGCGCGACGGTGCCCAGCTGCTCGGCCGGGACGGCCCGGACGGAGTGGATGGCGGCGCCGATCCGGGCGTGCTCGCGCGGCTTGAGCGCGTCCGCCCGCTCGGCCCAGGCCTGCGCGTCGCCGTCGCTGAACCGCTGTTGCGGCCTGGTCGGCTCGGCTCCGAAGCCGGCGGACAGGTAGCAGGTGTCCAGCAGGGTGATCCGGATGCCGGCCCGGGCGGCGGCCTCGATCAGCGCCTCGCCCATCGCGTTCGGGTCGGTGTAGCGGGCGCCGCCGGGCGCGTGGTGCAGGTAGTGGAACTCGCCGACGGCGGTGATCCCGGCCAGCGCCATCTCGGCGTAGACGGCGGTGGCGAGCTCCAGGTAACTGTCCGGGTCGAGCACGCCGGCGAACCGGTACATGGTGTCGCGCCAGGTCCAGAAGGTGCCGGAGCCGACCTGCACGTGCCCGCGCAGCGCCCGGTGGAAGGCGTGCGAGTGGGCGTTCGCCTGGCCGGGCAGCAGCAGCCCTTCGAGGCGGACGGCGCCGGACGGGCAGGGCCCGCTGTCCGGCGTCACCGCGGTGATCAGGCCGCCGGGGCCGGTGGCGATCAGCACGTCCCGCTCGACCACCGGCCCGTTGGGGTGCGGCAGCCAGGCGTAGGGCGCCCAGTAGCTCACTGCGGTCACTGACACGCCAGGTCCTCCAGTACGTCGGCGAGGGCGGTGACCCCGGCCAGGCAGTCGGCCACCTCGGCGTGTTCGGCCGGGGAGTGCGAGACGCCGCTGGGGTTGCGCACGAACAGCATGGCGGTCGGGATCGCGGAGGCCAGGATCCCGGCGTCGTGTCCCGCGCCGGTGGGCAGCACCGGGGCGTCCAGGAGCTTGGCGAGCCGGTCGCGCAGCGGACCGTCGAACTCCACCACCGGGGTGTAGGACTCGCGGGTCAGCTCGACCCGGACGCCGTCGCGCTCGCCGCGCTCGGCGGCGGCCCGCTCGATCTCGGCGACCAGTTCGGTGAGCGTGCGCTCGTCGGCCGCCCGGGAATCGAGCCAGCCGCGCACCAGCGAGGCGATCGCGTTGGTGCCGTTGGGCTCGACCGCGACCTTGCCGAAGGTGGCGAGCGCGCCCGCGTGCTTCGCCTTCTTGCGGGCGGCGAGCACGGTGTTGGCGTAGGTCAGCATCGGGTCGCGGCGGTCCTCGATCCGGGTGGTGCCGGCGTGGTTGGCCTCCCCGTGGAAGTCGAACCGCCAGCGGCCGTGCGGCCAGATCGCGCCGGCCACGCCGACCGGCCGGCCCTCGGCGAGGTAGCGGCCCTGTTCGACGTGGAGCTCGACGAAGGCGCCGACCCGGGCCAGCCGGTCGTCGTCCGCGCCGATGGCGGTCGGGTCGTAGCCGGCCTTCTCCATCGCGTCGGGCAGCCGGACGCCGGTGGCGTCGCGCAGGTCGTACGCGGCCTCGCGGGAGAGCACCCCGGCGGTCAGCCGGGAGCCGATGCAGGCCACGCCGAACCGGGCGCCCTCCTCGTCGCCGAAGTTGACGATCGCCAGCGGCCGGGTGAACTCGGTTCCCCGGGCGCGGAGTTCGTCCAGCGCGGCGAAGGATGAGACCACCCCGAGCGGGCCGTCGAAGGCACCGCCGTCCGGGACGGAGTCCAGGTGCGAGCCGGTGACGACGGCCCCGCCGGCCTGCGGGTCGCCCAGCCAGGCCCACTGGTTGCCGTTGCGGTCAAGCTCGTACGTCAGGCCGCGGCTGCGGGC
This sequence comes from Kitasatospora sp. NPDC048545, assembly GCF_040651155.1. NCBI lineage: Bacteria > Bacillati > Actinomycetota > Actinomycetes > Kitasatosporales > Streptomycetaceae > Kitasatospora > Kitasatospora sp. NPDC048545. The sequence continues at coordinate 15,889 of NZ_JBEZIQ010000064.1, forward strand.
CTGCTGCTCGAACCAGGCGCGGCACTCGGCGTCTGCGGAGTTCCAGGCGAAGCGGCGGTAGCCGCCGGAGGCGGCGGAGCGGCCCACGGGGAGCAGCTCCGCCCACATCTCTTCGAACGAGGGTGCTGTCACAGCTCACCCATCGGGACGCGAACCCCGCGCTCGGCGGCGACCTCGTCGGCGCGGTCGTAGCCGGCGTCCACGTGCCGGATGACGCCCATGCCCGGGTCGTTGGTGAGCACCCGGCGGATCTTCTCCCCGGCCAGCGCGGTGCCGTCGGCGACGGTGACCTGGCCGGCGTGGATGGAGCGGCCGATGCCGACGCCGCCGCCGTGGTGGATGGAGACCCAGGAGGCGCCGGAGGCGACGTTGACCATGGCGTTGAGCAGCGGCCAGTCGGCGATCGCGTCGGAGCCGTCCAGCATCGCCTCGGTCTCCCGGTACGGGGACGCGACCGAGCCGCAGTCGAGGTGGTCGCGGCCGATGACGAGCGGCGCGGACAGCTCGCCGGAGGCGACCATGTCGTTGAAGCGCTCGCCGGCCTTGTCGCGCTCGCCGTAACCGAGCCAGCAGATGCGCGCGGGCAGGCCCTGGAAGTGCACCTTCTCCTGGGCCATCTTGATCCAGCGGTGCAGCGACTCGTTCTCCGGGAAGAGGTCGAGCACGGCCTTGTCGGTCTTGTGGATGTCCTGCGGGTCGCCGGACAGGGCCGCCCAGCGGAACGGGCCCTTGCCCTCGCAGAACAGGGGGCGGATGTAGGCGGGGACGAAGCCGGGGAAGGCGAAGGCGCGGTCGTAGCCGGCCAGCTGGGCCTCGCCGCGGATCGAGTTGCCGTAGTCGAAGACCTCGGCGCCGCGGTCCAGGAAGCCGACCATGGCCTCGACGTGCCTGGCCATCGACTCGCGCGAGCGGGTGGTGAACTCGGCGGGCTTCTCGGCCGCGTAGGTGGCCATGTCGTCGAAGGAGACGCCGATCGGCAGGTAGCTCAGCGGGTCGTGGGCGCTGGTCTGGTCGGTGACGATGTCGATCGGCGCGTCCATCGCGAGCAGCTGCGGGAAGAGCTCGGCGGCGTTGCCCAGCAGGCCGATGGACAGCGGCTGCTTCTTGTCGCGGGCGGCGGTGGCCAGCTCCAGCGCGTGGCTGAGGTCCTTGGCCTCGACGTCCAGGTAGCGGTGCTCGATCCGGCGGGAGATCCGGGACGGGTCGCAGTCGATGCAGATCGCCACGCCGCCGTTCATGGTGACGGCCAGCGGCTGGGCGCCGCCCATCCCGCCGAGGCCGGCGGTGAGGGTGATGGTGCCCTCCAGGGTGCCGTTGTAGCGCTTGTTGGCGACGGCGGCGAAGGTCTCGTAGGTGCCCTGGAGGATGCCCTGGGTGCCGATGTAGATCCAGGAGCCGGCGGTCATCTGGCCGTACATGGTGAGCCCGAGGCTCTCCAGCCGGCGGAACTCCTCCCAGTTGGCCCAGTCGCCGACCAGGTTGGAGTTGGCGATCAGCACGCGCGGCGCCCACTCGTGGGTCTGCATCACGCCGACCGGGCGGCCGGACTGGACCAGCATGGTCTCGTCCTGCTTCAGGCCCTGCAGCGTCTTCACCATGGCGTCGAAGGAGCGCCAGTCCCGCGCGGCCTTCCCGGTGCCGCCGTACACGACCAGCTTCGACGGGTGCTCGGCCACCTCGGGGTCGAGGTTGTTCATCAGCATCCGCAGGGCGGCCTCCTGCTGCCAACCCTGCGTCGTGAGCGCCGTTCCGCGCGCCGCGCGAACCTCGCGCGGACCGCTCGCCTGCTGCACCATAGTCCCGGCCTCCCTGCGGATGGATTCATTCAAGCCCTGCTCGACTGAATATAACTAAACAACCGGCTTTCGACCAGACCCCGAAACCGATCGGTCCCATCCGATCAGCCGTGCCGCCGACCGGCTCCGGGCGCTAGCCTGAACCCGGCGAACACCAGCCACTCGGCCCAGTACCAGGGCGCGGAGGACACGATGACGGCCATCACCGCGCGGCCCGGCAGACTCCGGGATGTGGCGGAGGAGATCGAGCAGGGCACGGGACTTCGCGTCCGGATCATCGGAGGAACCCTGGTGATGTCCCCGACGCCTCGCGGCAAGCACGCGGGAACCGTGCGACGGCTGCGCATCCAGCTGGATCCGAAGCTGCCGGCCGACCTCGGCTCCTACGAGGTGTCGTCCATCGGCATGCCGGGCAACGACGAGGACTACGTCACCCCCGCCCTGGTCGTCCTCCCCGTGGACTGGGATCAGGACGACGAGTGGTTGTCCGACCGCACGAGGTCGCCCTGGCCGTCGAGGTGATCTCCAACTCGGAAGGCGTGAAGAGCGTCGCCACGAAGACCGACTGGTACGCCGTCGCCGGCGTGGCCCTCCTCCTCGCCATGGACCCGCGCACGGGCACCTGGACGCTCTACACCCACCCTCGCGACGGCGCCTACCAGGGCGTGCTGCACGGCAAGTACGGCGAGCCCGTCCCGCTGCCCTCGCCGCTGCCCTCCGAGTTGGACACCTCCGCGCTTCCGCTGTACGCACCCCGGAGCCGAGTCAGGCCGCCGCGCCGCCGTCCCAGTCGATGCCGATCTCGGCGAGCCAGCGGCGGTCGTCCGCGTCCGGCGTCGGCGGGGACGGCGGCCGGGGGACGTCCTGGACGGGGCCGAGGCCGTACTTCTCGGCGGCCGCGGCGGCGCGGGCGTCGGGTTCGATGACGCCGACGTGGACGGCGGACTCGTCGCCCGGGTCGAGGACGGTCAGTTCGGGATCGGGCAGCCGCCGCAGGGTGACGCGGCGTCCGCAGGCGGGGCAGGACCATTCGTCGGCACCCGAGGACAGCCGGGCGACGAACTTCATCTCGTGGATCACGCGCATGGGCGGCACCCCCTGCAGTAGGGGATGCCCGGGTTCGTGACGACTATTCCCGGCCACGCCCGGTCCGGGCCGCACCGGTTCCGGGCCCGCCCCTAGTCCAGGAACAGGCCGCGCGCCGTCGCCGACTGCTCGATCGCCTCCAACCGGGCCTCGGCGCCCGGGATTTCGTCGCACATCGCCTGCAGCAGCACCCGGCCGAGCATCATCGGCGCGCACGCGGTGTCGAAGACCAGGCCGGTGCCGACGGCGGCCGGCAGCATCAGGTCGGACAGCTTGGCGACCGGCGCGAAGGCGCTGTCGGCGACGGTCAGCACCGTCAGCCCGCACTCGCGGGCCACCGCCAGAGCGTCCATCAGCTCCCTCGGGTAGCGCGGCAGCGCGAAGCAGAGCAGCGCGCTGGCCCCGGCCGCGGTGGCCTGTTCCAGACGGTCGGCGAGCATGCTGCCGCCCTCGTCCAGCAGCCGGATGTCCGGGTGCACCTTGGCGGCGAAGTAGGCGAAGCCGCGGGCCTGTGCCGAGGCGGCCCGCAGGCCGAGCACCGGCAGTGGGCGGGAGGCGGCGAGCAGCCGGGCGGCCCGGATGATCGGCTCCGGGTCGGCGAGGAGCTCGGCGAGGTGGCGCAGGTGGGCGATCTCCGCGAGCACGGCCTGCTGGTGCTCGTTGCGCACCGCGTCGTCCGGGGTCTCCGGCGCGGCGGGCTCTCCCCCGCCGAGCTCGCGCAGCTGCCTGCGCAGCGCCGGGTAGCCGTCGTACCCGAGCGCGACCGCGAACCGGGTGACGGACGGCTGGCTGACGCCCGCGAGTTCGGCGACCTCGACGCTGGACAGGAACGGCGCCTCGGTGGCGTGCCGCACCAGCGAGTGCGCGATCCGGCGCTGGGTCGGAGTCAGCCGGTGACCCTCGAACAGCTGGAGCAGCCGGGCGGAGGGGCCGACGCTGCCGGTCTCGTCGAGGGCGGTCATCAGCGGTACCTCCGGGTGCGAGCGGTTCGGACGACGACTGTGCAGCAGCGGGCCCCGCCTGGCAAAGACGTCTCGTACGGCGGAACGCTCCGTGAGACGTCCCGAGGGTCGGACGGAAAAGATCGGTATGCGGACAGCCGGAGGAGGGCCGGAGGAAAGTCGCGCCCCGGTCCGCGGACGGCCGGGGCGCGCTCGCGGGGCGCCCGGCGGGTGACGGCCCGTCGGCCGCCCCGCACGGCTCGGGGTAACCCTGATTTGTCCCTGAGCCCGCCCGGATTCCCCCCGCGAACGGATGGACCGGGCGCCCCGTCGGCGCCACGCTGTACTCCATGGACACTCGCCAGGACGATCTGCGGCGCGACCTCGACGCCACCCTGCAGGCCCGCAAGGAGCTCGGCAAGGAGTACGAGGACGAGCTCGTCGACTCCTTCATGAAGCGTCTCGACGCCCGCCTGGACGCGCGGGTCGAGCGCTCCGTGGCCCAGCGGATGGACGACCAGGAGCCGCGCGGGTACCACGACCGCCACCAGCGGTCCCGCCGCCTGGGCTGGGGCAAGCGCTCCGGCAACGGGCTCGCGGTGGTGTCGATGGTCTTCGGCATCCCGCTGACCGCGATCGCCACCAACCCGGCGAACGGCGGCTTCGGCGGCCTGCTGGTCTGCTGGGCGGGCATCGTCGGGGTCAACTTCGCCGCCGCGTTCGGCGAGCGCCGCAACCGCGCGGACCGCCGGCCGCGGGGCGACTGGGACTGAGTCCCGGCCGCCCCGCGCCCGGGACGGGTCAGGCCAGCGGGCCGGTGACCTGCTCGACCGCGCGCACCAGCTCGCCGGAGGCGACCAGCGCCGCGGCCGCCTCCAGGTCCGGCGAGAGGAAGCGGTCGCGGCCGGCGCCGCCGACCCCCGCCTCCCGGGCGACGGCCAGCGCGGCCGCGCTCGCCGGGGCGATCCGGCCGGCCGAATCGGCCTGCTGACGGATCTCCAGCGCGCGGGCGGCGGCGGTGAGCTCGACGGCGAGGATCCGGCCGAGGTTCTCGACGGCCTGGCGCAGCTTGCGCGCGGCCGACCAGCCCATCGACACGTGGTCCTCCTGCATCGCGGAGGACGGGATCGAGTCGACCGAGGCCGGGACGGCGAGCCGCTTGTTCTCGCTGACCAGCGCCGCCTGGGTGTACTGGGCGATCATCAGGCCGGAGTCCACGCCCGGGTCGTCCGCGAGGAAGGCCGGCAGGCCGTGCGAGCGGGCCTTGTCGAGCAGCCGGTCGGTGCGGCGCTCGGAGATCGAGCCCAGGTCGGCGGCGGCGATGGCGAGGAAGTCCAGCACGTACGCGACCGGGGCGCCGTGGAAGTTGCCGTTGGACTCGACGCGGCCGTCCGGCAGCACCACCGGGTTGTCCACCGAGGCGGCCAGCTCGCGGGAGGCGACCAGCTGGGCGTGGGCCAGGGTGTCCCGGCCGGCGCCGGCCACCTGCGGGGCGCAGCGGATCGAGTAGGCGTCCTGGACTCGCGGCGCGTCGTCCTGGTGGTGGCCGGTGAGGCCGGAGTCCTTGAGGACGGCCAGCATGTTGGCGGCGCTCAGCGCCTGGCCCGGGTGCGGGCGGATCGGGGCGTGCAGCTCGGGGGCGAGCACCTTGTCGGTGCCGAGCAGCGCCTCCAGGGTCATCGCGGCGGTGATGTCGGCGGTGGTGAACAGGCGCTGCAGGTCGGCGATGGCCATCACCAGCATGCCGAGCATGCCGTCGGTGCCGTTGATGAGGGCCAGGCCCTCCTTCTCCAGCAGCTCGACCGGCTCGATCCCGGCGGCGGCGAGCAGCTCGGCGGCGGGCTTCTCCACGCCGTCCGGGCCGGTGGCGGTGCCCTCGCCCATCAGGACCAGCGCGCAGTGCGACAGCGGCGCGAGGTCGCCGGAGCAGCCGAGCGAGCCGAACTCGCGGACCACCGGGGTGATGCCCGCGTTGAGCAGGGCGGCCATGGTCTGCGCGACCAGCGGGCGCACGCCGGTGCGGCCGGAGGCCAGCGTCTTCATCCGCAGGAAGACCAGCGCGCGGACCACCTCGCGCTCGACGGCCGGCCCCATGCCGGCGGCGTGCGAGCGCACCAGCGACCGCTGCAGCTGCGCGCGCAGCTCGGGGCTGATGTGCCGGACGGCGAGCGCGCCGAAGCCGGTCGACACGCCGTAGACGGGGCGCGGCTCGGCCGCGAGGGCGTCGATCCGCGCACGGGCGGCCGCCATCTCGGCCTGCGCGTCGGGACCGATCTCGACCCGGGCGTTGCCCCGGGCGACGGCCAGAACGTCCTCGGCACTGACGTCGGCCTTGCCGACCAGGACCAGCGGAGCGTCGGGGGCCACAGCACTGTGCATATCCATATACACCATCACATCAGGTGAATGGAGATATGACAACAGGTGTTCGTCATCCGGATTCTCCGCCGTCCGGATCCGGGCCGCACGCCGCGACCCCCGCCCGCCCCGCCTCGGCCGGACGGGGCCCGGGCAGGCCCAGGCCTTCAGCTCCGCCTCGATCAGGTCCACCGCCCGGGCGGTGCCCCCCTCGGCCCGGCCGGCGGCGGACAGCTCCCGCAGCCGCTCCGCCACCGCCGGGTCGCCGACCAGCTCCAGCAGGGCCGTGCGCAGCGCCTGCGGGGTCGCCACGTCGGTGTCCAGACGGCGGGCGACGCCGAGGCCGACCAGGGCGTCGGCGGTGGCGAACTGGTCGGTGGCCTGCGGCACCGCGATCATCGGCACCGCGTGGAACAGGCCCTCACTGGAGCCGCCCATGCCCGCGTGGGTGACGAACGCGTCCGCCTGGGCGAGCACCGACAGCTGCGGCACCCAGCGGTGCACCTCGACGGTGTCCGGCACCTCGCCGAGTTCGGCCGGGTCGGTGTGCGCGCCGATCTGCAGCACCGTGTGCCAGCCCGGCAGGGCGCCGAAGGCCTGGACGCAGGCCCGGTAGAACGCCGGGTGGTGGGTGAACGCCGAACCCAGCGACACCAGCAGCACCTTCTCCGCACCGGCCGGCCGCTCCCACCGCCCCTGCTGGGCCCGGTCGCCGAAGCAGGGCCCGACGAAGTCGATCCGCTGCTCGTCGACCCGGGCGGCGTTGGGCTGCAGGGCGCGCGGGACCAGCGCGATCGCCCGCTCCGGGCGGTTCTCGAAGGCGTCGACGTCGCGCTGGACCGTGCCGGCGCAGCGAGCGCGCCCGCGCCGCCGTCCTCACCGCCGCCGCGGCACTCGTCACCGAGGTCGGCTACGGCAAGATCACCATCGAGGCGATCGCCGCCCGCGCCGGGGTCGGCAAGCAGACCATCTACCGCTGGTGGCCCTCGAAGGGCGCGGTCGTCTTCGACGCCTTCCTCGCCGCCGCCGAGCAGGAGGGCGACCTCGCCCTCCCCGACACCGGCGACCTCGCCGCCGACCTCCGGGCCGTCCTGCGCCCCACCTGCGACGAGCTCTCCGACCCGGCCACCGACCGCACCTTCCGGGCGCTCGTCGGCGAGATCCTCAACGACCCCGCGCTGCACGCCGAGTACCGCACCCGTCTGCTGGACCCGCTGCTGGAGATCACCCGCGACCGCCTGCGCGGCGCCCGCGAGGCCGGCCGGATCGCCCCCGACGCCGACCTCGACCTGGCCGTCGAACTCCTCTACGGCCCGCTCTACTACCGCTGGCAGTACCGGCTCGGCCCGCTCACCCACGACCACGCGGACCGCCTGGTCGACGCCGCGCTGCGGGCCCTCAACCCGCCTGGGACCGCGAACGCCTGACCCAGAGCACGATCAGGACGGTGGCCAGCACGCCGACCAGCAGGAGCGCGGCCAGCCAGCCGAGAAGTCCGTGGAAGAACCCGTGGAAGAACCCGTGCTTCGCCTTCTTCTTCAGCTTCGACTTGGACGCCGACGTGGACGCCGACTTCGACTTGGATCCGGCGACCTGGCTGATCCGGTGCACCCGCGCGCCGTCCCGCACCTGCGGCGCCCGGTCCGGTGCCGTCCGCACCACCGGCGCCGCCGACGCCGGGGCGGCCACCGCCACCCCGCCGCCGAACACCAGCACCCCGGCCACCGCCGCACCCGTCAACCGTCTGCCCACGACCCCGCCCCGTTCCCGCTCGACCGGCCATCCACCATGCCACCGCCCCACCCGCCGGGGGCACCCCCCGGCCGCCGACCGCGACCCACCCGCGACATCCCGGTCACCGAATCGGCACACGGCCCGGCCGGGCCGCCCGGACAGCGTCCGGCGGCCCGCCCCTCGACCCTCCGGGCCGGCCCCGAACGAGCCGGCCCCGAGTGAGTGCGGCAAGAGCATGGCAGACGAACAGGGCGGCCGCGCACGCCGGGTGGGCCCCTCGGACGCCCCGGAGCGGTCCCTCAGACCACCGGCGGGGAGGCCGCGCCCGCGAGGGCGACGGCGACCAGGGCACGCATGGCGGAGGCGGCCTGGCCGAGCGGCAGGGTTGCGTCGTCGGCGAAGAGTTCGACGAGCCAGCCGCCAGCCGGGTTCTGGCCCCCGGCGGCGACCATGCCGCGGTAGCCGGAGACGACGAGCATGGCCTCCTCCGCCGGGTCGTTGCCGGCGGCGCCGGCCCGCAGGGCGAAGGCGCCGCCGCGGGCGGCACGGCGGGTCATCGGGTAGTGGCGCAGGTCGAAGACCGCGTCGGGGGCCTCGATCTGGGCGCGCTGGGTCTCGGCGCGGGTGCTGCTGGGGCCGCTGGTCATCCGGTAGACGGCGTGCTGGGCGGTGCGCATGAGGTGGGAGCCGGGCGGGACGTAGGAGACCCACCAGCCGACGGCGTCGAGCAGCCGGGCCGAGGTCTCGGCGACGACGACGAGCTTGGCGAGGGTGTCGGCGGGGTGGACGGCCCGGGCGGTGGCGGCCTGGTCGAGGGCGGTGAGGACGGCGGTGAGCAGCTGGCCCGGGTCGGCGCTGTGGGCGGCGCCGCGGAAGCGCCGCCGGTCGCCCGAACCGGCCCGTCCGTTCGGCCCGCGCCGCCCGTCGGCCCGGTGGTGCGGGTCGGCGGCGTCGGCGAGCAGCACGGTCGGGTCGGGCGAGAAGCCGGGGCCGTGGCTGCGCCCGGCGACCACGGGGTGGGCGGCGCGGGCCGCCTTGGCCCGGTACTGCGCGGCGTCGGCGAGCCGGAAGAGCCGGTCGGGGGTGGTGACGGGCCCGATCGAGTCCCCGGTGGAGGCGACGCCGCAGGCGACGCCCTCGCCCTCGGACAGGGCGAGCGCCCGGGCACACAGCTCCTCGGCGGCGGCGACCACCTCGTCGGCCTTGTGGCCCTCCACGAGCAGGCAGAACTCGTCGCCGCCGAGCCGGGCGGCGAGGCTGCCGGGGAGCTTGGCGGCGGCCAGCGACAGCTGGTGGGCGAACCGTTCCAGCAGTCGGTCGCCCATCTCGTGGCCGAGCTGGTCGTTGACCCGTTTCAGTCCGTTGACGTCGCAGACGACCAGCGAGACGACGGTGTTGTCCCGGTTGTGGGCTTCGAGCGCGCTGTCCAGCCGGGCGTCGACGGCGCGCCGGTTGGCGAGGCCGGTGAGCGGGTCGGAGAAGGCGAGTTTGCGCAGGTCGGCAAGGCGTTCGGTCTGGGCGAGTCCGGCCGAGACCTGGGCGGCGAGCAGGGTGGCGTAGTCGGCGTCGGCCTCGGTGAACTCGGGCACCCCGACGGACCGGGCGAGGTACAGCTCACCCCAGGCCTGCCCGTGCAGCACGATCGGCGCGACCACGCAGCAGGCCCGCCCGCGCCGGCGCAGCGCCGCGGCGCGCTCCCGGCAGTACGCGCCGGCGGTCGGGTGCACGTGGCCGGCGTGCGGTTCGCTGTTCTCGGCGCTCTGCAGCCAGGCGCGCGGCAGGCGCCCGGTGGTCCAGCGTTCCTCCAGATACGTGACGATCTCGGGGAAGTCGGCGACGGGGTAGGACTCGTCCTCGGGCAGTTCCTCCTCGCCGGGGGCGAGGTCGCCGTGGTTGACCAGGACCCGCAGGCGGCCGGATTCGCGGTCCCAGACCGAGACGGCGGCCATGGTGGCGCCGAGGGCCTCGGTGGCCCGGCAGGCGGCGGCACGGACGGCCTCCAGCGGGGTGAGCGCGCCGGCCATGTCCTGGGCGAGCTCGACCACGGACTGCAGTCGCAGGTCGGGCAGCGGGTCGCGGTGCGGCGAGCCGCCGCAGTCGCAGCCGCGGTCCGTCATGATCGCCTCACTGCTCACCGGCTCGCCTCGCTCCCGTGCTCGGTCCTGCCGGACCCCCGTCGCCCGGTCGCACCCAACCGGCCGCTTGCACCAAGACTATGGCGAGTTCGTTCGGTTATGCCCCGTTTGCCCGGATGGACCGCCCTCGGGCCGTACGGGTTTCAACCGTTCGACACGGGGAAGGCCGCCGCCGGAGCGTGCCCGCCGAACCACCCGAAGCCGAACCGCCCGCGGCCGCCACGGTGCTACTCGGCCTTCAGCCGTCGGGTGAGCAGCCACGGCTCGACCAGCCCGAGCCCCCGCACCGGCCGCCGCCACATCGGCTGCAGGTGGAACCGGGCGCCGGCGTCCGGCCCCGGCATCGGCAGCCCGGAGGCGGGCATCCCGGCGGCGGCCGACAGCGCCTCGGCCAGTCCCGGCCCCTCGGAGTCGGCCGGGGCGACACTGCCGTTCTGCTCCAGCGCGGCGGCGAACTCGCCGTCGATCAGCACCGCGTCCTTGGGCGCGATCGAGGTGAGCCGGCTGGCCAGGTTGACGGTGGTGCCGAAGACGTCGCCCATCCGTGAGGTGACCGTGCCGAAGGCCATGCCGACCCGCAGCGGCGGGATCGCGTCGTCCCCGGCGAGCGCCTCGATCAGGCTGAGCGCGATCTCGGCGGCGGTCGCCGGGTCCTCGGAGACGTAGAGGATCTCGTCGCCGAGGGTCTTGATCACCCGTCCGCCCTGCCCGGCGATCAGGTCGGAGCAGGTGTTCTCGAAGGTCTCGACGAGTTCGCCGAGTTCCTCCTCCTCCAGCCGCCGGGACAGCCGGGTGAAGCCGACCAGGTCGGCGAAGCCGACGGCGAGCCGCCCGCTGGTGATCTCGTGGTCCTCGGCGGCCTGCACCACCCGCCCGGTGACGGCGGCCAGCTGGCGGCGCCAGACGTACACCAGGAACTGCTCCAGTTCCGGCAGCAGCAGCTCGACCAGCGGGTACGCGACGTCGGCGCGGGTCAGTCCGGGCTCGACGGACTGGGTGAGGTTCTCCAGGAAGGTGTCCATCTGCCAGCCGGCCAGCCGGGCCGTGGTCTGGCCGGTGGAACGGGCGACCTGGATCGCCATCGACTCGCTCAGCAGCCCGGACTCGACCAGGCCGGCCAGCCGGCGCAGCGCGATCACGTCGCCGTCGGTGAGCGCCCGGGACTGGCCGATGTCGGGGAAGCCCATGGCCCGCCAGAACCGGGTGGCCAGCTCCATCGGGACGTCGGCGGCGCGCGCGGCCTGGTACGGCGTGTAACGGCGCGGCGCGTCCAGGATCAGGCGTTCCAGTTCGAGCGCGACCGTGGGGTCGGTGCTGCCCGCCGTCGTGCCGCTGCTGCCGTCCTCTGCCACCGGTCCGTCCCCGTGCGGTCGCCGCACTCGCCTCGTGTCCTACCTGTCCGGGCGCGCCGTCCGCCACCCGGGCGGACAGTGGCGCGCCTCACACCGCTGCCAGGTGGAATGTTCGCACGGAATCGCCGGATCCGGGGCATCCGCCCGGGTCAAGGAGAGGTGAAGCCTGCCGTTCAGCGGGGTTCGGGGCGCACGTGGACGACGTCGCCCGCACCGACCGCCCGGCGTGCGCCGTCGGGCGTGCGGACCACCAGCCGGCCGTCGCCGTCCACCGCCACCGCCTCGCCGGACAGCTCGGTGTCGCCGGGCAGGTGGACCTTCACCTGGCGGCCGAGCGTGGTGCAGCGGTCCACGTAGGCGCGCAGCAGGTCGCTGGCGTGCGGGTCGCCGGCAGCGGCCGTCCACTCGCGGTACAGCCCGGCGAGTTCGCGCAGCAGGGCCCGCAGCAGGGTGCCCCGGTCGGTGGTGGTGGCGCCGGCCAGCGCGAGCGAAGCGGCGGTGGGAACGGGCAGCTCGTCGGCCCGCAGCGAGACGTTGAGGCCGAGGCCGACGACCACCGCGCCGCCGGACAGCTCGGTGAGGATGCCGCCGATCTTGCGCTCCGCGCCGTCCACCTCCACCTGCAGGTCGTTGGGCCACTTCAGCCCGACCTCGACCTCGGCGACCCGGCCGAGCGTGCTCGCCGCAGCCACCCCGACCAGGATCGGAAGCCAGCCGTAGCGCTCGACCGGCACCTCCTCGGGGCGCAGCAGGACGGACAGGAACAGCCCGGAGCGGGCCGGGGCGGTCCACCGGCGGTCCAGCCGCCCGCGCGCGGCGCTCTGTGCCTCGGCCACCAGCACCGCACCCTGGGCGGCGCCGGCCCTGGCCCGGGCGGCGAGGTCGCTGTTGGTGGAGCCGGTCTCGGTGACGACGTCGAGGGAGGTCCACAGCCCGCCCGGGACGAGCAGGTCGTGGCGCAGCGCCTCCTCGTCCAGCGGCGGACGGTCCAGATCGGTCCAGGGGGACGGTCCGGTGCGGCCGAAGCCGCGCAGTCCGCTGCGTCGAGGGGTGTCGGGTGCGGTCATGGGGGAAACCCTAGATCGTGGGCGCGGCCGCGGGGCGTAGGCCGCCCCATCGTCCCGCAGAACGCGCCCCGATAAAACTGTGTCGATGGCCATAACGCCAGGACGTGCCGGATCGCCCTCCGCGCTGGCTACGCTACCCAGCGGTAGTTCGTAGCGCCGCCCTGCCCTCATGCGCGGGCCCACCACCCGGCCCGCGCGCACTCGAACAGGTCGCGGCCAAGGATCAGGGAGAGCCACCGGATGACCGAGGCGCCGTACGACCCCCACACGACCGCGGGCAAGCTCGCCGACCTGCGACGCAGGCTGGACGAGGCCGTGCACTCCGGCTCGTCCAAGGCCGTGGAGAAGCAGCACGCCAAGGGCAAGCTGACCGCCCGCGAGCGGGTCGTCGAGCTGCTGGACGAGGACTCCTTCGTGGAGTTCGACGAGTTCGCCCGGCACCGCTCGACCAACTTCGGCCAGGAGAGGAACCGCCCGTACGGCGACGGCGTGGTGACCGGCTACGGCACCGTCGACGGCCGTCAGGTCGCGGTCTTCGCCCAGGACTTCACCGTCTTCGGCGGCTCCCTGGGCGAGGTCTTCGGCGAGAAGATCGTCAAGGTGATGGACTTCGCGCTGAAGACCGGCTGCCCGGTCATCGGCATCAACGACTCCGGCGGCGCCCGGATCCAGGAGGGCGTGGTCTCGCTCGGCCTGTACGGCGAGATCTTCCGCCGCAACGTGCACGCCTCGGGCGTCATCCCGCAGATCTCGCTGATCATGGGCCCCTGCGCGGGCGGCGCGGTGTACTCCCCGGCGATCACCGACTTCGTGGTGATGGCCGACCGGACCTCGCACATGTTCATCACCGGCCCGGACGTGATCAAGACCGTCACCGGTGAGGACGTCGGCATGGAGGAGCTGGGCGGCGCGCGCACCCACAACACCAAGTCCGGCAACGCGCACTACCTGGCCGCGGACGAGAAGGAGGCCGTCGAGTACGTCAAGAGCCTGCTCTCGTACCTGCCCTCCAACAACCTGAGCGACGCGCCCTCGTACCCGGAGCAGGCCGACCTGACGGTCACCGACGAGGACCTCGAACTCGACACGATCGTGCCGGACTCGGCGAACCAGCCGTACGACATGCGCAAGGTGATCGAGCACGTCGTCGACGACGGCGAGTTCCTGGAGACCCAGCCGCTGTACGCCGGCAACATCATCACCGGTTTCGGCCGGGTCGAGGGCCAGTCGGTCGGCATCGTCGGCAACCAGCCGATGGACCTGGCCGGCTGCCTGGACATCAACGCCAGCGAGAAGGCCGCCCGCTTCATCCGCACCTGCGACTCGTTCAACATCCCGGTGCTGACCTTCGTGGACGTGCCCGGCTTCCTGCCCGGCACCGAGCAGGAGTGGGACGGCATCATCCGCCGCGGCGCCAAGCTGATCTACGCCTACGCCGAGGCCACCGTCCCGCTGATCACCGTGATCACCCGCAAGGCCTTCGGCGGCGCGTACGACGTCATGGGCTCCAAGCACCTCGGCGCCGACCTCAACCTGGCCTGGCCGACCGCCCAGATCGCCGTGATGGGCGCGCAGGGCGCGGTCAACATCCTGCACCGCCGGGAGATCGCCGAGGCCGAGGCGGCCGGCAACGCCGAGGCGAAGCGGGCCGAGCTGATCGCCTCGTACGAGGACACCCTGCTGAACCCGTACCTGGCGGCCGAGCGCGGCTACGTCGACGCGGTCATCGCGCCGAGCGAGACCCGTCGGCACATCGTCCGGGGCCTGCGGGCGCTGCGCGGCAAGCGCGAGGTGCTGCCGCCGAAGAAGCACGGCAACATCCCCCTGTAGACCCGTCCCCGTCGGGAGAGAACCAGCCATGTCCCCGATCCACGTGCTGCACGGGCAGCCGACCCCCGAGGAGCTGGCCACCGTTCTGGCGGTGGTCCAGGCCCGGGCCGCCGCCGCGCAGGCCGCCGCCGAGGCGGCGCGCCGGGCCGGCGACGGCCCGGCATCCCCCTGGAACGACCGCTCCCGCCTGCTCCGCCCCGCCGTCCACCCGGGCGTCAACGCCTGGCGGACGTCCGGCTGGGCACGCTGAGGCGTCCGGAGCGGGACGTCGGCCCGGCCGGCGTCCCGCTCCGTGCTGCACCCGCCCGCACCCGCCCGCACCCGCCCGGATCGCCCGAAACCTGAGTACGGATACTCAGGCGCCCGGGCCCGGGCCCGGCGCACTCTGGACGGGTGCTCTGGTCAGACCCCCGCGACGAGCCCTCGCCCGAGGCCCGTCGGATGCAGGAACGGATGCAGCGGGCCGGCCGGGTGCTCGGCGCCCTGGTGCTGGTCGGCTCCGTCCTGCTCATGATCGCCCGGATGTTCACCTGAAAGGCGGACACCCGCACCCCCTACCCTGGTGGGCATGACCGACCAGCGCGCCCTCGTCCTCGCCTCCGCTTCCCCCGCCCGCCTCGGGCTGCTGCGCCAGGCGGGTCTCGACCCACGCGTGGTGGTCAGCGGCGTCGACGAGGACGCGATCAGCGCCGCCTCCCCCGCCGAGCTCGCGCTCGTGCTGGCCGAGGCCAAGGCGAAGGCCGTCGCCGCCGAACTCACCGGCGGCGAGCTGGTGGTCGGCTGCGACTCCGTCCTGGAGCTGGACGGGCAGGCGCTCGGCAAGCCCGCCGACGCCACCGAGGCACTGGCCCGCTGGCAGTCGATGCGCGGCCGCGCCGGGGTCCTGCGCACCGGCCACTGCGTGATCGACACGGTGACGGGCCGACAGTCCTCGGCCACCGCCTCCACCACCGTCCGCTTCGGCACGCCGGACGACGACGAGATCGCCGCGTACGTGGCCTCCGGCGAACCGCTGCACGTGGCCGGGGCGTTCACCCTCGACGGCCGCTCGGCGCCGTTCATCGACGGCATCGACGGCGACCCGGGCAACGTCATCGGCCTCTCCCTGCCGCTGCTGCGCCGGCTGCTCGCCGACCTCGACGTCCGGCTGGTCGACCTCTGGGCCTGACGACCCGGCCGATCCGTGACCCAAGTGACATCCCGCTCCCGACAGTTGTGCCTCTAAGCTGACCGCCGTCCACACGGGGGAGGGAACACGGCGATGACCGACAGCGTGCTCAACGTGGTGCTGGGTCTGGTGGCCAGCGCCATCAGTGCCGGCCTCGGCTGGCTCGCCCAGGCCGTGCGGCGCCGCCGCAGGGTCGAGCGGGTGCGGGAGTTCCTCGGGCTGCCCGCCGACAGCGAGTGCCTGATCGTGGTGCCGCGCAGCATCGGCACGGGCTCGCACGCGCACACCGTGACCCGCCGGGACGCCTACGCCCTGATGTGGCTGGCCGGGCTGGTCGAGGAGTGCGGGGCGCGGCCCGAACTGGTCGCGCACGACGCCGCGCACCGGGGTCTGGGCGCCAAGACCGAGCTCTGCCTGGGCGGCCCGGTCAGCAACGAGCGGATGGCCGCCCACCTGGCCTGGGGACTGCCGGGCGTGCTGGTCACCTCCGGCCCCGGCCCGGGCAGCAACGTGCTCGTGGTGGGCGACCGCGACTTCACCGCCGACCACGACCAGACGCACACCCTGCTGGCCCGGATCGCCACCCCGGACGGCGGCCGCCCGGTGTTCCTGATCGCCGGCCAGACCGGCACCGCCAACCAGGCCGGCGTGCGCTACCTGGTGTCCCACCACCGCGAACTCGCCCGCCGGCACGGCCGCAACGGCACCTTCGCGATGGTCCTGCGGGTGGTCAATCCGGAGGCGTACGGGCCGGACATGGTGGAGCTGGTGGCCGACGTCACCGCCGAGGCGCTGCAGCGGCCCGGCGCCCGCTCCGGCGCCGCTTGAGCCGTCCGCGCGAGAGTGTGGCCCATGCCACCGTCCCGCCGCGCCGCGGCCCCGTCACCCGCCGTGGCCCCCGCCCTTCCGGGCACACCAGCCGCGACCTGCGGAGTCTCCGTACCGGCCGGTACGGGGACCGGAAATTCCATCACCGAGCGTGTGGGATAGTTCACAACCCGGGGCTACTCGCCGGTACTGCCCAGGAATCCATAAACTCAACGAGGTTCAAGAAGGGAGCCACAGTGCGCAAGGTGCTCATCGCCAACCGCGGGGAAATCGCCGTCCGCGTCGCCCGGGCCTGCTCGGACGCCGGTATCGCCAGCGTCGCCGTCTACGCCGAGCCGGACCGGGATGCGCTGCACGTCCGCGCGGCCGACGAGGCTTACGCGCTGGGCGGTGACACCCCCGCTACCAGCTACCTGGACATCGCCAAGGTCCTCAAGGCGGCCGCCGACTCCGGTGCGGACGCCGTCCACCCCGGCTACGGGTTCCTGTCGGAGAACGCCGACTTCGCCCAGGCCGTCCTCGACGCGGGTCTGATCTGGATCGGCCCGCCGCCGCAGGCCATCCGCGACCTCGGCGACAAGGTGACCGCCCGGCACGTGGCGCAGCGCGCCGGTGCCCCGCTGGTCGCCGGTACGCCGGACCCGGTCTCGGGCGCCGACGAGGTCGTCGTCTTCGCCCGGGAGCACGGCCTGCCGGTCGCCATCAAGGCGGCCTTCGGCGGCGGCGGCCGCGGCCTCAAGGTCGCCCGCACCCTGGAGGAGATCCCGGAGCTGTACGAGTCCGCCGTCCGCGAGGCGGTCGCCGCCTTCGGTCGCGGCGAGTGCTTCGTCGAGCGCTACCTGGACAACCCGCGGCACGTCGAGACCCAGTGCCTCGCCGACAAGCACGGCAACGTGGTGGTCGTGTCCACCCGTGACTGCTCGCTGCAGCGCCGCCACCAGAAGCTGGTCGAGGAGGCGCCCGCGCCGTTCCTGACCCCCGAGCAGAACGCCGAGCTGTACCGGGCGTCCAAGGCCATCCTGAAGGAGGCCGGCTACGAGGGCGCCGGGACCTGCGAGTTCCTGGTCGCGCTGGACGGCACGATCTCCTTCCTGGAGGTCAACACCCGTCTGCAGGTCGAGCACCCGGTCACCGAGGAGGTCACCGGCCTGGACCTGGTCCGGGAGATGTTCCGGATCGCCGACGGCGAGGAGCTCGGCTACGGCGACCCCGAGGTCCGCGGCCACTCCTTCGAGTTCCGCATCAACGGCGAGGACCCGGGCCGGGGCTTCCTGCCCGCGCCCGGCACCGTGACCCTGTTCGCCCCGCCGTCCGGCCCGGGCGTGCGCCTGGACTCCGGCGTGGAGACCGGCTCGGTCATCGGCCCGGCCTGGGACTCCCTGCTGGCCAAGCTGGTCGTCACCGGCCGTGACCGCAAGCAGGCCCTGGAGCGGGCCCGCCGCGCGCTGAGCGAGTTCAAGGTGGAGGGCATGGCCACCGCCATCCCGTTCCACCAGGCGGTCGTCACCGACCCGGCGTTCGCGCCGGAGGTGCACGGCAGCGACGGACCGTTCACCGTCTTCACCCGGTGGATCGAGACCGAGTTCGACAACACCATCCCGCCGTTCGCCGGTGCCGCCGGTGAGGGCGAGGAGGCCGAGGGCCGGGAGACCGTCGTCGTCGAGGTCGGCGGCAAGCGGATCGAGGTCTCGCTGCCGTCCTCGCTGGGCGTCGCCGCGGCCCCGGCGGCCGGTGCGACGGGCACCGCCAAGGCCAAGCGCCGGGTGGGCGCCAAGAAGGCCGGTTCGGCCGTCAGCGGCGACACCCTGGCCTCGCCGATGCAGGGCACCATCGTCAAGGTCGCCGTCGAGGAGGGCCAGGTCGTCGCCGAGGGCGAGCTGATCGTGGTCCTGGAGGCGATGAAGATGGAGCAGCCGCTGAACGCCCACAAGGCGGGCACCGTCGTCGGCCTCAAGGCCGAGGTGGGCGCCAGCGTCAGCAGCGGTGCCGCGCTCTGCGAGATCAAGGACTGACCCCGCCGGGGCCGGCCCCGATCAGGGACCGTTCCTGATCGGGGCCCGGCCCGCCCGGCGGGCACCGACCGGTCCGTACGCCCTCCGGGGCGTGCGGGCCGGTCGTCTTCGTGCGCGGCCGCGCACGGGCCGCTCAGCGCCCGCGCGGCAGGCCCAGCTCGGCCAGCCGCGCCGGCATCCCGCCGGGGCCGACCGGGCCGCCGTGGGCGCCGGGGCGGCGCTGGCCGGGCAGCGGCGCGCCGCCGGGGGGCGGGCCGGTGCGGCGGGCCATCGGGCCGGGCTGGGTCTGGTGCACGGGGCCGCTGCCGGTGCCGTGCACCGGGGCGTCGCCGCTCGGGGCCGCCCCGATCGGCGCCAGGTCGATCTGCACCCCGCAGTCGGCCAGGGCGTCCAGCTCGCGCGCGGTGCCGTCGTCCGCGGTGGCCTGCTCGTCGGTGACCAGCCGGGTGATCGTCTCGGTGGCGACGGTCTGGAACATGCCGGCCGCGCCGAGCTTGGTGTGGTCGGCGAGGACGATGACCTCGGCGGCCGCCAGCACCATGGCCCGGTCCACGCTCGCGGACAGCATGTTCGCGGTCGACAGGCCGCGGTCGGCCGTCAGCCCGCTGCCGGAGATGAAGGCCTTGGTGACCCTCAGCCCCTGCAGAGACTGCTCCGCGCCGCTGCCCACCAGCGCGTAGTTGGAGCCGCGCAGGGTGCCGCCGGTCATCACCACCTCGACCCGGTTGGCGTGCGCCAGTGCCTGGGCGACCAGCAGCGAGTTGGTGACCACCGTCAGACCGGGCACCCGTGCCAGCCGGCGGGCCAGCTCCTGGGTGGTGGTGCCGGCGCCGACCACCACCGCGTCGCCCTCCTCCACCAGGCCGGCGGCGAGGTCCGCGATGGCGCTCTTCTCCGCCGCCGACAGGTGGGTCTTCTGCGGGTAACCGGGTTCGCGGCTGAAGCCGCCGGGGAGCACCGCGCCGCCGTGCCGGCGGTCGAGGAGCCCTTCTGCCTCCAGCGCCCGCACGTCACGGCGCACGGTCACTTCGGAGGTCTGGACGACGCGGGCCAACTCCCGGAGCGAGACCGCTCCGTTGGCGCGCACCATTTCGAGGATCAACTGGCGACGTTCTGCAGCAAACACAGAACCGACGGTAACCTGCGTGACCGTCTGCTTTCAGGCGTTTGCAGCTAGTAGCGGGAATTGCTCACGCACGAGCGGCGCGTGACCGTACAATACGCGCCGTCAATAGCCCGGGACTGCGCCCGCCGTCCGGGTGACGGTCGATCATGCGCGAAGGGCGGCCGCCGGTCGGCAGCCGCCCTCAACTGCGCGCCGGACGCTCAGGATTCGCCGTCGGCCCGCTTGCGGATGTGCAGCTGGCGGGCGGCCTCGGCGGTCGAGCCGGAGACGGACGGGTAGACGGTGAAGGCGCTGGCCACCTGTTCGACCGTCAGATTGGCGTCCACCGCGAGCGAGATCGGGTGGATCAGCTCGCTGGCCCGCGGGGCCACGACCACGCCGCCGACCACGATGCCGGTGCCCGGACGGCAGAACAGCTTCACGAAGCCGTCCCGGATGCCCTGCATCTTCGCCCGCGGGTTGCCGCGCAGCGGGAGCTTGACCACGACGGCGTCCATCTTGCCGCACTCCACGTCGGCCGCCGTGTAGCCGACGGTGGCGATCTCCGGGTCGGTGAAGACGTTGGAGGCCACGGTCTTGAGGTTCAGCGGCTGCACCGCGTCGCCGAGCGCGTGGTACATCGCGATCCGGCCCTGCATGGCCGCCACCGAGGCGAGCATGAAGACGCCGGTGCAGTCGCCGGCCGCGTACACGCCGGGGGCGGTGGTGCGGGAGACCCGGTCGACCTGGATCTGGCCCCAGTCGTTGAGCTTGATCCCGGCCTCCTCCAGGCCCATCTCGGAGGTGTTGGGGATCGAGCCGACCGCCATCAGGCAGTGCGTGCCCTCGATCACCTTGCCGTCGGCCAGGGTCACCTCGACCCGGTCGCCGATCCTCTTCACCGACTCGGCGCGCGAACGGCCCATCACGTTCATGCCGCGGCGCCGGAAGACGTCCTCCAGCACCTCGGCGGCGTCCGGGTCCTCGCCCGGCAGCACGCGGTCGCGGCTGGAGACCAGGGTGACCTTGGAGCCGAGCGCCTGGTACGCCCCGGCGAACTCGGCGCCGGTCACGCCGGAGCCGACCACGATCAGCTCGCGGGGCAGCTCCTCCAGGTCGTACACCTGGGTCCAGGTCAGGATCCGCTCGCCGTCCGGCTGGGCGTCCGGCAGCTCACGCGGGTGGGCGCCGGTGGCGATCAGCACCGCGTCGGCGCGCAGCGCGTGCACGGTGCCGTCGGGCGCGTCCACCAGGACCTCGCGGGAGCCGTCCGCGGCCTGCCCGCCGGTGCCGAGCCGGCCGCGGCCGCGCAGGACGGTGACGCCGGCGCGGGTCACCGACTGGGTGATGTCGTGGGACTGCGCGATCGCCAGTCGCTTCACACGGCGGTTGACCTTGCCCAGGTCCACGCCGATGACCCGGGCGGCCTGCTCCAGCGGCGGGGTGTCGTCCGCGACCAGGATGCCGAGTTCCTCGTACGAGCTGTCGAAGGTGGTCATCACCTCCGCGGTCGCGATCAGCGTCTTCGACGGAACGCAGTCCGTGAGCACCGCCGATCCACCCAGACCGTCGCGGTCGACGACGGTCACCTCCGCGCCGAGCTGTGCGGCGACCAGGGCCGCCTCGTAGCCGCCGGGTCCGCCACCGATGATCACGATCCGAGTCACGCTCACCATTGTCCCGTACGCCGGGAGCGCCGCCACGCCGGGGTCCGGGCTCCGTCCGTTCGCCCGGTCGCCCCGGTCCGCGCGCCACCCCGGCTACGCTGGCCCCCATGCCCCTTTACGCCGCGTATGCCACCAACCTCGATGCCCGGCAGATGACCCGCCGAGCCCCGCACTCCCCGCTGCGCGGCACGGGGTGGCTGGACGGCTGGCGGCTCACCTTCGGCGGCGAGCAGCTCGGCTGGGAGGGCTCGCTGGCCACCGTCGTCGAGGACGAGAAGGACCAGGTCTTCGTCTCGCTGTACGACGTCTCGCCGGTGGACGAGGAGGGCCTGGACCGCTGGGAGGGCGTCCAGCTCGGCATCTACCGCAAGATCAAGCTGCGCGCGCAGACCCTGGACGGCTCCATCCCGGTCTGGACGTACGTGCTCAACGACTACGAGGGCGGCCTGCCCGCGGCCCGCTACCTCGGCCTGGTCGCCGACGCCGCCGAGAGCGCCGGCGCCCCGCACGACTACGTCATGGACCTGCGCCGCCGCCCCTGCTGACCGGGCGGGCCCGTCAGGGCCGCGGGCCCCAGCTGCGCGCCGTCTCCGCCAGGACGCCGGCCACCACCGCGCGCCGGGCCGGCTCGGTGCGCAGCCCGTTGCCCAGCTCGACGTGCAGCCACGGCACCCCGACACCGGCCGCGAACCGGCCCTCGACGTTCGTGGTGCCGCCCAGCTGCCCGCACGTCTCCCGCCAGGCCCGGCAGACCGCTTGCGGGGTCCGCGCGGACGGGGAACACCGGGTGTCCGGAAAGCGGGGTGCCCGGAAATCCGGGGCGGCCGCGCGGGCGGGACACGCGGAACGCCCGGTGCGTGGAAAGCCCACTGTGTGGGAAGCGACAAAGCAGGTCACCCGGACGGCGCCACCGAGCTGTGCTTTCGGGTCAACCGGGTAACGATCCGGCATGCCGCGCCAGATTTTCTACGCGCGTAGCCGATTCCCGTCTATCCTCGGACCCGTGAACGCTTCTCCTCAGTCGGTCGTCTCCGCCGACCCCTACGCCGCCGCCCAGGCCGCCGCCGAGCGCCTGCGCGAGCTGACCGGTGCCGAGCGGCACGACGTCGCCCTGGTGATGGGCTCCGGCTGGGTGCCGGCCGCCGACGCCCTGGGCGAGACCGTGGCCGAGTTCCCGGTCACCGACCTGCCCGGCTTCCCCGCCCCCGCCGTCGCCGGTCACGCCGGCACGATCCGCTCGGTGAAGATCGGCGACAAGCGCGCCCTCATCTTCCTCGGCCGCAACCACTACTACGAGGGCCACGGCGTGGCCACCGTCGTCCACGGCGTGCGCACCGCCGCCGCGGCCGGCTGCGGCATCATCGTGCTGACCAACGGCTGCGGCGGCCTGCGCCAGGGCTGGACCCCCGGCCAGCCGGTCCTGATCAGCGACCACATCAACCTGACGGCGGACTCGCCGATCGTCGGCGCCAACTTCGTCGACCTCACCGACCTGTACTCCAAGCGCCTGCGCGCGCTCTGCCGCGAGGTCGACCCGTCCCTGGACGAGGCCGTCTACGTGCAGTTCCGCGGCCCGCACTACGAGACCCCGGCCGAGGTCAACATGGCCCGGGTCATCGGTGGCGAGCTGGTCGGCATGTCCACCACCCTGGAGGCCATCGCCGCCCGCGAGGCCGGCTCCGAGGTGCTCGGCATCTCCCTGGTCACCAACCTGGCCGCCGGCATGACCGGCGAGCCGCTCAACCACGAAGAGGTGCTGGAGGCCGGCAAGGCCTCCGCCGAGCGCATGGGCGAGCTGCTGGCGAAGGTCCTTGAGCGGATCTGACGCCCACCAGGCGCAGAATGCATGAGTGACGGGGCCCACGGGCGGCGTGATCCGCTGATCACGCCTCCCGTGGGCCCCGTCCGCGTGCTCGACCCCTTCCTTGCGGAACCCCCGGTCTCAGCGAACCCTCCGGTCTCAGCGGAACCCCCGGTCTCAGCGAACCCTCCGGCCGACACACCGACGCACTTCCCGATGGAGCTGGCAGCCATGACGCAGGCACCCACCACCGACCTCCTCGCCCGGGCCCGGGCCTGGCTGGCCGAGGACCCCGACCCGCAGACCCGCGAGGAGCTCAGCGCCCTGCTGGCCCGGGCCGAGGGCCCCGAGGCCGAGTCGGACAGCAAGCTCGCCTGGTCCGAGCTCGCCGAGCGCTTCGCCGACCGCCTGCAGTTCGGCACCGCCGGACTGCGCGGTGAGATCGGCGCCGGGCCGATGCGGATGAACCGCTCCGTGGTGATCCGGGCCGCCGCCGGCCTGGTCGCGTACGTCAAGGAGCAGGGCCTCGGCGACCTGGTCGTCATCGGCTACGACGCCCGCCACAAGTCGTACGACTTCGCCCGCGACACCGCCGCCGTGGTGGTCGGCGCCGGCCTGCGCGCCGCGCTGCTGCCGCGCCCGCTGCCGACCCCGGTGCTCGCCTTCGCCGTCCGCCACCTGGGCGCGGCCGCCGGCGTCACCGTCACCGCCAGCCACAACCCGCCGCAGGACAACGGCTACAAGGTCTACCTGGGCGACGGCTCGCAGATCGTCCCGCCGGCCGACGCCGGGATCGCCGCCGAGATCGACGCGATCGGCTCGCTGGACGAGGTCCCGCGCGCCGAGGACGGCTGGGAGGTGCTCGGCGAGGACGTCGTCGACGCCTACCTGACCCGCGCCGTGTCCATCGTGGACCCGCACAGCCCGCGCGACCTCGACGTCGTCTACACCCCGATGCACGGCGTCGGCCGCGACACCCTGGTCGCCGCCTTCCGCCGGGCCGGCTTCCCCGCGCCGACCGTCGTCGCCGAGCAGGCCAAGCCCGACCCGGACTTCCCGACCGTGGCCTTCCCCAACCCGGAGGAGCCGGGGGCGATGGACCTCGCCTTCAGCACCGCCGCCTCGGTCGGCCCCGACATCGTGATCGCCAACGACCCGGACGCCGACCGCTGCGCGGTGGCCGTCCCCATCAGCGGCAACGCGGCCGGCAGCGGCAACGGCACGGCCGGCTGGCGGATGCTGCGCGGCGACGAGGTCGGAGCGCTGCTCGGCACGGCCCTGGTCTCCAAGAAGGCCGAGGGCACCTTCGCCACCACCATCGTCTCCGCCACACTGCTCGGACGGATCGCCGAAGCGGCGGGCCTGGGCTACGCCGAGACGCTGACCGGCTTCAAGTGGATCTCCCGCGCCGAGGGCCTGCGCTACGGCTACGAGGAGGCGCTCGGCTACTGCGTCGACCCGCAGGGCGTCCGCGACAAGGACGGCATCACCGCCGCCCTGCTGGTCGCCGAGCTCGCCGCCACCCTGAAGAAGTCCGGCCGCACCCTGTCCGACCTGCTGGACGACCTGGCGCTGGAGCACGGCCTGCACGCCACCGACCAGCTGTCCGTCCGGGTGCAGGACCTCTCGCTGATCGCCGACGCCATGCGCCGCCTGCGCGAGCAGCCCCCGACCGTCCTGGCCGGCCTGACCGTCACCCGCGCCGACGACCTCAGCGAGGGCTCCGCCGACCTGCCGCCCACCGACGGCCTGCGCTACTACCTGGCCGGCGAGGCCGTCCGCTCGGCCCGCATCGTGGTCCGCCCCTCCGGCACCGAGCCCAAGCTCAAGTGCTACCTGGAGGTCGTCCTCCCGGTCGCCACCGCCGCCGACCTCGCGGCCACCCGCGACCGCGCCGCCGCGCTCCTGGACGCCGTCAAGCAGGACCTGGCCGCAGCCGCCGGCATCTGACCACCACACCGAACGGGCCCGCCGGAGAGCTTCCGGCGGGCCCGTTCGCGCGTGGGGCGGCCGGCGTCAGGCCGCGATGACGGAGATCAGGGCGACCAGACCCACCAGGGTGGGGACGATCACCCACCAGCACCAGCGGACCGTCACCGGACCGGCGGCCTCGGGACGGCGGGCGTTGCGCTCGGCCATCTCCTGCAGCACGTCGGTCACCTGGTCGGACCAGGCGCGGGTGGGGTCCGAGGAGCCCTGGACGACCGGGTTGGTCCGGGCCGCGAGGCCCAGCCCCAGCCCGGTGCGGGAGGCGTGCTCGGCGTTGCCGCGGCTCTGGGCGCGGGTGGCGCGCTTGCGCTGGCGCAGCGACACCGGCACCGCCCAGACCTGGTACTTCCTGCCGCCCGCGAGCAGTTCGACCGAGTACCCCGCGCGCAGCGCGTCGACCGAGGCCCAGGGCGCGATGATGGTCCGCCACGGGTTGCGCACCACCAGCCGGTCGCCGGAGGCCCGCACCACCGGGCGCAGCGTGTAGGCGATCACCGGGAAGGCGAACACCGGCACCGCGGCGAGCGCGACGTACGGGGTCTTGCCGGCGCCGGTCACCACCGCGTCGCCGATCAGCCAGGCGGCGACGGCGAGCAGGAACACGCCGGAGATCACGCCGGGGACGGAGCGGTACACGCGGTCCGCGTACTCGGGTTCCCCGCCGGGGGCGGCCTTGCCCTGGTGGGGCGTGCCGTCGGAATCGGTCATGGCGTCGATTCTGCCCCATGCCCCTCGCACGGAGGTCTCGGTCCGGCCACGAATGGCGGGTGCCCTGGCGGCCCACTACGCGCGTAGATATGCTGGTCTGGTGACTATGTCCACTGTTGCAGCCAATGCCCCCGGCGTTGCGGGCAGCGGTCTTCAGGACGTTGCGGCGTCCGAGGCCTCGCTCCGCCGCTTTCTGCACGGCCTGCCCGGCGTCGACCAGGTCGGCCTGGAGGCGCGTGCCGCCACTCTCGGTACCCGCTCGATCAAGACCACGGCGAAGGCGTACGCCATCGACCTGGCGATCTCCATGATCGACCTGACCACGCTGGAGGGCGCGGACACGGTCGGCAAGGTGCGCGCGCTGTGCGCCAAGGGCAGGACCCCCGACCCGACCGACCCCACCACCCCCCGCGTCGCAGCCATCTGTGTCTACCCGGACATGGTCGCCACCGCGAAGGACGCCCTGAAGGGGACCGACATCCAGGTCGCCTCGGTGGCCACCGCCTTCCCGGCCGGCCGCGTGGCCCTCCCGGTCAAGCTCGCCGACACCGCCGACGCGGTGGCTGCGGGCGCCGACGAGATCGACATGGTGATCGACCGCGGCGCATTCCTCTCCGGCCGCTACTTCGACGTCTACAACGAGATCGTCGCCGTCAAGGAGGCGTGCAAGCGCGCCGACGGCAGCTACGCCCACCTCAAGGTCATCTTCGAGACCGGCGAACTGCAGACCTACGACAACGTCCGCCGGGTCTCCTGGCTGGCGATGCTGGCCGGCGCCGACTTCATCAAGACCTCCACCGGCAAGGTCGCCGTCAACGCGACCCCGCCGGTCACCCTGCTGATGCTGGAGGCGGTCCGCGACTTCCGCGCGGCCACCGGCGTCCAGGTCGGCGTGAAGCCCGCCGGTGGCATCAAGACCACCAAGGACGCCATGAAGTACCTGGTGATGGTCAACGAGACCCTCGGCGACGACTGGCTGACCCCGCACTGGTTCCGCTTCGGTGCCTCCAGCCTGCTCAACGACCTGCTGATGCAGCGCCAGAAGCTGGCCACCGGCCGCTACTCCGGTCCCGACTACGTGACGGTGGACTGATCACCATGGCCAAGAAGAAGAACATCGAGGAGCCCGCGGCCAAGCCCGCCGGAGGCCTCTTCGCCTACGCCCCGGCCCCCGAGTCCCCCGCCGCCGCGGGCGACATCGCCACCTCCTACGGCCACTTCATCGGCGGCGAGTTCGTCGACTCCTCCGGCAGCGAGGCCCTGAAGACGGTCAACCCGGCCACCGAGCAGGTGCTCGCCGAGTTCGCCCAGGGCACCGACGAGGACGTGGACCGCGCCGTCGCCGCCGCCCGCAGGGCCTTCGCCGACTGGTCGGCGCTGCCGGGCAGCGAGCGCGCCAAGTACCTGTTCCGGATCGCCCGGATCATCCAGGAGCGCGGCCGCGAGCTGGCCGTGCTGGAGTCGATCGACAACGGCAAGCCGATCCGCGAGACCCGCGACTTCGACATCCCGACCGTCGCCGCGTGGTTCTTCTACTACGCGGGCTGGGCGGACAAGCTGGACTACGCGGGCTACGGCGCCAACCCGCGCCCGCTCGGCGTGGCCGGCCAGGTCATCCCGTGGAACTTCCCGCTGATGATGCTGGCCTGGAAGATCGCGCCCGCGCTGGCGACCGGCAACACGGTCGTCCTGAAGCCGGCCGAGACCACGCCGCTGACCGCGCTGCGCTTCGCCGACATCTGCCGCCAGGCCGGCCTGCCGAAGGGCGTCGTCAACATCGTCACCGGCGACGGCCGCACCGGCGCCGCGCTGACCGCGCACCCCGACGTCAACAAGGTCGCCTTCACCGGCTCCACCCCGGTCGGCCGGGCCATCGCCAAGCAGCTGGCCGGCAGCCGCAAGAAGCTGTCGCTGGAGCTGGGCGGCAAGGCCGCCAACATCGTCTTCGACGACGCGCCGATCGACCAGGCGGTCGAGGGCATCGTCAACGGCATCTTCTTCAACCAGGGCCACGTCTGCTGCGCGGGCTCGCGCCTGCTGGTCCAGGAGTCGATCCAGGACGAGCTGCTGGACGCCCTGAAGCGCAGGATGTCCACCCTGCGGGTCGGCGACCCGCTGGACAAGAACACCGACATCGGTGCGATCAACTCGGCCGCGCAGCTGGCCCGGATCACCGAGCTGACCGACGCCGGCGAGGCCGAGGGCGCGGACCGCTGGTCCCCCGAGTGCGAACTCCCGGGCAACGGCTTCTGGTTCAAGCCGACCATCTTCACCGGCGTCAGCCAGGCCCACCGGATCGCCCAGGAGGAGATCTTCGGCCCGGTGCTGTCGGTGCTGACCTTCCGCACCCCCGACGAGGCGGTCGCGAAGGCCAACAACACCCCGTTCGGCCTCTCCGCCGGCATCTGGACGGAGAAGGGCTCGCGCATCCTCTGGACCGCGAACAGGCTCAAGGCCGGTGTGGTCTGGGCCAACACCTTCAACAAGTTCGACCCGACCTCGCCGTTCGGCGGTTACAAGGAGTCGGGCTACGGCCGCGAGGGTGGCCGCCACGGTCTGGAGGCCTACCTCGATGTCTGACACGACCTTCGCGCGTCCTGACGCCCCGGTGCGGATCCAGGTGAACAAGACCTACAAGCTGTACGTCGGCGGGAAGTTCCCGCGCTCGGAGAGCGGGCGGGTGTACGAGGTGACGGACTCCAAGGGCGAGTGGCTCGCCAACGCGCCGCTGGGCACCCGCAAGGACACCCGTGACGCGGTCCTCGCCGCCCGCGCCGCCGTCAAGGGCTGGGCCGGCACCACCGCGTACAACCGCGGCCAGGTGCTGTACCGGGTGGCCGAGATGCTGCAGGGCCGGCGCGAGCAGTTCGCCGCCGAGGTGGCCCTCTCCGAGGGCATCGGCCCGAAGAAGGCCGCCGCGCTGGTGGACGTCGCGATCGACCGCTGGGTCTGGTACGCGGGCTGGACCGACAAGGTCGCCCAGATCGCGGGCGGCGCCAACCCGGTCGCCGGTCCCTACTTCAACCTGTCGACCCCCGAGCCGACCGGCGTGGTCGGGATCGTCGCCCCGCAGGCCGGGTACGGGCACTCGCTGCTCGGCCTGGTCTCGGTGATCGCCCCGGCGATCGCCACCGGCAACACGGTCGTGGTCGCGGCCGCCGCGGACGCCCCGCTGCCCGCGCTGTCGCTGGGCGAGGTGCTCGCCACCTCGGACGTCCCGGGCGGCGTGGTCAACATCCTCTCGGGCCGGACCGCGGACATCGCCCCCACCCTGGCCTCGCACCAGGACGTCAACGCGGTGGACCTCACCGGGGCCATCGCCGCCGACGGTCCCGGCGCGGCGCAGGCGCTGGAAGCCGCCGCCGCGGATACCCTGAAGCGGGTGGTCCGTCCGGAGCTGGACCCGTTCGCCCAGGACTGGACCAGTGCGCCCGGTACGGACCGGCTACTCTCGTTCCTCGAAACGAAGACGGTGTGGCACCCGATGGGTATCTGACCCACCCGCCCTCCGGGGCGACAACTCCACAGACTGGCCGTCCCCAGTGCCCTCTCCCCCCCAGGGCCCGGACGGTCATTGGACGGACCCGCGCCTCTCCCCCCCTGGCGCGGGTCCGTCGACTTTCCGCCGCCGTTCCCGTCGACTTTCGTCACCCCCGCCGCCGACTTTCGCCGCTCCCGCGCGCCCGGCCGGCCCGGCCAGAATCACCGGGGACGGGGACGATCGGGGGGAACCATGGGCGAGTTCATCGGCGAGCTGGTCGCACTGTTCGCGGACGGCTTCCTCCGCAGGTACCACGTGGCCCGCAGCAGGCGCCGACTGGCCGCCGGGCGGCCGGTCCGGGTGCCCTGCTCGGTCCGCTCCGGCCCGGGGCACGGGTACGTCAACGGCAGCCTGCGGATCACGCCGGGGACCGCCGGCGTGGCCTTCGTCTCCCGGGAGGCCGGGCGGCTCGACCTGCCCGCCGGGGGCACCTTCCACGAGCCCGAGCCCGACACCTGGCACAGCCAGGACTGGGCCGCCACCGCCTACCGGCCGCCCGGTGCCGGAGACCCGGTCCACCTCCAGGTCGACACCCGCTACCTGCCGCTGGTGCACGCCGCCCTCACCGGCCCGTAGTCGCAGTCGCCGACGCGGTGACGGGCCGCAACCACCGCCGCCTCCGTGGCAGAAGGTCGGTGCCGACCGGTTTCGGCAACGGGCCCTGATGCGTCAGACTGGTGTCCCGTGAGTGACTCCCCCATGAACCCCGCCCCCGGCGCGCACGCCCGGGTGATCCTGCTCTCCGGGCCCTCCGGGTCGGGGAAGTCCTCGCTCGCCGAGCGCAGCGGCCTGCCGGTCCTCCAGCTCGACGACTTCTACAAGGACGGGGACGACCCCACGCTGCCGCGGCTGCCGGACGGCGCCGTCGACTGGGACTCCCCGCTCGCCTGGCACCGCGACCAGGCCCTCGCCGCCATCCGCGCCCTGCACGACCACGGCCGCACCGACGTCCCGGTGTACTCGATCCCGGACAACGGCCGGATCGGCACCCGCGCCCTGGAGCTCGGCAGCGTCGGCGCGTTCATCGCGGAGGGCATCTTCGCCGCCGAGATCACCGCCGCGTGTGCCGAGGAGGGCCTGCTCGGCGACGCCCTGTGCCTGCGCAACGGCGCACTCACCACGGCCTGGCGCCGGCTGCGCCGGGACGTCCGGGAGGGCCGCAAGTCGCTGCCGGTGCTGCTGCGCCGGGGCTGGCGGCTGATGCGCGCCGAGCGTTCCATCGTGGGCCGGCAGGTCGCGCTCGGCTCGTACGCGTGCGCCGGGCCGGAGGCCGAGCGGCGAATCCGCACCGCGGCCCGCCCGACGGAGCTCTCCGCGGCTTGAGCCGGGCCGTTCCCGCCGTCCCCGCCGCCGAGGCCCGGGCGGGTCCGGACGGCACGACGACGGGCCCGGTGCGTCTCCCCCGCACCGGGCCCGTCGCCTTCCCCGAACGATCCTCGGCTCTCCCACGGGCACGCTCCCCCGAGCCGCTGCCCCCGGACCGTTTGACCGTCCGTTCCCGTCCCCCGACGGGAGTCCCTCGTTACGCGACCAGCTCGCCGAACGCCCGGACGGTGTCGCCCGACTTGTTCAGGTGCTCGTCGTCGCGCAGCCGGCGCAGGGCGCGCCAGATGCTGCTCTTGACCGTACCGACGCTGATCCCCAGCACGTC
Organism: Kitasatospora sp. NPDC048545; assembly: GCF_040651155.1. Classification (NCBI taxonomy): domain Bacteria; kingdom Bacillati; phylum Actinomycetota; class Actinomycetes; order Kitasatosporales; family Streptomycetaceae; genus Kitasatospora; species Kitasatospora sp. NPDC048545. The sequence continues at coordinate 46,658 of NZ_JBEZIQ010000064.1, forward strand.
GGCGATCTCCGGGTCCGTCTTGCCCTCGTAGTAGCGCAGCACCAGCATGGTCCGCTGGTTCTCCGGCAGCTTCGCCAGCGCCTGCCAGAGCACGGTGCGCAGCTCGGTGCCGCCCATCGCGTCGGTGTCGCCCGCCGTCTCCGGCAGCTCCTCGGTCGGGTACTCGTTGACCTTGCGGCGCCGCCAGGCGGAGATGTGCAGGTTGGTCATGGTGCGGCGGAGGTAGCCCCCGACCGCCGCCTTGTCGGTGATCCGGCCCCAGGCCCGGTAGGTGCTGAAGAGCGCGCTCTGCAGCAGGTCCTCGGCCTCGTAGCGGTCACCGGTGAGGTGGTAGGCCGTGGCGTACAGGGAGGCGCGGCGCTCGCGCACGTACGCGGTGAACTCCGTGATGTGGTCCTCCGCGGCGGCCGAGTGCTCCCCCTGCGCGCCTCCCTGTCCGGCCTCGGTGGTGCGGGCCGCAGCGGGGTTCAGCCGCAGCAGCGTCGCACCGGCGGCCTCGCGACCGGACGGTTCCCCCGAACCGACCGTCCGCAGACCGTTCCCCCCGGTACCCCGGTTCCCCCCCGGGGTGTCCTTGCCCTCGACGCGGACGGGGAGGATGCCCCGCAGCGTGAGGGTGTTGGCGGAGTCGGCCGAACTCCCCAGCCGGCCGATCCCGTACAGCTCCCCCGTCCTGGCGCCGCCGCTCACCCGGCGGGCGACGGGGTTTCCACCGGTGCTGTGCGCGCACCCCCGTACGGTCACGGCACCGGAGTTCTCGTCGGTCCTGACCTCGTACCGGGTCCGGTGGGTCGTGGCTGACGAACGCGCGGTGCGGACAGCCGGGTTGGTCCGGGTCTGAAGCATGGCGTTCATCGTGCGCCCCCTGGGTCGGTACGAGCGGTTCCGGTAGCCGCCCTCCAGCCGGCCCTTTCGGCCCGCTGTCCTGCGGCGACATGGAAAATCCTGCCCGCCGGTTGTGATGGCGCTGTCCGCCGACTGTCACAGGGGTGTCACAGGCGGGGGCCTTTCGTCCCGGTCCGCCTCCCTCCGTACCTGACGCCGGTGGCGGTCCTTCCGGTTCCCGAGCGGCCGGTGAGCGATCCGGGGGGTGATTCGGGGCTGCGGGTGGGCCAAAATGGGGCCGTGCCTTTCCTCCTACTGATCGAGGACGACGACGCCATCCGGACCGGCCTCGAACTCGCCCTCACCCGCCAGGGCCACCGCGTGGCCACCGCTGCCTCCGGCGAAGACGGCCTGAGGCTCTTCAAGGAGCAGCGGCCCGACCTGATCGTGCTGGACGTGATGCTGCCCGGGATCGACGGCTTCGAGGTGTGCCGCCGGATCCGGCGCACCGACCAGCTGCCGATCATCCTGCTGACCGCGCGTTCGGACGACATCGACGTGGTGGTGGGTCTGGAATCCGGCGCGGACGACTACGTGGTGAAGCCGGTGCAGCCGCGCGTGCTGGACGCCCGGATCCGGGCGGTGCTGCGACGCGGCGAGCGGGAGAGCTCGGACTCCTCCGCGTACGGCACCGTGGTGATCGACCGCGCGGCGATGACCGTCACCAAGGACGGGCAGGACCTCCAGCTCACCCCGACCGAACTGCGACTGCTGCTCGAACTCAGCCGCCGCCCCGGGCAGGCGCTCTCCCGCCAGCAGCTGCTGCGGCTGGTGTGGGAGCACGACTACCTGGGCGACTCCCGCCTGGTGGACGCCTGCGTGCAGCGGCTGCGGGCCAAGGTCGAGGACGTGCCGTCCGCGCCGACGCTGATCCGCACCGTGCGCGGGGTGGGCTACCGGCTGGACCCGCCGGCCTGACCCCTCCGCCCCCGGCCCCGCCCCGTCCGACTCCTGAACTCCCGTATCACGACAGGCTCCTGTGACTGACCATCAGACGACTGCCCGGCGCTTCCCGGCGAGCCGGTGGCGCCGGCTGCGTTCCCTGCGGGTACGGCTGATCGCGGTGTTCGCGGCGGTCGCGCTGCTCGCCGCCGTCTCGGCCTCCGGCATCGCGTACTGGCTGAACCGCGACGCGGTGCTCAAGCGGGCCCAGGACACCGCGCTGAACGACTTCCGGGTCTCGCTCAGCCGCAACGTCTCCGAGCTGCCGCTGAACGCCGGCTGCCCGGAGCTGGCCGCGCTGGCGTCCAACGTCGCCAGCTCCGGACTGAATTACGACGTGGTGGTGATCGACCCGGCGCACCCGGAGTGCCCCTCGGCGTCCTCCGACCCGACGCACTTCACGCTGGCCGACGTGCCGACCGCGCTGCAGTCCACGGTCGCCAAGCCGCGGGAGGTCACCGAGAACAACCCGTACCCGTACCACCTGTACTGGCAGCGGCAGAACCTGGAGGGCCGGCCGTTCCTGATCGGCGGCACCAAGGTGGTGCCGAACGGCCCGACGGCGTACATGTTCAAGTCGCTGGAGAACGAGCGGGCCGACCTCAACACGCTGGGCTGGTCGCTGGCCGTGGCCACCCTGCTGGCCCTGATCGGCTCGGCGCTGCTCGCCCAGGCCGCCTCGGCCACCGTGCTGCGGCCGGTCAAGCGGCTCGGCGACGCGGCCCGGCGGCTCGGCGAGGGACACCTGGACACCCGGCTGGAAGTCGAGGGCTCGGACGAACTCGCCGACCTGGCCCGGACGTTCAACCTGGCCGCCGAGTCACTGCACGAGCAGGTCGAGGAGCTGAGCGCGCGCGAGGCGCAGAGCCGGCGGTTCGTCGCCGACATGTCGCACGAGCTGCGCACTCCGCTGACCGCGATGACCGCCGTCACCGACATCCTGGAGGACGAGGCCGAGTCGCTGGACCCGATGATCGAGCCGGCCGTCCGGCTCGTGGTCAGCGAGACCCGGCGGCTGTCCGACCTGGTCGAGAACCTGATGGAGGTGACCCGTTTCGACGCCGGCACCGCCAAGCTGGTCGCCGACGAGGTCGACATCGCGGACCTGATCATGTCCTGCATCGACGGGCGGGCCTGGTACGACGCGGTCGAACTGGACGCCCCGCGCGGCATCCTGGCCGTGGTCGACCCGCGCCGGCTCGACGTGGTGTTCGCCAACCTCATCGGCAACGCGCTCAAGCACGGCGGCTCGCCGGTGCGGGTCAGGGTCCGGCAGACCGCCGACTCGGTCGTGGTCGAGGTCTCCGACAGCGGCCCGGGCATCCCCGAGGACGTGCTGCCGCACGTCTTCGACCGGTTCTACAAGGCGGACCGGGGGCGGGCCCGCTCGGAGGGCAGCGGTCTGGGGCTGTCGATCGCGATGGCCAACGCCCAGATACACGGGGGGACGATCACGGCGGCGAACGGGGAGGTCGGCGCGGTGTTCACCCTGACGCTGCCGTCGGCCCCACCGCCCCCGCCGGCCGCGGGCGGGGCCGAGCGCGGCCCCGCGCGCGACGCCGCACAGGACAAGGACGCCACGTGACCGCCCCCGCCCGCACCACCCTGCGCCGCACCGCCGGCGTGCTGCTCCTGCTCGCGCTGGCCTCCGGCTGCGGCATCCGGCCGACGGCCGTACCGGTCGACGCCGGGGCCCCGGCCAGCCGGACGGCCTGCCCCACCACCCCGCGCGTACCGGCCGCGCTGGCCACCCCGCCCGGCCCCGCGCCGGCCGTGACCCCTGCCCGCGGCGCCGCCAAGGGTGCCGTGAGCCCGAGCCCGTCGCCCACCCCGGTGACACCGGGCAGCCCGCCGCCGGACAACGTGTTCAGCGCCGTGCCGACGCCCTCCCCGTGCAAGTAGCGGGGGCGCCGGGGGCGCGTCCGGGAATGTTCACGCCCGGTGTGGAACCGCCGTGCCACCGGCTCACGTCCTTCCCCCCGTGCAGCGAGATGGCACCAGGACACGCGACGAGCGTTCCGGCGCGGGGACCGAGAGCAGGCCGGCGGCGGGCGTCCACCGTCCCCTCCGGCTGACCGGACTGGCGGGCCTGGCCTGCCACCTGGCACTGGTGCTCTGGCTGGTGCTGAGACCGCTGCCGGTGGCCTGGGTGTACGACGCCAACCTGACGCCGCTGGCCTCGCTCCGCTCCTCCACCGGCTGGCAGGTGGTCGGCGAACTCCTGCTGCTGGCCCCGCTCGGCGTCCTGCTGCCGCTGGCCGGCGGCCGGCTCCGAGCCCCCTGGCTGCCGTCCTTCCTGCGCACCACCGGCGTCTCCGCGCTGCTGGCGACCGGGCTGGAGTTCCTCTCCTCCTGGACGCCCGGGCACGTCCTCAACGTGGACCACATCCTGTTCGCCGTGATCGGCGTGGCCGCCGCCCACCTCGCGCTGGTCCCCGGTCTGCGGCACCTGCTGCGGGGGCGGCGGCCGCGGGTGCCCCGGGTGTCCGTGCTGACCGTCCCGCCGGTGGCCGCCGTCGGCCGGGTGGCGGCCGTCGCACCCGTCCCCCGGCCGCGCGCCTACGCGGAGCCGACGCCGCCCGGCCGCTGAGCCCGCCCCGGCACCACCCGGCCACCGACCTCGACCAGCCCTCCGGGGCGCGGCCCGGTCAGCAGCTGCGAACCCGCGCCCTGGGTGACGGTCAGCGCCCGGCCGAGCCGCGCGGTCAGCAGCAGGGCGGCCGCGCCGGTCGCCTCGTCCTCGTCGATCCCGTCGCCCCGCCCGGGGAAGGCCCGTGCCCGGACGGTGCCCGCCGCCTCGTCCTGCCAGGCCCAGGCGTAGACCCACTCCCCCGGCGGCGGCACCTCCAGCGCCTCCACCTCGGCCGCCGAACCGTACTGCCGCAGCGTCCGCGGCGGGGCCCACTCCGGCCGGGCCTCGATCAGCGTCAGCCCGTCCGCGCGCCGCACTCCCACCTCACCGGCGGCCGTCACCAGCCGGTCCACGCCGAGCAGCCAGGCGACGCCCACGCACGGGTGCCCGGCGAAGGGCAGACGCAGCGTCGGGGTGTAGATGTCGATCTCCCCGCGCTCCGGGTCGTCGACGAACACCGTCTCGCTGAAGCCGAGTTCGCGCGCGAGCCGTCGGCGGTCCGCGCGCTCCGGCACGGCGGCGCCGGCGCGCACGACGCCGAGCTCGTTCCCGTGCCGCCCGTCCGGTCCGCAAAAGACCCGCAGCACCTCATAATCAGTCATTTCCCACCTCGTCAATTACCGCTCCGGCAGAGCGCAACGACACCGTGACGTAAAGGCGGCGACGAATGTCAGCCGCCTCCAGTACTGTGCGCTCTCGTCCCCAAACGGTTCCGCCGTTGTTTCTTCCCTCCCACAGGAAATCCCCCGTGAACAATCTCGACTTCAGCGCCGAACCGCTGTTCTCCTGGTACGCCGTCCTGCTGGCGCTCAGCGGCGTGATCATGCTGGTCCTCGGAGCCGTCGCCGGCGGGCTGAAGGCCGGTCTGCGGATCCTCAACGTACTCATCGGCCTCGGCTTCCTGGGGTACGCCTACTACCTCGTGTTCGTCTTCGAGGGCGGCACGTACTACCTTTTCTTCAAGGTCTTCATCCTGCCGGTCGCGATGATCGTCTACTCGGTGAAGGCGATCGTCGAGCGCAGCAACGCCAAGCAGCAGGCGGCCACCGCGCAGGCCGCCGGGTTCGACCCGAACGCCCCGCAGGCCCCGTACAACCCGAACGCCCCGCAGGCGCCGTACAACCCGAACGCCCCACAGCCGGGCGCTCCCGTGCCGCCGCAGCCGGGCGCTCCCGTCCCGCCGGCCGCCGCGCCGCACCAGCCGGGTGTCCCGCCGCAGCCGGTGGCGGACAACCCGTACGCGCAGCCCGCCCCGCCGGCCCAGCCTGAGCCGCCGCACCAGGCCGGCTGAGCGGGCCGCACCGCCCCACGAACGCCGGAAGGCCCGTCCGTCACCGCTGCCGAGGCATCGCGGCGGCCGCCGACGGGGCGGACGTCCTGGCCGACGTCCTCGGCGCCGC
>NZ_JBEZIQ010000065.1:0-51288 GCF_040651155.1 Kitasatospora sp. NPDC048545
GGTAGGAGCCAGCAGTGGCCCTCCAGGATCACCCGCACCGGATCCGGTGCGGGGCCCCTGCGCGTGACGGGCGTCGGTCAGGCGCTCTTCTCGCGGCGCTCGCGCTTGATCATGTCGCGCGGGACGAGGGTGGGGATGGCGTGCTTGGAGACCACGTCCCCGGTGACCACCACGCGGGCGACGTCCTGACGCGAGGGGACCTCGTACATCACGGACATCAGCACCTCCTCCATGATGGCCCGCAGCCCGCGCGCGCCGGTGCCGCGCAGGATCGCCTGGTCGGCGATCGCCTCCAGTGCGTCCCGGGAGAACTCCAGCTCCACACCGTCCAGTTCGAACAGCTTGCGGTACTGCTTGACCAAGGCGTTGCGCGGCTCGGTGAGGATCTGCAGCAGCGCCTCGCGGTCCAGGTTGTGCACGCTGGTGATCACCGGCAGACGGCCGATGAACTCGGGGATCATGCCGAACTTCACCAGGTCCTCGGGCATCACCTGGCGGAAGTGGTCGCTGGCGTCCGACTCCCGCTTGGAGCGGATGTTGGCGCCGAAGCCGATGCCCTTGGCACCCGCGCGGCCCTCGATGATCCGCTCCAGGCCGGCGAACGCGCCGCCGACGATGAACAGCACGTTGGTGGTGTCGATCTGGATGAACTCCTGGTGCGGGTGCTTGCGTCCGCCCTGCGGCGGCACCGACGCGGTGGTGCCCTCCAGGATCTTCAGCAGGGCCTGCTGCACGCCCTCGCCGGAGACGTCCCGGGTGATCGACGGGTTCTCGCTCTTGCGCGCGACCTTGTCGATCTCGTCGATGTAGATGATCCCGGTCTCGGCCTTCTTGACGTCGTAGTCGGCCGCCTGGATCAGCTTGAGCAGGATGTTCTCGACGTCCTCGCCGACGTAGCCGGCCTCGGTCAGCGCGGTGGCGTCAGCGATCGCGAACGGCACGTTGAGCATCCGGGCCAGGGTCTGCGCCAGCAGCGTCTTGCCGGAGCCGGTGGGGCCCAGCAGCAGGATGTTGGACTTGGCCAGCTCGATGGCGTCCTCGCGGCCGTTGCCGCCGCTGCGGCCCGCCTCACCGGCCTGGACGCGCTTGTAGTGGTTGTAGACGGCGACCGACAGCGCCTTCTTGGCGAGGTCCTGGCCGACCACGTACTGGTCCAGGAACTCGTAGATCTCGCGCGGCTTCGGGAGCTCCTCGAAGCGCACCTCGGAGGTCTCGGCGAGTTCCTCCTCGATGATCTCGTTGCACAGGTCGATGCACTCGTCGCAGATGTACACGCCTGGGCCGGCGATCAGCTTCTTCACCTGCTTCTGCGACTTGCCGCAGAACGAGCACTTGAGCAGGTCGCCACCGTCTCCGATGCGTGCCACGAGGTGCTTCCCCTTCGCCAGGGGCCCCGCAGGGGTTCCGGGGCCTGGTGCTGTGGACCGTCAACGCCGACGGCGCTCGGTCTCGCTATCCGACGGTACTCTGCCGGGCCCGTGATTCCGTCCTCTTCGCCGGGTCTGCCCTACGCCCTGGGCGAATTGATACCGAACAGATGCCGTGGAACCGGCCCGCCGACGGGTGGGGGCGGGGCGCGCACCAGGAGTGCGCGCCCCGCCCCGACGTGTCCCTCCGCCCCGTTCCCGGGCCCGGGGGGAGCCGGCCTCAGGAGGTCAGCGAGGTCTTGCGGGTGGAGATGATCTGGTCGACCAGGCCGTACTCGGCGGCCTCCTCGGCGGTCAGGATCTTGTCGCGCTCGATGTCCTCGCGCACCTGCTCCACCGACTTGTTGGAGTGCTTGGAAAGCATCTGCTCCAGCTGCTCGCGCATCCGGAAGATCTCCTTGGCCTGGATCTCCAGGTCGGACACCTGGCCGCGGCCGGTCTCGGTGTACGGCTGGTGGATCAGGATCCGGGCGTTCGGCAGCGCCATCCGCTTGCCGGGGGTGCCGGCGGCGAGCAGCACGGCCGCGGCGGAGGCCGCCTGGCCCATGCAGACCGTGGTGATGTCCGGCTTCACGTACTGCATGGTGTCGTAGATGGCCGTGAGGGCCGTGAACGAGCCGCCGGGCGAGTTGATGTACATCTGGATCTCGCGGTCCGGGTCCATCGACTCCAGGCACAGCAGCTGCGCCATGATGTCGTTCGCCGAGACGTCGTCGACCTGCGAGCCGAGGAAGATGATGCGCTCCTCGAACAGCTTGGCGTACGGGTCGTACTCGCGGATGCCCTGGGTGGTGCGCTCGACGAAGCGCGGGACGATGTAGCGGCCCTCGGCGCGCATGTCCTCGACGCGGGCCTGGGCGGCCGACAGGCTGGGGATGTTCATGGGGATTCTGGTCCTCCGGGGCGTTGGGGCTGTGGTCTCGTGGGCCGGGCCGAGGCTCAGGCGCCCGTGCCGCCGCCGCCGGGGACGTCCGCGGCGCTGTGCATGATCGCGTCGATCAGGCCGTACTCCAGGGCCTCCTCCGGCGTGAACCAGCGGTCGCGGTCGGAGTCCCTGGTGATCTGCTCGAAGGACTGGCCGCTGTGGAAGGCGATCAGCTCGGACATCCGCTTCTTGGTGCGGAGGAGCTGCTCGGCCTGGATGCGGATGTCGGTGGCGGAGCCGCCGAGGCCCGCGGAGGGCTGGTGCATCAGGATGTTGGCGTTCGGCAGCGAGAAGCGCTTGCCCTTGGCGCCCGCGGTCAGCAGGAACTGGCCCATGGAGGCGGCCATGCCCATCGCGATGGTGACGACGTCGTTCTTGATGTACTGCATGGTGTCGTAGATCGCCATGCCGGCCGAGATCGAGCCGCCCGGGGAGTTGATGTAGAGGAAGATGTCCTTTTCCGGGTCCGCGGCCAGCAGCAGCAGCTGGGCGGTGATCTTGTTGGCGATGTCGTCGTCGACCTGCTGGCCGAGGAAGATGATCCGCTCGTTGAGCAGCCGGTTGTAGACCTGGTCGCCAAGGCCGCCGAGCACGTCACCAGCGGCGGCGTGCGGTGCCAGCGGGCCAGGCATCTGCATCTGCGGGAACGTCACTTAGCCACCTGCTCAGTCGTTTTGGAGGGCCGTTCCACGGCCGTCACGATGTCGCACAGCTTCCGGGTATCACGTCGTGATTGTTGCTGTCCAAGGACCCTAACGCGCGGCCCCGGCCGCAGAATCCCTCACGCAGAACTGTTCGCTGTGAGCGCAGGGTCGCGGTGGCCCGCGGGAGGGAAGACGGCGGGCCCGGACACCATGACGGCGTCCGGGCCCGCTGTGCGCCTCAGTGGGCTGCCGGGGCTCAGGCCTCGGTCTTCTCCTCGGCGGCGGCCTCGACGGTCTCGCCCGACTGCGACTCGTCGGCCTCGTCATCGTCGAAGTTGATCTCGTTGCCCTCGGTGTCGACGACCTTGGCGGCCTCGACCACGGTGGCCAGCGCCTTGCCGCGGGCGACCTCGCCGACCAGCAGCGGCACCTGGCCACCCTGGACGACCTGCTGCGCGAACTGGTCGGGGGTGAGGCCCGAACCGGCGGCGCGGCGGATGAGGTGCTCGGTCAGCTCCTCCTGGTTAACACCCAGCTCCTCGTCGGCGACGATCTGGTCCAGGACGAACTGGGTCTTGATGCCCTTCTTCGCCTGCTCCTCGATCTCCGCCTCCCACTCCTCGAGGGTCTTGCCCTGGGTCTCCAGGTAGGTGTCGAGGTTCAGGCCCATCGGCTCCAGCTGGTGGTGCTCGACGTTGTGCTTGCGGGTCTGGATCTCGTCCGCGAGGAGCTTCTCGGGGTACTCGATCTCGACCAGCGCCAGCAGGGCGTCCAGCACCTTCTCCTGGGCCTGGGTGGCCTGGTCGTACTCCTTCATGCGCTCCAGGCGCTTGCGGGAGTCGGCGCGCAGCTCCTCCAGGGTGTCGAACTCGCTGGCCAGCTGGGCGAACTCGTCGTCCAGCTCCGGCAGCTCCTTCTCCTGGACGGCCGTGACGGTGACGGTGACCTCGGAGGTCTTGCCCGCCTGGGTGCCGCCCTTGAGCTCGGTCTCGAAGGTCTTCTCCTCGCCGGCGGACAGGCCGACGACGGCCTCGTCGATGCCGTCGATCAGGCGACCCGAGCCGATCTCGTAGCTGACGCCGGCGGCGGTGCCGTCGTCCGGCACCTCGCCGTCGACCTTGGCGACGAGGTCGACGACCACGATGTCACCGGCGGCCGCGGCGCGCTCGACGTCCTTGACCGAGGAGAAGCGCTCGCGCAGCTGCTCCAGCGACTTCTCGATGTCCTCGTCGGAGACGGCGATCGGGTCGACGGCCACCTCGATGGAGGAGAACTCCGGGAGGGTGATCTCCGGGCGGATGTCCACCTCGGCGGTGAACTTCAGGTCACCGCCGTCGGCGATCTTCTCGACACCCTCGATGTTGGTGATGTCGGGCTGTCCGAGGACCTCGATCTTGCCCTCGTCGACGGCCTGCGTGTAGAAGCGCGGCAGGGCGTCGTTGACGGCCTCCTCCAGCACGGCACCACGGCCGAAGCGCTGGTCGATGACGCGAGCCGGGATCTTGCCCTTGCGGAAGCCCGGAACCGTGACCTGCTGGTTGATCTTCTTGTACGCCGCGTCGAGGCTGGGCTTGAGCTCCTCGAAGGGCACCTCGACGGTGAGTCGAACCCGGGTCGGGTTCAGAGTCTCGACGGCGCTCTTCACGGTTTGGTCTCCTATGGGCTTGCGGTCAGGTTGTCTCCGCCCGGCCCGACCGCCCGGCCTGAGCCGTACGGGTGGGTCGGACGAGACGGGCGATGGGCGGTTGGAGCTGCATCTCCCGTGGGGTGGACGGTGAGCTTGACTCCTCGCCCTCGTGCGGTTGACCTGGGTTTCCGCCACAGGGACTACCGCCAGCGTCCCATCCTACCGGTACCACGAAAGGCGGACGCCAGGCGGCACCGTAGCGGCCGAACAGAACAGGGCCCCGCCCCCGTGGACGAGACCCTGCCGCACTGTCGGGGTGGCCGGATTCGAACCGACGGCCTTCCGCTCCCAAAGCGGACGCGCTACCAAACTGCGCCACACCCCGTGGTGCCGAGAGGAAGCGTACACGGCAGGCCTGTTCGGCTCGCCGACTATTTCCGCGCGGGCGCGACGGCGGCACCGACCGCGCGGGGGGAGTGCGAAAACGGGGTGTGCACGCGGGCCGCCGGACCAGGTACTCTGTTGCCCGGACTTCCGGCCGGTGACGGCTGGGGGGTCACGCGGGCGTAGCTCAATGGTAGAGCCCTAGTCTTCCAAACTAGTCACGCGAGTTCGATTCTCGTCGCCCGCTCTTCGCCCGGCCCCGGTGCGCGCTCAGCGCACCGGGGCCGGCTGCGTTTCCGGGGCCCCCGCACGGCGGACCGGGCCCGGTGCGGCTCAGAGCCCCAGGCGGGCGGCCCGGGCGGCGGCCCGGTCGAGGAGCCGGTGGATGTCACCCTCCCGGGTGGTGGGGCGGTCGTTGAACTCGTCCGGGGAGCGCGCCGGGCGGCCGGTGCCGTGCAGCACCTCCATCAGCTGGACCCGGGCCGTACGGACGGTGGCCGGGGTGCCGTAGCCGTACGCCAGGACGGCGGCCTGGGCGCCGAGCAGGCAGACCCGGCCCGTCGCGTCCCACATCGCGCCCTGGAGCCAGCCGTGGGCGCCGATGTAGCGGGAGGCGAGCCGGAGGTGGCCGGCGGCGGTGACCGGGACGGGGCGGGCGGGGCGGCGCAGCGCCCGGTCGAGCAGGGTGGCCCTGGGGATCGGGTGGCCGGCGTGCCAGGGCTGCGGGGTGCTGCCGTGGGGGCAGGTGTACGGCGCGTGGATGCGGGCGGGGGCGGGCAGCGAGGCGAGGTACGCCTCGATCTCGGCGACCAGGCCGGAGCCGTCCGGGTGGAGCAGGAGCGGCCGGGGCCGGGCCGTCGGGGGTGTCGGGTTCGTCAGGGGTGTCGGGTTCGTCGGGCGGGCGGTGCGGGGCATTCGGGTTCTCCGGGCGGACGGCTTTCGGTTTCCGCTGCCCAAAGTGGGGCATCAGGGACATTTCCGCGACCGGAGGGGCCCGCCGTCCGAACGGTTTCCCGGTTGGGTTCCGGGCCGATAGCCTCGGCGGCGTTCGAGCGCAGGTTCGAGCGCGAGCTCAGTCCGAGCGCGAGCCCGAGCCGCGCTCCCGAGGTGGAGGAGTCCCGGTGGGTCCGCAGGAGCGACTGGCCGTCATACAGCACTGCGTGGTGCGGGAGATGGCGCGACTGGGCCAGGTGTTCCGCCTGGACGGCGAGGTCGTGCGGGGCCCGGGCACCACAGCGGTGGCGGTGCGCGAGCACCCCGGGGACGACGGCGCCGGGCACGTGGACCTCGGCTTCGTGCTGCAACTCGGCCGGGCGGACGCGCCGGTGGTGTGGGACTGCGCGGCCGGCCTGGGCAAGACCGAGGAGGAGAAGCTCGCCAACGCGGTGCGGATGTGGGCGACCACCACCGCCTCGGTGCTGGTCGAGCTGGCGGAGGGGCGCGGGGTGCACGCCGACCACCCCGACCTTCCCGAACTCCCGGGCTGGCGCGCGGTCCAGGGGCCGGCGGCGGTGTTCGGCTTCGGCAACGAGCACCTGGCGGGCTGGCTCGCCGAGAACCGGGTGCTCCCGGCGCTGGCGCCCGCGCTGCGGCCGGAGTTGACCGGGTCGGGACCGGTCGGCGTCAAGCTCTTCCTGGGCGGGAAGGCGGGGGACGACGTCGCCGAGGTCCGGGTGGGCGGCGAGGTGTCCGAGGCGGCGTCGGCGACGCTGCGCGCGCTGGACTGGCCGCGGGGTGAACGGCTGTGCTGGGCACGGCTGTTCGTCCTGCTGATGGCCGAACGGGAAGTGCCCGAGCAGGCCGCGCCGACGGGTGCCGCAGCACCCGCACCGATGCGCGTCCGGACCCCGGCGGCGGCGCGCCCCCGGGGTTTGTTCGCTCGTTGGCGGGAGGCGAGACGGGCCGGCCGGTGACGGCTGCCCGCCGACTCGCCCCGGTGAGCGGCCGGGGCGGGCGCTGCGCCGGGATCAGCCTCCGGTGATGCTGGAGATGCTGTGGGCGAGGTTGGCCAGCAGGGAGTTGATCGAGGTCGCGACCGTGGTCTCGTGCAGCATGAAGCCGAACAGGGCGGCGACGATCGCGTGCGGGATCTTCATCTGCTTGTTGCGGATGAAGATGATGCTCAGGATCGCGAACAGGACCAGCGCGGAGACGGAGAGTGCCACCCGGACTCACTTCCTCGTTTTCATAGCGGGGTGCCACCACCCGGCGACACCAGCGAAAGCCGGACCCCGGCATGTCCCACGGTCCCGAGGCGGAATCGCGGACCGTCCGACACACCGCCGGTGAGGGAGCCCACGGTCGACCGCTGTCTGTCGTGCCGCACGTGACGCCCCCTATCCCCCGAATCCTGAACAGTCCCGCCCGGACTCAGTGTGGTCGACCGTGCCGATTGCGTAAAGGTCTGTCCGTCGGCCCGACCCCGATATCCTGCGATGCGAGACGAGTTTCCGCCGACCGGGACGATAGCCGAGCGGCCCTGACGAATCGTCGGCGGGGCCGTGCTGAGCGGCCGGGAAGCGGTCGGGGGCGGTTAACGGAAGCCGCTGGTCCGGTCCGCCGACGGGCCGTCCGATTTGGCCGAAGATCAGCTGCCAGGCTTGACAGTTGCTGCCCACGGCATGTGCCGGACACACCCGCCCGGTCGCGCCGCGTTCCGCTCAGTCGCGCCAGAGCAGCAGCACCGCGCGGTCGTCGTTGATGTCCCGGGCGACGGTCTCGATCAGCGCGGCCGCGGCGCCCGCGCCGGCACCCGGCCCGCCGCCGGGCACCAGCCGGTCCGCCTCCCCCATCAGCCGGTCCATGCCCTCCGTGAGGTCCCGGCCGGGTGCCTCCACCATGCCGTCGGTGCACAGCATCAGGACGTCGCCCCGGTTCAGCCGGCCGCGCACGCCCTCGAACTTGGCGCCGTCGTAGATGCCGAGCAGCGGACCCTCGGCCTCCTTGACCTCCCAGCGGCCGGCACCCGCGAGACGCTGCATGCCCGGCAGGTGCCCGGCCGACAGCAGCTCGTACTCGCCGGTGTCCAGGTCGAGCACCAGGTGGACGGCGGTCGCGAAGCCCTCCTCCCAGGACTGGCGCAGCAGGTAGCCGTTGGCGGCGGGCAGGAAGTCGTGCGCGGGCAGCGAGCCGACCAGGCCGCCGAAGGCGCCGGAGAGCAGCAGCGCGCGGGACCCGGCGTCCATGCCCTTGCCGGAGACGTCCGCGAGGACCACCTCCAGCAGCCGCCGGCCCGGGCCGGTCCGGGCGGCGACCACGAAGTCCCCGGAGAAGGACTGGCCGCCGGCCGGTCGCAGCGCCATGTCCGCGTGCCAGCCGGCCGGGAGCGCGGGCACCCGGCTCTGCACCCGCAGCCGCTCGCGCAGGTCGAACAGCATGGTGGAGCCGCCCCACCAGGGCACGCCGACCCGGGCCCGGAACTGGGCCAGCAGCAGGCCGCCCACCCCGGCGGCGCCGACCACCAGGGCGGCGCCCGGGGTCACGCCGTAGGTGTACGCCTCCGGGTTGTCGCTGGCGACCCGCTGGCCGGTGTGGATCACGGACTCGGCGGACAGCCCCAGCGCGGCCAGCGCGTAGAGCACCACCAGGCTGCCGGGGCGCAGCAGCAGCGCGCCGGCCAGGATCGGCAGGACCAGGGAGGTGGGCGGGGCCCAGTCGGGGATCCAGATGTTGAGCAGGATCAGCAGCGGGACGAGCAGGGCGAGCGCGCAGAGCACCGGCCAGTCGGCGGCGCCGCCGCGGAAGTAGTCCACACCGGCCGTGCGCAGCCTTCGGCGGACCCGGCGGAGCCTCTTGCGCAACCGGGCCGTCACGGGCTCGGACGCCGGGGTGGCGCCGGGCCTCGTCGCAGTCGTCTGGGGCGGTGCGCCCGGCGGTCTGCCAGCCATGGGGACCGACCCTATCCACGGGCACGGCCCGGCGTCGACGGCTCGGACGCGGGCGGGTGCGCCGGAGCGCGAGGCGCTCAGTGGGTTTCGGCCGATCGGGAGGGTCGCGGTCGCGCCGTCAGGAGGCGTACGCCGGTTGGGCGTACGAAACGAGCGGGTGACGTGTGTGCCCCGCGCGCGGCGCCGTTCGCGCGCCGGGGCCTGTGGCCGATCCCACAGGTCGGGAGGCCGTCGCGGCCGCCCCGGGAACGGCGGCGGCCGGCCGCACGGGAGTGTGCGGCCGGCCGTGGGAGGACGGGGTGGGGGGGGATCAGCCCTGGGGGTGGTGGGCCGGGATCGGCGGGAGTTCGCCGGTGGTCTCGTACTCGCTCAGCATCTCGATCCGGCGGGTGTGCCGCGGCTCGCCGCTGTAGGGGGTACCGAGGAAGACCTCGACGAACTGGGTGGCCTCCTCCTGCGTGTGCATGCGGCCGCCGATGGAGATCACGTTGGCGTTGTTGTGCTGACGGCCGAGTTCGGCGGTCTGCTTGCTCCAGGCCAGCGCGGCCCGGACGCCCTTGACCTTGTTGGCGGCGATCGCCTCGCCGTTGCCCGAGCCGCCGATGACGATGCCCAGCGCCTCGGGGTCGGCGGCGGTGCGCTCGGCGGCGCGCAGGCAGAACGGCGGGTAGTCGTCCTCGGCGTCGTAGATGTGCGGCCCGCAGTCGACCGGCTCGTGGCCGGCCCCCTTGAGCCACTCCACGAGGTGGTTCTTCAGTTCGTATCCGGCATGGTCGGAGCCCAGGTACACGCGCATGCCATGAGTGTGGCATGCGCGTGCGCTCGGGCCCGACAACGGGGGCGTCAGCGCCGGCCGAGGAGCTTCCAGGCGAGCGGCAGGGCGCCGGCGGCGAGGACGGCCTTGAGGGCGTCGCCGACCAGGTACGGGTAGAGGCCGAGCTCGGCGGCGCGGGCGAGCGGCACGTGCAGCGAGAGGGCGAGATACGGGACGCCGACCGCGTAGACGGCGAGGCTCCCGAGGGCCATGGTGACGGCGGTGTTCACCGGGGTGCGGTCGGCGCCGCGGCGGGCCAGCGCGCCGGTCAGGGCGGCGGCGAGGACGAAGCCGATCACGTAGCCGAGGGAGGGCATCGCCCATCCGGAGGTGCCCTCGGCGAACCAGGGCAGGCCGGCCATGCCGGCGAGCAGGTAGAGGGCGAGCGAGGCGACGCCGCGGCGGGTGCCGAGCGCGGTGCCGACCAGCAGGGCGGCGAAGGTCTGACCGGTGACCGGCACCGGCGAGCCGGGGACGTTCACCGAGAGCTGGGCGGCCACGCCGGTCAGCGCGGCGCCGCCGGCCACCAGCGCCAGGTCGCGGACCTGGCCGCCGAGGCGGGTGGAGGCGGCGGGCAGCAGGTCGGCGAGGACGGCGCGGCGCGGTATCGGGGTGGTGGCGGTGGCCATCGGGGGATCCTCCGTGGGGGTCCGGATGAGTGAACACCTGTGAACCTACGCGGTGATCCACTGCGCGACCTGCACGGTTTCGGACAAAGCCCCGCCCTCGGCGATTGTCGGAACCGGCCCGGAATCACGCAACGTCACCGCGTCGCGACCCTGTGCGTCCTCCTGGTCCGCCATGTGAGCCCCGGTCGGACATTCTTGGCATGGCTCGCGGTTCCCCGGATATTGGACAGCTCATGCCGCATACCGCACAGTCTGGAACCACCCCTATGGCCCCCACCTCCGCGCCCACGGCGCCCGGGACCACCGACGGCGCCCACCCTGCCGCGGGCCCGGCGTCGAACGGCCAGCAGCTCACCCACGGGCTGAAGCAGCGCCACCTGTCGATGATCGCCCTCGGCGGCGTGATCGGCGCGGGCCTCTTCGTCGGCTCCGGCGCGGGCATCGCCGCCGCGGGCCCGGCGATCATCCTGGCCTTCGTGCTCTCCGGCCTGCTGGTCATGCTGATCATGCGGATGCTCGGCGAGATGTCGGCGGCCCGCCCCGCCTCCGGCTCGTTCTCGGTGCACGCCGAGAAGGAGATCGGCCCGTGGGCCGGGATCACGGCCGGCTGGATGTACTGGGTGATGCTCTGCTGCGGCGTCGCCGCCGAGGCCACCGCCGCCGGGAAGATCGTCAACGGCTGGGTCCCGGGTGTCTCCGCCTGGGTCTGGGTCGCCCTGTTCATGGTCTTCTTCTGCGCGAGCAACCTCACCGCGGTGAAGAACTTCGGCGAGTTCGAGTTCTGGTTCGCCACGATCAAGGTCGCCGCGATCATCGCCTTCCTGGTCCTCGGCGGCCTCGGCATCGCCGGGGTCCTCGGCCCCGGCGCCCCCGGCACGGCCAACCTGACCGGCCACGGCGGCTTCCTGCCCACCGGCGTCAGCGGACTGATCGTCGGCCTGCTCGCCTCGGTCTTCGCGTACGGCGGTCTGGAGACCGTCACCATCGCCGCCGCCGAGTCCGACGACCCCAAGAAGAACGTCGCCAACGCCGTGCGCACCGCGGTGTGGCGGATCGCGATCTTCTACATCGGCTCGATGGCCCTGGTGGTCACCCTGGTGTCCTGGAAGGACCCGGCAGTCGTCGCCGACGGCCCGTACGTCACCGTGCTGCGCCACCTCGGGGTGCCCGGCGCCGGGACGATCATGCAGGTCGTGGTGCTGGTCGCGCTGCTGTCCGCGATGAACGCCAACATCTACGGCGCCTCCCGGATGGCGTACTCGCTGGTCGGCCGCGGCCAGGGCCCCAAGGCGCTGGCCAAGGTCAGCGGCGGGGTGCCGCGCCGGGCCGTGCTGGCCTCCTGCCTGTTCGGCTTCGGCGCCGTGCTGGCCGCCAAGTTCTGGCCGGACACCGTGTTCACCTGGCTGATGAACACCACCGGTGTGGCGATCCTGGTGGTCTGGCTGTTCATCTGCGTGGTCCAGCTGCGGATGCGCCGCCGGCTGGAGCGCGAGTCGCCCGAGCTGCTCACCGTGAAGATGTGGGGCTACCCGTACCTGACCTGGGTCGCGATGGCCGGGGTGGCCGGCATCCTCGCGCTGATGACCACCACCGAGGGCAACCGGCAGCAGCTGTACGCGGCCGGGGTGCTGGTCGTGCTGCTGAGCGCCGCCGGCCTGCTCAAGCAGCGCCGGGACGCCGCCGCCCGCTGAGCCGCCGCCCGCACGACGACGGGGCCCGGTACCGATCCGGTACCGGGCCCCGTCGCGTCGCCGGCGCTACTCGAAGGACGGGCCGGCCGTCCGGGTGCGCTTGATCTCGTAGAAGCCGGGAGTGGAGGCCACCAGCAGGGTGCCGTCCCACAGGCGGGCCGCGGCCTCGCCCTTCGGGGCGGGGGTGACCACCGGGCCGAAGAAGGCGACCCGCTCGCCGTCCACGCCCTCGACCGCGATCACCGGGGTGCCGACGTCCTCGCCGACCAGGGTGATGCCCTCCTGGTGGGAGGCGCGCAGGGCCTCGTCGTGGATGTCCGTGCCGGCGGCGTCGGCCAGTTCGGCGGGCAGGCCCGCGGCCACCAGGGCCGCGGTTATGGTCTCCCGGTCCTGCGGCAGGCCCTGGTTGTGGAAGCGCACGCCGAGTTCGGTGTAGAGCCGGCCGAGCACCTCCTCGCCGTGCTTCTCGGCGGCGGCGATGCACACCCGCACCGCGCCCCAGGCGTTGTTCAGGAGCTCGCGGTAGTTGTCGGGGAGGTCACGGTGCTCGTTCAGCACCGACAGGCTCATCACGTGCCAGCGCACGTCGACCGGGCGCAGCTGCTGGACCTCGACCAGCCAGCGGGAGGTCATCCACGCCCACGGGCAGGCCGGGTCGAACCAGAAGTCGGCGGTCTTGCGCTCAGCGGCAGTCGTCACTGCGTGTCGTCCTTCGTGAGGTGATCCGGGCAGGGGTGAACTCCCCTGGTGGCCCAACACCCGCCCGACGCCGCTGATTCCGCTCCGGACGCGTCGGTCTGTGCAATGGTACCGACGGCGGGGGGCGTGACAGGATGGTGCCGCGTGCACGGACGACGCCGGGCACCGAGACCGCACCACCCACACGCGCACCACCGTGCGAGCCGGACAAAGGAGTACCGCCGTGCCGGGCAAGAACCTCAGCCGCGACGAAGCCCAGCAGCGGGCCAGCATCCTGGCCGTGGACGGCTACCGCGTCCGGCTGGACGTCACCTCGGCGCCGAACCCGGCGGCCACCACCTTCCGCTCCACCACCACGGTGGCCTTCCGCTGCTCCGAGCCCGGCGCGGACACCTTCCTCGACCTGCTCGCCCCGGCCGTCCGCTCGGTCACCCTCAACGGGCGCGCCGTCGACCCGGCCGCCGCCTACGACGGCGCCCGGGTGCACGTCGAGGGCCTGGCCGCCGAGAACGTGCTGACCGTCGAGGCGGACTGCGCCTACAGCCGCACCGGCGAGGGCCTGCACCGCTTCGTCGACCCCGCGGACGGCGAGACCTACCTCTACACCCACTACGAGCCGGCCGACGCCCGCCGGGTGTTCGCGACCTTCGAACAGCCCGACCTGAAGGCCCCGTTCACCTTCACGGTGACCGCGCCGGCCGCCTGGGACGTGTGGTCCAACGCCCCGCACGAGGACGTCACCGCCGAGGACGGCGCCCGCACCTGGGAGTTCGCGCCGACCAAGCCGATCTCCACCTACCTCACCGCGGTCGTCGCCGGCCCCTACCACGTCGCCCGTGACCACTACAGCCGCGAGCTCGCCGACGGCACCACCCTGGAGATCCCGCTCTCCGCGATGTGCCGCAGGTCCCTGGCCCCGCACTTCGACGCGGACGAGATCCTCGGCGTCACCAAGCTCGGACTCGACTTCTTCCACGAGGAGTTCGACTACCCGTACCCCTTCGGCAAGTACGACCAGGCGTTCGTCCCCGAGTACAACATCGGTGCGATGGAGAACCCGGGCTGCGTCACCTTCCGCGAGGAGTTCGTCTTCCGCTCGAAGGTCACCGACGCCGCCTACGAGGGCCGGGCCAACGTCATCCTGCACGAGATGGCGCACATGTGGTTCGGCGACCTGGTCACCATGCGCTGGTGGGACGACCTGTGGCTGAAGGAGTCCTTCGCCGACTTCATGGGCTCCTACGGCCTGATCGGCGCCCGCACCCGCTACTCCTCCGCCTGGGTCACCTTCGCCAACCAGCGCAAGGCGTGGGCCTACCGGCAGGACCAGTTCCCCACCACGCACCCGATCACCGCGGACATCCGCGACCTGGAGGACGCCAAGCTCAACTTCGACGGCATCACCTACGCCAAGGGCGCCTCCGTCCTCAAGCAGCTGGTGGCGTACGCCGGTTCGGAGGCCTTCTTCGAGGGCGCCCGCCGCTACTTCAAGCGCCACGCGTTCGGCAACACCGAACTCACCGACCTGCTGGACATCCTGGAGGAGACCAGCGGCCGCGACCTCACCTCCTGGGCCGCCGCCTGGCTGCAGACCGCCGGCGTCAACGCGCTCACCCCGCAGGTCACCACCGACGCCGAGGGCCGGATCACCGAACTCGCCGTGCTGCAGGACACGGCGGACGATCCGGCGACTCCGTCCCGTGGCGTGCTGCGCCCGCACCGGATCGCGGTCGGCCTGTACGACCGGGACGCCGACGGCGCCCTGGTGCGCACCGGCCGGATCGAGCTGGACGTCACCGGCGCCCGCACCGTCGTCACCGGGGCGGCCGGCCTCCCCCGCCCCGCGCTCGTCCTGCTCAACGACGACGACCTCACCTACTGCAAGATCCGCTTCGACGGGGACTCGTTGGAGACCCTGCGCACCGGCCTCGGCGACATCCACGACGAGCTGGCCCGCGCCCTGGCCTGGTCCGCCGTCTGGAACCTCACCCGGGACGGTCTGATGCCGGCCCGCGACTACGTCGCCCTGGTGCTGCGCTTCGCGGGCCAGGAGGGCAACATCGGCGTCCTGCAGTCGCTGCACCAGCAGGCCAAGACCGCCGTCGACCTGTACGCCGACCCGGCCTGGCGCGGCGAGGGCGGCCGGCTGCTCGCCGACGGCGCCCTGCGCGAGCTGCGCGACGCCGTCCCCGGCAGCGACCACCAGCTGGCCTGGGCCCGCTTCCTCGCCCAGACCGCGGGCGGCGCCGAGCACCTCGGCCTGGTCCGCGGCCTGCTGGCCGGCAGCGCCCGGATCGACGGCCTGGACGTCGACCAGGAGCTGCGCTGGTCGCTGTGGCTGGCCCTGGCCGCCGCCGGCCAGGCCTCCGACGAGGAGCTGGCCGCCGAGCTGGCCGCCGACAACACCGCCGGCGGCAAGCGGCAGTACACCCACTGCCTGGCCGCCCGGCCCACCCCGGAGGCCAAGGCCGCCGCCTGGTCGGCCGTGGTCGACTCGGACGAGCTGCCGAACGCCCTGGTCGAGGCCAACATCGCGGGCTTCGCGCTGCCCGCCCACCGCGACCTGACCGCCCTCTACGCGGCGCCGTACTTCAAGCTGCTGGAGAGGATCTGGGCCGAGCGGACCATCGAGATCGCGATCCGCTTCGTCAGCGGCTTCTTCCCGAGCGCCCAGACCGGCGAGCCGACCCTCGCCGAGGCCGACGCCTGGCTGGACGGGCACCCGCAGGCCGCGCCGGCGCTGCGCCGTCTGGTGCTGGAGCGCCGGGACGACCTGGCCCGTGCGCTGCGGGCGCAGGCCTGCGACCGGGTCTGAGCGCCCTCCTGCCGTGCTGAAGGGGCCCGCCGTGCGCGTCACGGCGGGCCCCTTCGGCGTGGACCGCGGCGGCGGTCAGCCGCGCCCGGTCAGCGTCGGCGTCCCCTCGCCCTCCAGTTCGCCGTGCGCGATCCGGCGCCCGGTGACGGCCAGCAGGAGCGCGAGGATCGGACCCCTCACCTCGGGGCCGGTGCCCGCCGTCCAGTCGGCGTCGGTGGCCCGCAGGGTCAGCCCGGCCGCCCGCCGCTTGCCGCCGACGATCAGGTTGGAGCGCCGGTAGAAGTCCGCGAGCCGGGTCAGGGCCTCCGTCGGGTACGCGCGGACGATGCCGAGCGGGCGCCGGATGTCCTCGGCGTGCACCACGGTCTCGCCCAGCCAGCTGTCGACCGGGCCCGGCGGGTGGCTGACCGAGTCCAGCCGCGCCCGGAAGGCGTCGAGGGTGTCGGCGGGCGTCCCGGCGGTCAGCTCGGCGATCTCACGGGCGGTCATCGCCTCGAAGCGGAAGCCGGACCGGGCCAGCTTCAGGAAGAAGCCTGCCGGGGTCATCCGGGCCGTCGCCGCCATGTGCGCCAGGGTGTCCTGCACGGTCCGCCCGACGCAGAGCGAGGGCGTCGCCCACTGCCCCGGGGTGAGGCCCTCCACGTCGGCGAGCAGGGCGCGCCGCTCGCGGTGGATCGTCCCCCACGGGTCCGGTGTCGTCGCCATGGTTCCGTGGTACTACGGCGGCGGCCGGGCCGCACCCCCGGGGGGCTCGGCCCGGCCGTGACGGGCGTGCGGGCGTCAGTCGCGGCGCAGGCCGCGGTCCAGGGCGGCGATCGCGCTGCCCCGGGCGTCGTCGCCGTCCAGCGACCAGACCATCACGCCGCCCAGGTCGTTCCAGCGCGCGTACCGCGCCTTCAGGGTGAGCACCTCGGCGGTGTCGTAGCTGTAGAAGGTGGTGCCGTCGTACTTCCAGGACGCGCCGTGGTCGCGGTCCACGTGGACCGTGCCGGGCAGTGCGTTGATCTCCTGGTACGAGTGGTCGGGCGCGGCGGCGGTGGCGCTCTGGAAGAGGCCGCCGCGCCTGCCGGGGGCGACGCCGGTCCAGCCGTGGCCGTAGAGCGGGGCGCCGAGGACGAGCTGCTCGGAGGGCAGGCCGCGCTCCTGGTAGTGCGTGACCGCCGTGTCGGCGCTGCGCCGGCGGGGGTCCGGGTCGGCCGGGTCGGGGTAGAGGTTTGCCTTAGTCCATCTGCCGTTCACCGCGCAAGGGGACGGGCCGGGTCGGTGCAGCATGCAAAAGCCCGCGGCGCACTCGGAAGCCGGCCCACGATGCAGGAACGGGCCCGGCCCGCGGAAACCGGCCCACCGTGCGGAGGACCGGCGCGGCGCACGGAAGCCGGCCCGGCACGCGGAAGGGGCCGGACCGCGTGGTGCGGTCCGGCCCCTTCGGGGACTGGCGTGGCTCAGCCGATGAGCGAGCGCAGCACGTACTGCAGGATGCCGCCGTTGCGGTAGTAGTCCGCCTCACCGGGGGTGTCGATGCGGACGACCGCGTCGAACTCCTTGTCGCCCGCCTTGACCTTGACGGTCTTCGGGGTGCGGCCCTCGTTGAGCTCGGTCACGCCGGTGAAGGAGAAGGTCTCCTCGCCGGTCAGGCCGAGGGAGTCGGCGTTCTCGCCCTCCGGGAACTGTAGCGGCAGGACGCCCATGCCGATCAGGTTCGAGCGGTGGATGCGCTCGTAGGACTCGGCGATGACGGCCTTGACGCCGAGCAGCGCGGTGCCCTTGGCGGCCCAGTCACGGGACGAGCCGGAGCCGTACTCCTTGCCGGCCAGGACGACCAGCGGGGTGCCGGCGGCCTGGTAGTTCTGCGAGGCGTCGTAGATGAACGACACCGGCGCGTCGGCCTGGGTGAAGTCGCGGGTGTAGCCGCCCTCGGTGCCCGGCGCGATCTGGTTGCGCAGGCGGATGTTGGCGAAGGTGCCGCGGATCATCACCTCGTGGTTGCCACGACGGGAACCGTAGGAGTTGAAGTCGCGCTTCTCGACACCGTTGGCGGTCAGGTACTGCGCCGCCGGGGTGCCCGGCTTGATGTTGCCGGCCGGGGAGATGTGGTCGGTGGTGACCGAGTCGCCCAGCTTGGCCAGGACGCGGGCGTCGGCGATGTCGGTCACCGGGCTCGGGGTCTTGGCCATGCCCTCGAAGTACGGGGGCTTGCGGACGTAGGTGGACTCGGCGTCCCACTCGAAGGTGTTGCCGGTCGGCACCGGGAGCGACTGCCAGCGGTGGTCACCGGCGAAGACGTCCTGGTAGCCCTTGTCGAACATGGCCTCGTCGATGGAGCCGGCGACGGTGTCGGCGACCTCCTGCTCGGTCGGCCAGATGTCGGCGAGGAAGACGTCGTTGCCGTCGGCGTCCTGGCCCAGGGCGTCCTTGGCGATGTCGACGTTCATGTTGCCGGCGAGGGCGTAGGCGACCACCAGCGGCGGGGAGGCCAGGTAGTTCATCTTGACGTCGGGGTTGATCCGGCCCTCGAAGTTGCGGTTGCCGGAGAGCACCGAGACGACCGCGAGGTCGGACTCGTTGACGGCGGCCGAGACCTCCTCGGGCAGCGGGCCCGAGTTGCCGATGCAGGTGACGCAGCCGTAGCCGACCAGGTTGAAGCCCAGCTTCTCCATGTACGGGAGCAGGCCGGCCTTCTCGTAGTAGTCCATGACGACCTTGGAGCCGGGCGCCAGGGTGGTCTTGACCCAGGGCTTGACGCGCAGGCCCTTCTCCACGGCCTTCTTCGCGAGCAGGGCGGCACCCAGCATCACGGAGGGGTTGGAGGTGTTGGTGCAGGAGGTGATCGAGGCGATCACGACCGCGCCGTTGTCGATCTCGTAGGTCGAGCCGTCGGGGGCGGTGACGGCGGTCGGCTTCGAGGCCTCGGCGGAGTAGGTCGGCAGCGCCTCGGCGAACTTCTGGGCGGCCTCGGCGAGGACCACGCGGTCCTGCGGGCGCTTCGGGCCGGAGATCGACGGGACGACGGTGGAGACGTCCAGCTCCAGGTACTCGGAGTAGACCGGCTCGACCGACGGGTCGTGCCAGAGGCCCTGCTCCTTGGCGTACGCCTCGACCAGGGCGAGCTGCTGCTCGTCGCGGCCGGTCAGGCGCAGGTAGTTGATGGTCTCGGCGTCGATCGGGAAGATCGCACAGGTCGAGCCGAACTCCGGCGACATGTTGCCGATGGTGGCGCGGTTGGCCAGCGGGATGGCCCCGATGCCGTCGCCGTAGAACTCGACGAACTTGCCGACCACACCGTGCTTGCGCAGCATCTCGGTGATGGTGAGGACCAGGTCGGTGGCGGTGGTGCCGGCCGGGAGCTCGCCGGTCAGCTTGAAGCCGACGACGCGCGGGATCAGCATGGAGACCGGCTGGCCGAGCATGGCCGCCTCGGCCTCGATGCCGCCGACGCCCCAGCCCAGCACGCCCAGGCCGTTGACCATGGTGGTGTGCGAGTCGGTGCCGACGCAGGTGTCCGGGTAGGCCTGGCCGCCGCGGACCATGACGGTGCGGGCCAGGTGCTCGATGTTCACCTGGTGGACGATGCCGGTGCCCGGCGGGACGACCTTGAACTCGTCGAACGCGGTCTGGCCCCAGCGCAGGAACTGGTAGCGCTCCTTGTTGCGGCCGTACTCGATCTCGACGTTCTGGGTGAACGCGTCCTTGGTGCCGAACTTGTCGGCGATGACCGAGTGGTCGATGACCAGCTCGGCCGGGGCCAGCGGGTTGATCTTGGCCGGGTCGCCGCCCAGCTCCTTGACGGCCTCGCGCATGGTGGCGAGGTCGACGACGCACGGCACACCGGTGAAGTCCTGCATGATCACGCGGGCCGGCGTGAACTGGATCTCCTGGCTCGGCTGGGCGTCGGCGTCCCAGTTGCCGAGGGCGCGGATGTGGTCGGCGGTGATGTTCGCGCCGTCCTCCGTGCGGAGCAGGTTCTCCAGCAGCACCTTGAGGCTGTACGGCAGCCGCTCGGAACCCTCGACGGCGGAGAGCTTGAAGATCTCGTACGACTCGTCGCCCACCTGCAGCGGGCTGCGGGCGTCGAAGCTGTTCGCGGACACGACTGACTCCTTCTGGGTGCTTCGTGCGATATCCGGCCGCCACACGGTGGTAAGGTCAGCCTTACTTAGGCTCGCCTTGCCCGCATCGCCGGTGCGCGCCTCTCGGCAAGTATCTTGATGTCGAGATATATCGTAAGGGGCAGTTATCTCGATGTCGAGATAAACCATAGTGCATGCCGTGACTCACTCGTCGTCCGGGCCGCGCCGCTTGCGCTCCAGCCTGATCAGCCAGACCGCTCCCGCGACCAGCCCGGCCGCCATCAGCAACACCACCACAAGCTCACCACCGGAACCGCCGGTCGGCGAGGGGGCGACGTCCGCCAGCAGGATCGTCCTCATCTCTTCACCTCCGCTCCACGTCGGTCCACTTCCGGTCCACCCGCCGACCCCCCGGCCCCGCCCCGGGCCGCGCCCAGGCCGAGCACCAGCATCAGCAGCACCGGGAACTCCAGGTACGCGTGGTAACTCGCCAGCGCCGCGTACAACGAGCGGCCCCGGGCGTAGTCCACCGCGAACAACAACGCCAGCAGCGCGCCGGCCCCCGCCCCCAGCGCCCACGCCCGCCCGCCGCGCAGCGCCGGTACCCGGGCCTCGAAGCGCTCCGCCGCCTCCGGGGCGTACCGGGGGAGGAACCAGACCCAGACGACGTAGTGCATCGTCTGCAGGAAGGCGAACACCGCCAGGAAGCGCAGGCCCGCCGTCGGCGTCAACCACGCCGGCGGGGTGTAGGCCGCCGCCAGCCGGTCCGTCCAGCCGCCCGGACGCTGCACCAGCAGACCGTCCAGCAGGCCACTCAGCAGCAGGGCCGGCACCAACAGCACCCAGCCGGACTGCAGCACCAGGAACGCCGCCCGCCCGCGCCGCAGCCGACGCGACCACTCGGCCAGGAACAGCAGCGGCACCACGTTGTGCAGGTGCGCCAGCACCACGAAGTGGTACGCGGGAAAGGCCAGCGAAGCCGCGCCCGCCCCGGCCAGCAGCACCGCGCTCCCCGCCAGCAGCCGCGGCCGCCCGCGCAGCCCGTACCGGCAGGCCGCCGCCAGCAGGCCGTACGCGAGCAGGATCTCCGCCGCCTGGGACGCCCTGGAGGGCGGCAGCAGACGGCACAGCACGATGCCGGTCACCAGCGCCAGCAGCAGCCGCAACAGCGGACCGGCCAGCACGACGGCGAAACGGCCGGCCACGTAGCGCAGCTCCAGCACGTTGTGCAGCAGGCCGAACCCGGCCAGACCCAGCACCGCCAGACCGGTCGGCGCCCGCAGCGCCAGCGCCAGCGCCAGGACGGCCGACAGCACGAAGCCCGCGAACGGCGCGGCGCCGAGCCGGGCCGCCGGACCGGGCGCCGGCCACACCCGCGCGGCTGCCGGCACCGGTACGGGTGCGAGCTCGGTGGCCATGGTCCCCTCCCCGTGGCACGATCCCCGCCGTGCCCTACGCCCTCGCCCTGACCCTGACCCTGCTGGTCGAGGTCCCCGTCTACACCGTCGCGCTCACCCGGGCCGGCGGCGTGCGGCCGTCCCGGGCGGCCGGTGCCGCCGTCCTCGTCAACCTGGCGACGCACCCGCTGCTCTGGTGGACCCTGCGACCGTACGCCGCCGGGCCCGCCGCAGCGTACTGGACCGCCTTCGGGCTCGGCGAGGCCGCCGTCTGCCTCGCCGAGGGCGCCCTGCTCGCCCCGCTCACCGGGCTGTCGGCGCGCACCGCGCTCCCCTGGGCCGCCTCCGCCACCGCCAACGCCGCCTCGGTGCTCGCCGGGCTCCTGCTCGGACGCTGAGCCGCCGCCGGCGCCCCGCCGTCACCCGGTCCGGCTCCCGGGTACGGTGGCCCGTGACGTGACAGGCAGAGGGGGCCTCCGATGATCGTGGTGGACGCGTCCGCACTGGTGCTGGCGCTGGCCGACGAGGGCCCGCGCGGCGCCGCGGCCCGGGCCGAACTCGCCGCCGACGGCGACTGGGCGGCGCCCGAACACATCGTGGTCGAGGTGATGCAGTCGCTGCGCGGCCTCTACCTGGCCAAGGAGCTGACCGCCGACCGGGTCGCCGAACTCACCCGCGAACTGGCCGCCGTGGCGATCCGCAAGGTCGAGGTGGCGCCGCTGCTCGGACGGATCTGGGAACTCAAGGACAACCTGACCCCGGACGACGCCGCCTACGTCGCCGTCGCCGAGCGGTACGGGGCACCGCTGGTCACCGCCGACCTGCGGCTGATGCGGGCCAGCGGACCGCGCTGCGAGATCCGCGGGATCCGGCGCGAACCGGCCCCCTGAGCCCGGGTCGGCGCTCACCGGCGGCGGTGTCCTTCCCCGGCCGGCGCCGTTAGCAGGGTGACCGTCGCCCTGCCCGTGGAAGGCCCGACCGATGACCGCTCCGCTCGCCACCGCCCTGCTGCCGCTGGCCCTGCTCGCCCCCGCCGCCCCGCCGGTCTCCGTCGTCGAGGCCGCCTTCGACCCGGCCACCGCCTTCGTCCCACCGGCCGCCGTCAGCTACGCGCAGGACCTGGTGCCGTACGGCTCGCACGCCCGGGTCGTCACCGACCGCTCGGTGCCCGGGCAGACGGCGCTCACCCTGACGGTGTCCGGGCTCGCCCCCGACCACGAGTTCCCGGCGCACCTGCACACCGGCGGCTGCGGGGCCGACCCGGCGTCCTCCGGGCCGCACTACCAGGACACGGTCGACCCGGTGCAGCCGTCCACCGACCCGGCGTACGCCAACGAGCGCAACGAACTGCGCCTGGTGCTGCGCACCGACGGACACGGCGACGGCACCGCCACGACGGCAGTGGCCTGGCAGCCGCGGCCGGGCGGGGCGCGCTCGCTGGTGCTGCACGCCGGTACCCCGGCCGGACCGCACGGGGCGGGCGACCGGGTGGCCTGCGTCAAGCTGGAGCGCTGAGCCCCTGGGGCCTCCGGGGACCCGGGGTCCTGCGTGTCCTGCGTGTCCTGCGTGTCCTGCGTGTCCTGCGGATCGTCGGATCGTCGGCGGTCCCGTCAGGAGCCGAGGGTCGCGACCAGGACCGCCTTGATGGTGTGCAGGCGGTTCTCGGCCTGGTCGAAGACGATGGAGTGCGGCGACTCGAACAGCTCGTCGGTGCACTCCAGCTCGGTCATGCCGGTCGCCTCGTACATCTGCCGCCCGACCACCGTGCCGAGGTCGTGGAACGCGGGCAGGCAGTGCAGGAACTTCACGGCCGGGTTGCCGGTGGCCCGGACGGTCTCCATGGAGACCTGGTACGGCTTGAGCATCTCGATCCGCTCGGCCCAGACCTCCTTGGGCTCGCCCATCGAGACCCAGACGTCGGTGTAGAGGAAGTCCGCGCCGGCCACGCCCCCGGCGACATCCTCGGTCAGGGTGATCCGGGCACCGGTCGACTCGGCCAGGGCCCGCGCCGACTTCTGCACGTCCTCGGTCGGCCAGAGCGCGCGGGGGGCAACGATGCGGACGTCCATGCCGAGCAGCGCACCGGTCACCAGCAGCGAGTTGCCCATGTTGGACCGGGCGTCGCCGAGGTAGGCGAGCGCGACGTCGGTCAGCGGCTTGACGGTGTGCTCGGTGACGGTGAGGACGTCGGCCAGCATCTGGGTGGGGTGCCACTCGTCGGTGAGGCCGTTCCAGACCGGGACACCCGCGTGCGTCGCGAGCTCCTCGACGACCTCCTGGCCGTGGCCGCGGTACTCGATGCCGTCGAACATCCGGCCGAGCACCCGGGCGGTGTCCTTGATGGACTCCTTGTGTCCGATCTGCGAGGCCGACGGGTCCAGGTAGGTCGTGGTGGCCCCCTGGTCGTGGGCGGCGACCTCGAAGGCGCAGCGGGTGCGGGTGGAGGTCTTCTCGAAGATCAGCGCGATGTTCTTGCCGCGCAGCCGGGGCTGCTCGGTGCCCGCGTACTTCGCTGCCTTGAGCCCGGCGGCGAGGTCCACCAGGAAGCGGAACTCCTGGGGCGTGAAGTCGAGCTCCTTGAGGAAGTGCCTGTTCCGGAGGTTGAAGGCCATACCGGGCTCCTGGGGTGACGGGACGAGAGGGGAAGGTTAGCAAGCGTATACGATACTTGGAATTTCTATACAGAAGTGAGTCGAGTGAAGGGGAGCCCCGGACGGGACTCCCCCTCCACCGGCCGGCTCCGCAGGACACCGCCCGCCGCCAACGGGCGCGGGTCGACGCCACGGGCCGCGCGGGTCGGTGCTACAGGCCGCGCGGGTCGACGCTACAAGCGCGGGTCGACCGGCTCGGACTCCAGCGCCAGCACCGCGAACACCGGTTCGTGCACCCGCCACAGCGGCTCCCCCGCCGCCAGCCGGTCCAGCGCCTCCAGCCCCAGCGCGTACTCGCGCAACGCCAGCGAGCGCTTGTGGCCCAACGCGCGCTGCCGCAGCCGGTCCAGGTGCTCGGTGTAGTCCGGACCGTAGATGATCCGCAGGTACTCCCGGCCGCGCACCTTCACCCCGGGCTGCACCAGCCCGCCCGGACGGCCCTCGCCGCGCGAGGTCCGCACCAGCGAGGCCAGCGGCTTCACCACCATGCCCTCGCCGCCCGCCCCGGTCAGCTCCTCCCACCAGGCGGTGGCGGCGGCCGTCGAGGCCTCGTCCTCGGTGTCCAGCAGGACCCGGCCGGTGCGGTGCAGCACGGGCTCCTCCGCGTCGTCGGCGGCCACCAGGCGGTCGATCCGGGCCAGGTGCTCGTCGTGCGGGCGCACCGCCAGGTTCGCCCCCTCGGCGGCCAGCAGCTGGAACGGCGCCAGCCGGATGCCCGACAGGCCCTCGGTCGGCCAGCAGTAGCGCCGGTACGCCTCGGTGAACGCCCGCGCATCGGCGGAACGCTGCCGCTGGCGGGCGGTCAGCCCGGCCAGGTCCAGGCCGCGCCCGGCCGCCCGCTCCAGGGCGGACAGCACCTCCGGCAGAGCCGCACCCGCCGCCGCGCCGACCGCCGCGTACTGACGGCGCAGCAGCTCCACCGCCTTCAGCGACCACGGCATCAGCTCGGCGTCCACCAGCAGCCAGTCGCTGGCCAGCTCGTCGAAGAGGCCGGCGCGCTCGGCGGCCGCCCGCACCCGGTCGAGCACCGCGGCGGTCAGCCCGTCGTCGTTGAGGAACGCGCGGCCGGTGCGGGTCCAGATCGCGCCCGGACCCGCCACACCGAAGCGGCGCTCCAGCGCGGCACCGTCCCGGGCGACCAGCAGCACCGCGCGCGAACCCATGTGCTTCTCCTCGCACACCAGGTGCCGCACGCCGTCCGCGCGGTAGGCCAGGAAGGCCTCCTCCGGGTGCTCCAGGTAGCCGTCCCGGCGGGAGGTCGCACTCGGCGCCATGGTCGGCGGCAGGTAGGCGAGCAGCCGCGGGTCCAGCGCGAAGCGGCTCATCACCTCCAGTGCGGCCGCCGCGTTCTCCTCCCGGACGGCGACCCGCCCGTGCAGGCCGGTCTCGACGATCCGGCGCCCGGCGACGTCGGCGAGGTCCAGCGGACGGCCCTCGCGGGCGCCCGGCGCGTCCGTGATCATCGGACGCACCGGGGCGTACCACTCGCGCTCGGCCTCGACGCCCACCAGCTCGCGCTCCGGGTAGCGCAGCGCGGTCAGGCTGCCGCCGAAGACGCAGCCGGTGTCCAGGCAGATGGTGTTGTTGACGAAGCTCGCGTTCGGCACCGGGGTGTGGCCGTAGACCACCAGTGCCCGGCCGCGGTACTCCTCGGCCCACGGGTAGCGCACCGGCAGGCCGTACTCGTCGGTCTCACCGGTGGTCTCCCCGTACAGCGCGTGCGAGCGGACCCGGCCCGAGTTCCGGCCGTGGTACTTCTCCGGCAGACCGGCGTGGCAGACCACCAGCGCGCCGCCGTCCAGCAGGTAGTGGCTGACCAGGCCGCGCATGAAGGCGCGCACCTCGGCCCTGAACTCCTCGGACTCCCCCGCCAGCTGGTCCAGCGACTCCTGCAGGCCGTGCGAGACGGTGACCTTCTTGCCGTCCATCGCGCGGCCGAGCTTGTTCTCGTGGTTCCCGGGCACGCAGATCGCGTGGCCCGCCGCCACCATGCCCATCACCAGGCGCAGCACGCCCGGGGTGTCGGGGCCGCGGTCGACCAGGTCGCCGACGAAGACGGCGGTGCGGCCCGCCGGGTGCTCGGCGTCCACCGGACGGCCCTCGGCGTCCCGGGTGAGGGCGTAGCCGAGGCGGGTCAGCAGGGTCTCCAGCTCCGAGCGGCAGCCGTGGATGTCACCCACGATGTCGAACGGGCCGGTGAGGTGACGCAGGTCGTTGTAGCGCTTCTCCGTCTCGATCTCGGCCGACACCACCTCGGCCTCGCCGCGCAGGACGTGCACCTTGCGGAAGCCCTCGCGCTCCAGGCCGCGCAGGGAGCGGCGCAGCTCGCGGTTCTGCCGCGGGACGACGTGGGCGGGCAACTGGCGGTCCGGACGGGTGCGGTTGCGCTCGGCGCACACCCCCGGCGGGACGTCCAGGACGATCGCGATCGGCAGCACGTCGTGCTCGCGGGCGATCCTGACCAGCTGGCGGCGCGCCTCCGGCTGGACGTTGGTGGCGTCCACGACGGTCAGCCGCCCGGCTGCCAGTCGCTTGCCGACGATGTAGTGCAGGAGGTCGAAGGCCTCGGCGGAGGCGGACTGGTCGTTCTCGTCGTCGGCGACCAGACCGCGGCAGAAGTCGGAGGAGACGACCTGGGTCGGCAGGAAGTGGCGGCGGGCGAAGGTGGACTTGCCCGAGCCGCTGGTGCCGATCAGGACGACGAGGGAGACGTCGGTGACGGGAAGGCGGCGCGGGGCTGTGCTCTCGGTGCTCTCGTCGGCTGCGGCGTCGGTCATCGGGGTTCGCCTCCTTCGGGCGTCGTCGGGTCGGTGGCGGGGGTCGGGTCGGTGGCGGGGGTCGGGTCGGTGGCGGTCGGCTCGGGTTCGGTGACGGGCGGTTCGGTGGCGGTGGTCGGCTGGGCGACGGGCGCCGGCTCGGTGACAGTGGTGAACAGGGCGAGCTGGGTCGGTGCCCCGACCTCCTCGTCGTACGGGCCGACCGGGCGCAGCACCACCGTGTAACCGTAGGCCGCCGCGACCTTCCCGGCCCAGGCACGGAACTCCGCGCGGGACCACTCGAAGCGGTGGTCGGCGTGCCGGACGCTGCCCGCCGGCAGGGTCTCCCAGCGGACGTTGTACTCGGCGTTCGGCGTGGTGACCACGACGGCCTGCGGCCGGGCGGCCCCGAACACGGCGTACTCCAGGGCGGGCAGCCGCGGTAGGTCCAGGTGCTCGATCACCTCGCACAGCACCGCCGCGTCGTAGCCCTTCAACCGGGCGTCGGTGTACGTCAGCGCACCCTGCGCCAGCGTCACCCGGGCCGCCTGCCGCTCCGGCAGGCGCTCCAGGCGCAGTTTGCGGTTCGCCGCCCGCAGGGCCCGCACGGACACGTCCACGCCGAGGATCTCGGTGAACCGGGCGTCCTTCAGCAGGACGCCGATCAGCTCGCCCTGACCGCAGCCGAGGTCGGCGACGCGGGCGGCGCCGGTCTCGCGCAGGGCGTCGAGGATCGCGGTGCGGCGCTGCTCGGCCAGGGGCGGCACGCGGGGCAGCTCCGGCTCCGCGAGCGCACCGCCGTCCCCCTCGCTGCTCCCGCCGCCGTCCGGCTCGCCGGACTCCCGCCCGGGCACCTGCCCCGGCTCCTGCCCGAACTCCTCTGCGGGCCGGTCGTCGACCGCGTTGTCGATCTCCTCGACCTCGCGGTCGTCCGCCTCCGCCAACCGGGCCAGCTCCAGGCGTTCCATCGCGGCCCGGGTCAGCGACCAGCGCCGGGCGAGGTAGCGACGGGTGATCAGGCCGCGCTCCGGGTGGGCGGCCAGCCAGCCCTCGCCCGCGGCGAGCAGCTTGTCCACCTCGTCCGGGGCAACCCAGTAGTGCTTGGCGCCGTCCAGCACCGGCAGCAGCACGTACAGCTGCTGGAGCGCGTCGGCGAGCCGGACGGTGTCGGAGGCGAGCACGATCCGCACGTACCGGGAGTCGCCCCACTCCGGGAACGCCTCGTCCAGCGGGATCGTCGTCGCCTCGACCCCCCAGCCCAGCGGCTCGAACAGCCGGGCCACCATCGCCAGGCCGCCGCCCTCGCCCGCACCGTTCGCGGGCACGGCGGGCAGCTCGATCCGCAGCGGGCGGGCCCGCCCCGGCAGTTCGGGCCGGGCCGGGCAGGCGCCCTTCATCGCGGACCGGAACACCGTCCGCAGCGCCACCGCGAGCAGCGAGGACGCGGCGTACGGCCGGTCGTTGACGTACTGGGCGAGCGCGAAGTCGGGCGAGCCGCCGCGGCCCCTGCCGTCGCCCCGGCCCTTGCGGACCAGCGCGACCGGGTCGATGTCCAGCAGCAGCGCCGCCGTGCAGGCCTCGTCCCCCGCCTCGGGGTAGAAGACGTGGGCCTCGCCGTGCGACGTCGTGAACCGCTGGACCTTGCCGGGGTGCTTGTGCAGCAGGAACCCGAGATCCGTGGCCGGGTCCTCGGCGCTGCCGGTGGTGGAGATCGACATGAACACCCGCCGAAGTATTGCCCAGCGGCGGAGCCCTGAGCACCGGGTTTTCCCACCCCGCGCCCCGGTCGCCGGGACGTCCGCCGGGCGCGTCCGCACGGTGGGCGTGTTCGGCAGCGGGGCCCCGCATTGGTTAACGTGCACGATGTGACTGCTGAATCCACCTCGCTCGAATCCACCTCCTCGGCGAACGGCGCCGTGGCCACCGGCCTGGCCACCATCGCCGCCGACGGCACCGTTCTCGACACCTGGTTCCCCGCCCCCGTCCTGGCCGCCGAACCCGGCCCGGCCGGCACCGTCCGCCTGACCGCCGAGCAGGCCGAGGCCGAGCTCGGCACCGGCGCGGCCGAGGCGCTGCGCGCCGACGCGCGCCGCGGCGTCGAGGTGGTCGCCGTGCGCACCACCATCGCCTCGCTGGACGAGAAGCCGCTCGACACCCACGACGTGTACCTGCGCCTGCACCTGCTGAGCCACCGTCTGGTCAAGCCGCACGGCCAGAACCTGGACGGCATCTTCGGCCTGCTGGCCAACGTCGCGTGGACCAGCATCGGCCCTGTCCCGGTGGACAAGGTCGAGCAGGCCCGCCTCGCGGTGCGCGCCCAGGGCGGCCAGCTGGCCGTGTACGGCGTCGACAAGTTCCCGCGGATGACCGACTACGTCGCCCCGACCGGTGTGCGCATCGCCCACGCCGACCGCGTCCGGCTCGGCGCCCACCTGGCCGCCGGCACCACCGTGATGCACGAGGGCTTCGTCAACTTCAACGCCGGCACGCTGGGCACCTCCATGGTCGAGGGCCGGATCAGCGCGGGCGTCGTCGTCGGCGACCACAGCGACATCGGCGGCGGCGCCTCGATCATGGGCACCCTGTCCGGCGGCGGCAAGCAGGTCGTCTCGGTCGGCGAGCGCTGCCTGCTCGGCGCCAACGCGGGCATCGGCATCTCGCTCGGCAGCGACTGCGTGGTCGAGGCCGGCCTCTACGTCACCGCCGGCACCCGGGTCACCACCCCGGACGGCACGGTGGCCAAGGCCGTCGAGCTGTCCGGCCAGGACAACCTGCTGTTCCGCCGCAACTCGCAGACCGGCGCGGTCGAGGTCATCGCCCGCTCCGGCTCCTGGGGCGGTCTGAACGCGGACCTGCACGCCCACAACTGACCTGCGGGCAGCGACGGTCGGGGTCCGGCGCCGGGTGGCGCCGGGCCCCACTCGCGTGGCGCCTCCTCACACCTCCCGGGGCTTGCGGTGGCGTCCCGGTGCCTTCCTCGGCCGCTGCCCCCGGTGAGCCGGGCGCAGCAGGCCGTCACCCTCGATCCCGTGCAGGATCCGCTGTGCGGCGGCGTAGTCCTCGGCCACCGTCTCCGGCAGCCACTGGTAGCCGTCCCAGCGCAGGATGAGCCTCGGCTCGCCCGGCGCCACATGAGCACCGCACTGCTGCCCGTGCGCGAGCGGCACGGCCCTCAACTGCCCGACCGGCCGTAGCCGTTGCTCCCGCCTGTCCGCCCACGACGCCAGCGGTTCCTCCTCGTCCATCGCCCCAGTCTGGCCTCCGGGCGCCGTCGGCGGACACCCGCGTCACTCGACCGGGGGACGAGCGTTCCGGCCCTGCCATCGTGGCCTCCTGGCCGCTCCCGTGCCTCTCCCCATCCGGCCCCGCTTCCTCCCTTCCTTCCTCGTCACGAACTCCTGAGGACCACGAGCCGCTGGGTCGCCCGGGTCATCGCGACGTAGCGGTCGACGGCTCCCTCGACGCCCTCGCCGAACGCGTCCGGATCGACCAGGACGACCAGGTCGAACTCGAGGCCCTTCGACAGCTCCGGAGTCAGTGACCGGACCCGGGGCCGGGCCCGGAAGTCCGGTGCGCCGATCACGCAGGCGACCCCCTCGGCGTGCTCGGCGAGCCAGCCGTCCAGGACCGCGTCCAGCTCCGTCACGGACCCGTGTGCGACGGGGATGCCGCTGCTGCGGACGGAAGTCGGCACGTTGGCGTCCGGCAGCGCGGCCCGGATGGTGGGCTCGGCCTCCGCCATGACCTCCTCCGGCGTCCGGTAGTTGATGCTCAGCGAGGCCACCGCCGCCCGGTCGAGCCCGATCCGCTCCAGCCGCTCCTGCCAGGACTCCGTGAAGCCGTGCCTGGCCTGCGCGCGGTCCCCGACGATGGTGAAGCTCCGGGACGGGCAGCGCAGGAGCAGCATCTGCCACTCCGCGTCGGTCAGTTCCTGGGCCTCGTCCACGACGATGTGCGCGAACGGGCCGGCCAGCGGCTCGGGGTCGGCGACGGGCAGGGCGGTCTCGTCGACCAGGGTGTCCTGGAGGTCCCGTCCGCGCAGCATCGTCACCGCGCCCTCCCCGTCGTCATCGGCCTGGAGCAGGTCGCCGATGACATCGGCCATGCGGGCGCGTTCGGCGGCGACCGCGGCCTCGCGCCGGCGCTGCCGCCGGGCCGCCTCCGGGTCGCCGAGCCGCTGCCGGGCGGCGTCCAGGAGCGGCAGGTCGGACACCGTCCAGTCCTGCGGCGCGTCCCTTCGCTGCAGCTTGCGGACCTCCTCGGGGTCGAGCCCGGGCGCGCACATCCGCAGGTAGGCGGGCACCGACCAGAGATCGCCGACCAGGTCGGCGGCTTCGAGCAGCGGCCACGCGCGGTTGAGGGTCTCCACCAGTTCCCGGTCCTGCCGCAGCGAGCGGAGGAACAGCTCGGGCGACACCCCGTCCTCGTCCTCGTCCGCCTCCAGCTTCTCCAGCAGGATCGTGGCGAGCTCCTCCCAGATCTGCTCGCGCGCCTCGTTGTGCGGGGTGCCCGGGTCCGGTGCGGCGAACGCGTCGGACCAGTCCGAGGCGCTCAGCCAGAGGTCGGACCAGTGCGTGGTGACAGCCATCCCCTCGGTGGGCGGCTCCTCGTAGAACCGGACGGCCTTCTCGACCGCCTCCACCATGGCGACCGAGGATTTCAGCCGGGCCACCTCCGGATCGGCCTCGGCCCGCGCGCCTGCCCCTTCTGCGACGAGGTCCCGCACGGTGCAGGTCCGCACGCCCTCCTCGCCGAGGCTGGGCAGGACGTCGGCGACGTAGGCCAGATACGGCTGGTGCGGGCCGACGAACAGCACGCCGCCGCGCCGGTGGCCGAGCCGCGGATCGGAGTACAGCAGGTAGGCGGAGCGGTGCAGCGCGACGACGGTCTTGCCGGTGCCCGGGCCGCCGTCGACCACGAGGGCACCGCGGGACCCGGCCCGGATGATGGCGTCCTGGTCGGACTGGATGGTGGCCAGCACGTCCCGCATCCGGGCCGAGCGGTTGCCGCTCAGGCCGGCGATGAACGCGGACTGGTCGTCCAGTGCGGCGTGCCCCTCCAGGGCCTCGGCGGTGAACACCTCGTCCCAGTAGTCGCTGATCCGCCCGCCGGTCCAGCGGTACCTGCGGCGGCTCACCAGCCCCATCGGGTCGGCGTGGGTCGCCGCGAAGAACGGCTCGGCCGCCGGGGATCGCCAGTCGACCAGCAACCGGCGCCCCTCGCTGTCGGTGAGCCCGAGCCGCCCGATGTACACCGGCTCGGGGTCGTCGGCGGCGACGACGTGTCCGAGGCAGAGGTCCAGTCCGAAGCGGCGCAGGGCGCGCAGGCGGCCGGTCAGCCGGTGGACCTCGATGTCCCGGTCCATCGCCTCCCGGCCGAGGCCGCCCGGCGCCCGGCGCAGGGTGTCGAGACCGTCGGACAGCTCGGCGATCGACTGTTCGAGGCTCCCCGCGACGGCCTCGAAGTGCCGCTCGTCGGCGCCGATCAGCGCCGGGTCGGCCTTGGCGGCGAGGCGGTCGGGAAGGTCGAACGCGCTGGTGGTCAGGGGGGTCATGGCATCAGCTCCGATCTGAGGCCTGCGATTGTGCGCCACCGCGGGGGCCTTGCCGCAAGACCCCCCGTGCGCTATACGTTGAGAGTGGCAAGGGGTGGGTACTCCCCCTTCTCCGCTCTCTTCCGGATCTCCTTCCGTCGCCCGCACGGCGCCGTTCCGTGCCCTCCGGCGCCGTTGCGCCGTGTCGAAGTGCCCGCTCCGTTCGTCCTCGGCGCCTCCTGCTCCGGCGGCCCGGGCGGCGGGGTCGGCAGCCCCAGCCGGCGGTCCCCGGTCAGCAGCCCCAGTCGGCGGTCTCCAGTCAGCAGTCGGCCGTCCGCGCCTGGCCCAGCCCGCGCCGCAATGGCAACCCCGGCTCACCCGGGAGGCTTACGCCGCACCGGAGCCGGACCGCATCGGGTGGTGCCAGGTGACGGCCGCCGGGATGGTTCGTTGGGTGCCGAGGCGGGCGTGCACCCCGGTGGGCGGGCAGCCACCGCCACCGCCGCACGGGCCGAGCCACCGTCGGCCGCTTCACGCCGCACCACCGATCCGACGAGGTCCCGCCATGTCCGAACCATCCGCCACGCCACAACTCCGGAGCAGCCCCACGGGCTCGGGCAACGGTGCCTGAGCCGGGCCCGGCGCCTCCAGGCGCCTGCTGGAACAGATGCAGGAACTGCTCGCCTCGGTCACCGCGGATCTCGCCGCGTTGCAGTCCTCCGGCGCCCTGGACGCCGGCGCCACCGCCTACCCGACCGGCACGGACAGCTCCGGCGCCCCGGCCGCACCGGGCACCCGGTAGTGGTCCGCCCGCTCCCGACCCGTCGGCCCACCCTCACCCGGCGGCCCGGCGACGTCCGGCGGGCCGACGGCATCCGGCAGTCCGGCTTCGCCCGGCGGACGGCCGCCGCCCGACGCCCCTTCGCCGCCCGGTGGGTCGAGCCGGACGAGTAACGGCGAACCGCAGACCGCCCGTTCGGTCTCCGCGCCGCTCGAGGCCGGCGCCGTGCTCCCCTCTCCCCCGGCCCGGCCCGCCGCGGCCCACAGCCGCCCGGCCAGGTCCTTGCACTCCGACACCGCGTCGACGCCGTCGATGCACGTCCAGTAGAGGCTCTCAGTGTCGGCACCGCAGGCCAGCACCACGAGCGTCTCCCCGACCTCCTGCAACAACCCGTCCAGCGCCCCCAGAGCCGGCGCCAGCTCCCCGAGTCCGGTGAGGCGCGCGGCCCGGCCGCCGCCGACCAGGGCGGCCCGGGCGAGGGAGCGGTCCAGGCAGACCGCCGCGTGCGCCCCGGCCTCGGAGAGCTGCTGGCCCAGCCCGGTGAACTCCTCGTCCTCGGACTCCGCCAACCGGGCGCCCATCGCCTCGGTGAGCAGCGCGGCCTGCCGCGCCTCGGCCAGCACATCGGGTACGTGCCTGGCCTCGGCCAGGGCGTGCCGGGCCGTCCTGATCAGTCGCAGCGCCTCCATGGCCACCGCTCCTCTCGCTCGCTGTCGCCGTCGCTCCGGCCGCCGGGAGGGGCGGCCGGGTGGTCACGGCGACAGCGTGCGAGAAAGCGCGGGTACCCGCATCCGGCTTGTCAGGAGCTGTGGAAAACCCCGGGGTTGTGGATAACTTCCATCCCTCACAAGGGTTGGTCGTCCACGTCCGGGTTGACGTCGACCGACCCGTCCGGCACCGGGAAGCGGTGCTCGTTCCGCTCGATCTTGGCCGCGAGCGCCTCCAGCGGGTCCACCCCGACCGCTGTGCAGAACTGCAGCAGGTACGCCAGCACGTCGGCCACCTCGTCCCGCACCCGGTGCGCGCGCTCCGGCTCGGACATCACCTCGGCCGCTTGTTCGGGCGTCAGCCACTGGAAGATCTCCAGCAGCTCCCCGGCCTCCACGCTCAGCGCCGCCGCCAGGTTCTTCGGCGTGTGGAAGGGCTCCCACCGCCGGGCTGCCGCGAAGACCACCAGTCGCTGCTGCAGGGCCTCCAGGGTCGGCTCCCCCGGTCCCGTCACTCGTTCGCTCACCCCTCCAGGTCTACCCCATCGCCGCCCGCCGCGGGCCCGGCCCCCTCCGTCACCGACGCCTCCGCCCCCGGCCGTTCCCCCTCCGCGGTCCCGTCGGCGCCCTCCCCCCGCCCGCCCTGGGCCGGCACCCTGGCCGTCTCCGGCCGCAGCACCGTGAACCCCGAATCCGGGTCGCGCCGACACTCGACCACCACCACCCCAGCCGGCCTCGGGCCACCCGACGGCCCCTCGCCCGGCCGCTCACCGCCCGACGGCCCCGCTCCCGACGGCCCCTCACCCGGCCGCTCCCCGCCCGGCCACCCCTCGGCCGACCGCCCGTCGCCCGCGCCGCCCAGCACCTCCCGCACCGCCGCCGGCTCCTGCAGCGCCGCCACCACCCGCAGCTGGCTGCGCTCCGCCATCTCCCGGGCCAGCCGCAGCAGCGAGGCGGTCTGCTCGGTGGAGAGCCCGGCCCCCAGGTCCTCGGCCAGCACGATGAGCTGTCGGTGCGCCCACGGCACCTCGGCGGCCACGTCGAGGTCGAGCACCCCGGCCCCGGTCAGCAGCACCGCGGCGAAGGCGAGGTGACGCAGCATGCCGTCGGAGGCCTGGTCGGCCCCGGTGCGCCCGAGAACGCCCTCGTCGAAGACGGCCAGGACGCGCCGCGTGCCCGCGTCGCTCCCACGCTCGGCCACCGCGAGCCCGAGCAGCGGGTACGGCGCCGCGGACTGGACGACCCGCAGGAGCTGCCCGTACCGGCGCGGGCACTCGTTGCCCAGACGGGCGATGACGGCGGAGATGTTGGCGGCGTTGCCGCGCAGCCGGGCCTGCGGGTCGGCCGGGGCCCAGCCGCGCATCAGGGCGGGGACGGGGTGCAGCGGGAAGACCTCGCGCAGGGCGGTGAGCAGGTCCTCGGCGGCCGCCAGGACCAGGCACTCGCCGGCCGACGAGCCGGCGACCCGCAGCGGCAGCTGCGCGGTGATCATGGTGCCGCTGGGGAAGGGCGCCCGGATGTCGCCCTGCCGGGTGTCGTTGTGCCAGCAGACGTTGACCCGCCGGCTGCGGAGGTCCTGCTCGCCGGTGTCCACCAGGGTCCGGCCGTCAAGGGTGAGCGATTCCCGGGCGATCCGGACCGGGCCGTCGGTGCGGATCACCACGTCGAGCCGGATCCGGCCGTGCGGAGAGCGGACGGTGCAGCCGAGAATGATCGCGTCCCGGCCGTGCGGGACGCAGCCGTCGAGGCCGCCCCGGACGGGCTGGGCGAGCGGACCGGCGCGGTCGGGCAGCCCGTCCAGCGAGTCGGTGATCTCCTCGCCGAGCGCGAGCCGGGACAGCACCGCCAGCGCGTCGAGGGCGTTGGACTTGCCGACCCCGGCGGGCCCGTGCAGCACCGTGAGGGGCGCGAGCGGCAGGACCGCGCGCCGGTAGGACTTGAACGAGGTGAGCCGGAGCTCCTCGACGGTGGGGCGTGGCACGGGCGACCGGTCGGGCTCCGGGGCGCCCGGTCGGAGGGGGGCCGGCCCTGCGGGCCTGGTGGCGTCGCGGTTCACCCGTCGGACGTTAGCCTCCGACCGACCGGCAGAAACGTGCCTGCACGGCAGATTCATCCCAACGTGGCGCCCCACCCCGACCCGCTGACCGGCCCTCCACCGGCGCCCGGAGCACCCCCGAGTACCCCCGAACACCCGCGCGCACCCTGAAGTGCCCCGGGTCACCCCGCGCGATCAGCGCCGGTACGCGGCCAACGTCACCGAGGCGGTCACCTCGACCGGGTCCGGCAGCCTCGCGAGCGCGGCGCCGAGCCGCTCCGGGTCGGTGTGCCAGGCGCTGGGCCCCATGCCGACGACGGTCCGCACGTCCTGGGCACCGAGCCGCAGGGTGAACTCGACCTCCCGCCGCCCGGCCGGCGTCAGGTACGGCCCGAGCTTCTCGTCGATCCGCCGCTGCTTCTCCTCGTCCACCGACAGCAGCCCCAGCGCGTCCACCAGTTCGCGCAGGTGCCGGGCGGTGGGGGAGACCAGCAGCAGGGTGCCGCCGGGGCGCAGCACCCGGCGGATCTCGGGCCCGTTGCGCGGGGCGAAGACGTTGAGCATCAGCTCGGCGGAGGCGTCGCGCAGCGGCAGCGGACGCCAGGCGTCGCAGACGACGGCCCCGATCCGCGGGTGCGCCTTGGCGGCGCGCCGCAGCGCGTACTTGGAGATGTCCAGGGCGGCGCCGACCCGGTCGGGCAGGGCGTCGAGGACGTGGGCCAGGTAGTGCCCGGTGCCGGCGCCGAGGTCGGCGACCAGTCCGTCGGGCTCGTCGGCGGGCGCCTCGGCGGCGGCTTCGGCGGCGGCTTCGGCGAGGGCGTCCGCGATGGGCCGGTAGTGCCCGGCGGCGAGGAAGTCCGCGCGGGCCGCGACCATCTCGGCGGTGTCTCCGGTGCCGGTGTGGGCGTCGCCGGCGAGGAGGCTGACGTAGCCCTGCTTGGCGAGGTCGAAGCTGTGCCCGGCGGGGCAGCGCAGGCTGCGGTCGTGCCGGGTGAGGGCCTGCGCGCAGAGGGGGCAGGCCAGGTAGCGCTCGATGTCCTGCAGCAACGTTCCGTCTTCTCTCGCCGTACGCCCCGGCCGGTCGGGGCGCCTGTCAGCCTAACGACCCGCCCCGCCCGGCCGCGCCGACCGACCCGCACCCCGCCCGACCCACCGCCCGGGCCCGGGGCCGGGCCGACGCGCCGCCCCGACGGCCGCCGCCGCTACTCCACCGCGACCGGGCCCACCGCCACCCGGCCCGCCGCGCCCTGCTCCGCGTCACCCCGCTCCGCCGCGACCCGCAGCGCGAGCGCGGCGAGCGCCTCGGGCGCGCCGGGCCGCCCGCGGACCCCGGGGAAGGCGTTGACGTCCACGATGACGGGCTCGGCCAGCCCGTCCAGCAGGTCGACCCCGTACACGTCGAGTCCGAACACCTCGCCGACGCGCAGCGCGAGCCCGGCCCGCTCGGCGGACGGCTCCCAGTCTGCCGACCGCCCCTGCTCCCCCGACCCGGTGGCGAGTTCGGACCGCCGCCGGGCGGCGAACACCTGCCCGTCGATCACCCACAGCTTCTGGTCCCAGCCGGTCCCGGGGACGAACGGCTGGGTGACGACGGGTTCCTCGGCCCAGTGTTCGGCGAGTTCGCGCAGCCGGGCCGGCCCGTCGACCCGCGCGACCAGGTCGTGCCGTCTGCTGTGCCGGCTCTTGACGACGAACGGATCGCCGGGGGCGGTGAGTTCGCCCAGCAGCCCGGCGTCGACCGTCGCCGCGAACGGCAGCCCGGCGGAGCGCGCGAGGTCGGCCATCCGCACCCGGTCCTGGC
The DNA here is from genome assembly GCF_040651155.1 of Kitasatospora sp. NPDC048545. Classification (NCBI taxonomy): domain Bacteria; kingdom Bacillati; phylum Actinomycetota; class Actinomycetes; order Kitasatosporales; family Streptomycetaceae; genus Kitasatospora; species Kitasatospora sp. NPDC048545. The sequence continues at coordinate 37,271 of NZ_JBEZIQ010000065.1, forward strand.
AGAGCTCGGTCGCCGCCGCCGAGTTGACCACCGGCACGCCGCGGCCCTCCAGGTCGCGGGCCAGCGCCAGCGCTCCGGGCGTACGGGCCTTGAGCAGGTAGACGTCCGCGAGCGCGCCCGCCGGCCCGGTGGGCGCAACGGCCCGCACCTCGTGCCCGCGCTCCACCAACAGCGCGGCGGTCGCCGCCAGCACCGGGTGTCCCGGGTCGCCGGCGATCAGCCCTACCCTCACAGCAACTCCCCGTCACCGAAGCCCAGCTGTCCGTACGCCGCCCCACCCGCGGACACCAGCGCGGCGGGCTCTCCGGGCACCGAGACGGCCGTCCCGCTGCGCGCGAGCCGCAGGACCGCCCGGGCGACCCGCGCCACCGCGTCCGGCACTTGCCGGAAGCTCGGGAAGTCGTTGATGTCGACCACCACCGGCCCGTCCGGCCCGAGCAGCACGTCGACCCCGAACAGGTCGAGTCCGAACACCTCGCCGACCTGCGCCACGATCCGTGCGACGCTCCCCGGCAGCGGCACCTGCCGCTCCCGCACGCCCTGCCCGGGGTGCAGCGGGGAGGAACGTTCCGTCGCGAAGAGCTCGCCGTCGACGCAGTACACCTTGAGGTCGGTACCGGAGTTCGGCACGTACGGCTGCGCGATCAGCAGCCCCTCCCCGGCCAGCTCGGGCCCGACCTCCATCAGGTGGTCCGGGTTGCGCACCAGCCGGACGGCACGCCCGGAGCTGCCGTCGGCGGGCTTGACCACCAACGGGTACTCGGCGGCCGGGATCTCCGCCAGCCGCTCCCACCGCGCGGCCGCGTACGTCACCGGGACAGGCAGCCCGCGGGTGCGGCCGATCACCGCGGCGAGCGCCTTGTCCCGGACGCCGCGGATCGAGCGCACGTCGTTCACCGTGGTGAGTCCGACGGCGGCGGCCGCCTCCAGCAGGGTCAGCCCGGGTCCGCCGGAGACGGTCTTGAGCACCCACGCGTCGTGGCTGCCGGCCCGGACCTCCTCGGAGATCGCCAGCAGCGAGTCCCCGGGGCGCAGCACGTCCACGCGGTGCCCCCACGCGGTGAGCTGCCGCGCCACGTCGAGCGGCATGCCGTCGTGCCGGTAGTGTTCCTCCACCAGAAAGCAGAGCCTCATGGGCCTGTCTTCCCCCTTGCCTCGCCGAGTGCAGACGTCCGCCGTCCCCCTCGGCAGAGCTGTAAAAGCATCAGCATGCACTCTGTGGCCGCACAAGATCGCTGCGGACCGGTAAGCGTTCGGCAACAATCCGCGCCCGGAGCGCGGCCTCCCGACCCCGGCGGCCGCCCCCGACCGGCCGGACCGGCGCCCGACCGGCCGGACCGGCGCGCAAATCGGTGGCACACCGACCGCCCCCCTGCTTGGATGCACGCCGTGACTCCTGCCGATCATGCACCTGACCGCCCGCTGCTCGACGAGATCGAGCGCTACTACGACGCCGCACCGCGCAGCGCCGCCCGCGCCGAGGACTTCGGCCCTCTGACCCTGTTCGTCCGCGAGGGCGAGAGCGGCTGGCACTACTACGCGCGCCCGACGCCCGGCCACGCCGGTCCGGCCGCCACCGCCGACGATGTCCGCCGTGTGCTGGACCGGCAGCGCGAGCTGGGTGCGCCGGAGGCCTTCGAGTGGGTGGCCGAGCAGAACCCCGAGCTGCGCGCGGCGGTCGAGGCAGCGGGCCTGACCGTGCATGAGCACCCGCTGCTGGTGCTCGGCCCGCAGGACGAGCCCGCGCCCGCGCCCGAGCTGCCGGAGCGCGTCGAGGTCCGGGTGCTGGGCGCGGACGCGTCCGAGCTGGCGGCGGCGGCGGCCGTCCCGCACGTGGCCTTCGGCGCACCCGGCACCGCTGTCGGCCCGGCCGGAGCGACCGAGCTGGCCGCGAGCGCGGCGACCTTGACGGCCGACGGCGGGGTGGCACGGATCGCGCAGCGGATCACCGACGGCACCACCGTGCTGGCCGCCGCACTGGACGGCGGCGACGCCCTGTGCGCGGGCCAGTACAACCCGGTGGGCCCGGTCGGCGAGGTGGTCGGGGTGGGTACCCTGCCCTCCGCCCGCCGGCGCGGCCTGGGCCTCGCGGTCACGGCGGCGCTGGTCGCGCACGCCCGGGCGGGCGGCGTACGGACGGTGTTCCTGTCCGCCGCCGACGAGGACGTCGCCCGGATCTACCGCCGGGCGGGCTTCCGCCCGTTCGCGACGGCCCTGATCGCGGAGCCCGCCGCCCCGGAGGCGTAGGGCCCGTCGAGCGCGTCGGAGCGCGTCCGGAGCGCTCCGACGCCAGGGGCAGGGAGTACGGGAAGGACAGGGAGGACGGAACCGACGGTCACTCGTCGTCCTCGTCCTCGTCGTCCCCGCCGCTGACGCCCTCCCCCTCGGCCTCGTCCACCACCCACGCCGCCAGCCGCTCGGCGACGCCGGACACCCCGAGCCGCCCCTCGCGGATGGCCCGGGAGAGGCTGCGCACCTCGCGGGCGGTGGTGGCGACGGTGCAGCCGCTGGCGACGAGGTAGGCGTACGCGACGGCGGTCGCGAACAGTTCGTTGGTCTTCTCCAGGGCCGGCACCCGGATCAGCTGGTGCATCAGTGCGGCGGCGCGGTCCTGCGGTTCGGGGTAGACGGAGATGTCGAATATCTCGGCCTGGTGCCGGGTGACGGCCGCGAGCAGCGAGCCGTAGTCGGTGACCTGCGGGTCACCGGGCGTGTACTGCTCGGCGGTCATGAGCAGCCACGAGAGGTCCACCTCCAGGTTCAACGGCGCACGTCCTGGAGGTCGCCCGGCTCCCCGAACTCGGCGAGGAACGCCGTCTCGTACTCCTTCATGAACTGCGCGGCCGCGTCGACGAAGGCCCGCCCGGACTCGCCCATGTCCTGCTGGACCAGGCGCTCGATGTACTGGTTCATGCTGATCCCCTGCTGCTCGGCCCGTTCCCGGGCTATCTCCGCGGTCGTGGCGTCCACGCGGACGTTCAGCTGCTTCTTGGCCATGTCCTTCAAGCTAGCGCTGAAGTGCTAGCACAACAAGGGCGCATGCACCCCGCCCGCACACCTGCCGCACGCCCCCACGCAACCTCCCCGTCACCGAAACCGTCCCCGCAACCGTCCCCGGGATGTCAGCGGCGCCCACCGTCCGAGCCGGCCGGGGCCCGCCGGGGCCGCCGCCCGCCCCGCCCCGGGCCGCCCACCTCCCATACCCGTCCACCGCCGCCCCACCCCCGCCGGAACGAGCGAGACTTGAAGAGTCCTTCACCATCCGGGACTCTGAACTCCCCTGAGCGTTCCACTGAGCGGCACCGACCGGTGTGGAGGCCGGCAATGACAGCCATGTTCGACCAGGAGCTGCGCGAGCAGCTCGCCCTGGCCCGGCAGGACCTCGCGGCGGCACGGGCCGAAGGGGACGCCGACGGCGTCCAGGCGTACGAGGGCCGGATCGCCTCACTCCTCCGACTCGCCTCCCAGCACGGCATCCACCTTCCGCACAGCGCCGACGAGGAGGAACACAACGAGCCCTGACCGGCCCGGCCCCGAACGACAGGGAGGCGGCACCCGCCGAGCGGGTACCGCCTCCTCCACCGAACACCGAACGGCCCGGCCGCCGGGAAACCGGACAGCCGAGCCGCACGCACCGGCCGACCGGCCGGACCGGGTCACTCCCCGATCGGCTCCAGGATCGCCACGCACTCGAAGTGGTGCGTCATCGGGAACAGGTCGAACGCCCGCAGCGACACCGGCCGGTAGCCGCCCTCGCGGAAGAACCCCAGGTCCCGGGCGAGCGCCGCCGGGTCGCAGGCCACGTAGGCGATCCGGCGCGCCTCCAGGCCGACCAGGTGCCCGACGGTCTCGCGACCGGCGCCCGAGCGCGGCGGGTCCAGGACGATCAGGTCGGTGGCGGTGATGCCGGTGCGCGGCAGCAGCGTCTCGACCCGGTCGCACTCGATCTGCACGTTGTCCAGCGCGGCCAGGTTGTGCCGGGCGTCGACCACGGCCTGCTTGGCGGACTCGATGCCGAGCACCGCGCCCTCCTCGCCGACGCGGTCGGCCAGCGCGCCCGCGAACAGGCCGACACCGCAGTACAGGTCGAGCGCGTTCTCGCCCCACTGCGGGTCCAGCCCGTCCAGCACGGCGTCGACCAGGGTGTCCGGCGCCTCCGGGTGGATCTGCCAGAAGCCGCCGTTGCTGATCCGCCAGGTCCGCCCGGCCGCCCGTTCGCGGACGAAGCTCCGCCCGTGCACCTTGTGCGCGTCGCCCTGCTCGTCGATCCGGGCGATGGAGACCGGCTTGTCCAGCTCGACCAGCGGCAGCTGCGCGCCGGGCCGCGGGGTCAGCACCACCTGGCGGTCCGAGGAACCGGTCGCGGCGATCACCTCGACGCTCGCCACGCCCGGCCAGTCGCGGGACTCGATGCCCAGCTCGGTGACGCCCTCGGCGGCGATCAGGCAGCGGTCCACCGGCTGCACGTCGTGCGAGCGGTGCTTGCGCAGGCCGACCTTCCCGGTCTCCGCGTCCACCGCGTACTGGACCCGGGTGCGCCAGGCCGGCACCTGCCCGGCCGGGAGCTTGCCGCCGACCGGCTCGACGCTGCCGTCCCAGCCCGCCTCGGCCGGGGTGAGCCCGGCGAGCTTGGCCAGCTGCTCGGTCAGCACCGCCGCCTTGAGCTTGCGCTGCCCACCGGGGGTGACGTGCTGCCAGTCGCAGCCGCCGCACTTGCCGGGCCCGGCGAACGGGCACGGCGCCTCGATCCGGTCCTTGGCCGGCTCCAGCACCTCCACCGCGTCGGCCCGCAGGAACCGCGAGGTGGTGGTGCCCTCGGTCACCAGCGCGACGACCTTCTCGCCGGGCAGCGCGTGCCGCACGAACAGCACCCGCCCCTCGTGCCGGGCCACGCAGTGCCCGCCGCCGTGCGCGACGGCGCCGACCTCGACCTCGTACCGCTGTCCGGCCAGCGGCTCGCCGGACGGCGTCTCGGGCCGCGGCGCCCGCGCGGCGACACCGCGAAGCGCCTTCGGCGGACGCACCGCCTGCTTGCGCGGGGCCTTCCGGGCACCACCGGAGGCCGCGTCGGCAGGAGCGCCCTTCCCGGCGCCCTTGCCGCCCGTGCCCTTCCCGGCGGCACCGGCGCCCTTGCCGCCCGTGCCCTTCCCGCTGCCCGTGCCCTTGCCGGCACCCTTGTCGGCCGCGCCCCGGACCGGCTTGCGGTCCTCGGCCGGCGGCTGCTCCCCCGGGACGACCGGCGCGGTGCGTGCGGTCAGGCCGTCGCGGTCGGTGGCCTCCGGACGGGACGGCCGGCCCCAGCGCGGCCGGGAGACCTGCCCGGGCTTGGAGCCGCCCCGGCGGGAGCCCTTGCCGGAGGAGCCCGAGGAGCGGGGCGGAGTGTTGCGCGTCACGAGGCGGAGTCCTTGCTGCGGTCGGAGGTGTCACCGGTGCTCGCACCGGTGGAGACGGAATCCTTCGACTTTACGGCCTTCGGCGCCCGGGGCTCGCCACGCCGGACGGCACCCGGCGCCGACCAGGCCTTCTGCGGCTTGCGCCGCTCGGAGGACTCCAGCTGCCAGGGCACCGAGGTGACCATCACGCCGGGCTTGAACAGCAGCCGGCCCTTGAGCCGCAGCGCACTCTGGTTGTGCAGCAGGTGCTCGTACCAGTGGCCGACCACGTACTCGGGGATGTAGACCGAGACGATGTCGCGCGGGCTGCTGCGCCGCAGGTTCTTCACGTAGTCCAGGACCGGCCCGGTGATCTCGCGGAACGGCGAGTCCAGCACCTTCAGCGGCACCTCGATGCCGCGCTCGTCCCACTCCTGCCGCAGCGCCGCCGTGTCGGCCGGGTCCACGTTGACCGAGACGGCCTCCAGGGTGTGGGCCCGGGCCAGCTTGGCGTACGCGAGGGCGCGCAGCGCCGGCTTGTGCAGCTTGGAGACCAGCACGATGGCGTGCACCCGGGTGGGCAGCACGACGTCGTCCGCCTCCTCGGCGGCGATGAGCTCCTCGGAGACCCGGTCGTAGTGGCGCCGGATGCCCTTCATCATCACGAACAGCACGACCATCGCCGCGATCGCGATCCAGGCGTGGCTGATCTTGGTGACCAGGACGACGATCAGCACGGCCATGGTCATCACCAGGCCGAAGGTGTTGATCGCCCGGCTGCGCTGCATGTGGCGGCGCTTGGTCGGGTCGGTCTCGGTGCGCAGCAGCCGGGTCCAGTGCCGGATCATGCCGGACTGGCTCATGTTGAAGGACACGAAGACGCCGACGATGTAGAGCTGGATCAGCCGGTTCGGGTCGGCGTCGAAGGCGATGACGAACAGGATCGCGGCGATCGCCAGCAGGATGATGCCGTTGGAGAAGGCCAGCCGGTCGCCGCGGGTGTGCAGCTGGCGGGGCAGGTAGCGGTCCTGGGCCAGGATCGAGCCGAGCACCGGGAAGCCGTTGAAGGCGGTGTTGGCGGCCAGCACCAGGATCAGGCCGGTCACGGCGGCGACGAAGTAGAAGCCGGGCGTGAAGTTGCTGAACACGGCCTCGCTGATCTGGGCCAGCGCGGTCTTCTGGTGGTAGTCGGCCGAGGCGCCGCCGAGCTGCTCGGCCGGGTTCTCGGCCATCTGGACGCCGGTCAGCCGGGCCAGCCAGATGATGCCCATGAACATCACGACGGCGATGCTCGCCATCAGCAGCAGCGTGGTGGCAGCGTTCTTGCTCTTGGGCTTGCGGAAGGCCGGCACGCCGTTGGAGATCGCCTCCACGCCGGTGAGCGCGGCACAGCCGGAGGAGAAGGACTTCAGCAGCAGGAAGACCATCGCGAAGCCGGCGAGCGACTCGTTGCCGGGCGTCGGCATGAGGTGGAAGCCGGAGCTCTCGGCGGGCATGTCCTGGCCCAGCACGTAGTGCCGGAACACGCCGTAACCGACCATCCCGATCACGCCGATCATGAAGGCGTAGGTGGGAACGGCGAAGGCGGTACCGGATTCGCGCACGCCGCGCAGGTTCATCCCCATCAGCAGGATGACCAGGATCACCGACAGGGTCAGCTCGTGGCCACGTAGCGCGGGAACGGCGGAGACCACGTTGGCGACGCCCGAGGTGGTCGACACTGCCACGGTGAGGACGTAGTCGACCATCAGGGCACTCGCCACCACCAGACCCGCGTTGGGTCCGTGGTTGACCGTCGCGACCTCGTAGTCGCCGCCACCACTGGGATAGGCGTGCACGTTCTGCCGGTACGAGGCGACCACGGCGAGCATCACGATCGCGACGACGAGGCCGATCTGCCAGGAGAAGTGGATCGCCGAGGCGCCCGCGATGGACAGGGTGAGCAGGATCTCCTCGGGGGCGTACGCGACCGAGGAGAGCGCGTCCGAGGCGAAGACGGGCAGCGCGATCCGCTTCGGGAGAAGTGTTTCCCCGAGCTTGTCGCTGCGAAGGGCACGCCCGATCAGGATGCGTTTCGGAAGGTCTTTCGGCATAGGCACGTTAAGGAATCGTAGGGGCTCCCCGGACAAGGCTCCGCCGTTTGTCCCCCCCTTCGTCGCGACTGCGTTCTACGGACCGGCTAGCGTGTCGGATACGAGTCGGTGGGCAACACTCGGATTGTCGGGTGTTGCCGGGACCGGCGCCCCACGAGAACGCTCGCCCCGGACGACCGGGCGGGAAAGGGAGATGAACGGTGTTTGCGCAGGTCAGTACCCTGACGGGACGGGTGAGGTAGCGCCGGTGCACATCGTCATCATGGGCTGCGGCCGCGTGGGTTCAGCCCTCGCCAGAGCACTGGAGAAACAGGGCCACTCGGTGGCCGTGGTCGACCAGGACCCGACCGCGTTCCGTCGGCTGGGCGCCGGGTTCAACGGGCGCCGCGTGACCGGTGTCGGCTTCGACCAGGACACCCTGCGCGAGGCGGGCATCGAGGAGGCCGGCGCGTTCGCCGCGGTCTCCAGCGGCGACAACTCCAACATCATCGCCGCGCGGGTGGCCCGGGAGAACTTCGGCGTCGAGAACGTCGCGGCCCGGATCTACGACCCCCGCCGGGCCGAGGTGTACCAGCGCCTGGGCATCCCGACCGTCGCGACGGTCCGCTGGACGGCCGACCAGATGCTGCGCCGGCTGCTGCCGAGCGGCGCCGAGCCGCTGTGGCAGGACCCCAGCGGCGGCGTGCAGATGGCCGAGGTCGCGTACGACCCCCGCTGGGTCGGCCACCGGATCAGCCTGCTGGAGGAGGCCTCCGGCGCGCGGGTGGCGTTCGTCACCCGACTCGGCGAGGGCGTCCTGCCCACGCCGCAGATGGTGGTGCAGGAGGGCGACCTGGTGCACGTGATGCTGCGCCGGGCCGACCTGACGGCCGTCGAGGCCGCGTTCGCGCAGGGGCCGAAGGAGGAGGGTCACTGATGCGGGTCGCCATTGCCGGGGCCGGTGCCGTGGGCCGCTCGATCGCGGGCGAGCTGCTGGAGAACGGCCACGAGGTCCTGCTGATAGACAAGAACCCCAACTCCATCTCCGTGGAGCGGGTGCCGATGGCGGAGTGGCTGCTGGCCGACGCCTGCGAGATCACCTCGCTGGACGAGGCCGCCCTGCAGCGCTGCCACGTGGTGATCGCCGCGACCGGCGACGACAAGGTCAACCTGGTCGTCTCGCTGCTCGCCAAGACCGAGTACGCGGTGCCGCGAGTGGTCGCCCGGGTGAACAACCCGAAGAACGAGTGGCTCTTCAACGAGTCCTGGGGCGTGGACGTGGCCGTGTCCACGCCGCGCCTGATGTCCGCCCTGGTCGAGGAGGCGGTCAGCGTCGGCGACCTGGTCCGCCTGATGCGCTTCAGCCAGGGCAACGCCAACCTGGTCGAGCTGACCCTGGCCTCCGACACCGAGCTGGTCGGCACCCGGGTCGGCGACGTGGCCTGGCCGCAGGACACCGCGCTGGTGACCATCATCCGCGAGGGCCGGGTCCTGGTGCCGGGCAAGGACGACACCCTGGAGGGCGGCGACGAGCTGCTCTTCGTCGCCGCGCAGGAGCGCGAGGAGGAGCTGGAGGACCTGCTGTCCCCCATCTCCGGCGCACAGTAGCGACCGACCGCAACGGCGGAGGGCCCGCACCCCGAACTCGGGTGCGGGCCCTCCGCCGTGCGGGAGCGGCTACTTCGCCGGCTCCTCATCGTCCAGCGGCACCTTGATCGGCGGCGGCGCCTTCAGCAGGATCTGCCAGGTGACGTACATCGCGAGCAGCAGCGGCGGGATGCCGAGCGCGACCTTCAGCCAGCCCAGCAGGTTGACGTTGTGGGTGAAGTACAGCGGGAAGAGGATCACCGGCTTGAGGCCCATGATCGCCACCCAGGCCCAGGTCGCCTTGGTGTAGGCGGCCAGCCGACCCGGGTTCTCCTTGCGCCAGGTGAACATCTCGCCGGTGATCGGGCCGAGCATCACCCCGATCATCGGCCAGCGCGCCAGGGCGGAGGCCGCCAGCGCGATGCAGTAGCCGACGTTCCAGAGCAGACCGGGCAGGTAGAAGTCCTCGGCCTTGCCGCTCTTCATCGAGATCCAGGCGCCGAGCGCGACGCCGAACACCCCGCTGAAGGCGTGCTGGATGGTCTCCCGCTTCGCCAGCCGGGCCACCACGAACAGGGCGCTCAGGCCGAGCGCGGCCCACGCCGAGGTGCTGACCTGGTGGGTGATGTTGTAGGTGATGATGAAGACCAGGCCGGGCAGCGTCATGTCGATCATGCCGCGTACGCCGCCGAAGGCCTTCAGGACCGTGTCGGCGGCCTCCTTGGAGGCGGCCCTGCGGGCGGCCTCCTCGGCCGCCGCGTCGTGGGTCAGGTCGAGCTGGGCGGCGTCGCCGCCGGGCTGGTTGCTCACGCTCATTCGCTCCCGTGTCCGACCGGACGCAGCTCGTAGCGGGGGTTGAACAGCACGCGGCGCCCGCGTGCGTGGCTGATCCGACCGCTGGCGACCAGCCTGCGGCCGGGCTCTATGCCCGCGATCGAGCGACGGCCGAGCCAGACCACGTCCAGCGCCTCGGTGCCGTCGAAGAGTTCGGCCTCCAGGGCGGGCACCCCGGCCCGCGGGCGGAGCGTCACCGTGCGCAGGGTGCCCGCGACGGTGACCAGCGCGCGGTCCGCGCAGCCCGCGATCGGTGTGCACCCCGACTCCGCGGCGCTCTCCTGGCGCAGGTCCTCGGCCTGCAGCTCCTCGGCCGAGGACGTCAGCCGGCTGAGCATGCGGCGGAACCGCCCCTGCGGCTGGCCGCTGCTGTTGTCACCACTCATGCCGGAAGGGTACCGGTTTCCGGGCCCCCGGCGGCAGGGCGCTCGGCCACCGGGGGCAACGACGGTCAGCTCTCGAACCGGTATCCCATTCCCGGTTCGGTGATGAAGTGGCGCGGGTGCGACGGGTCCCGCTCCAGCTTGCGGCGCAGCTGTGCGAGGTAGACCCGCAGATAGTTGGTCTCGGTGCGGTAGGCGGGGCCCCACACCTCCTGCAGCAGCTGGGTCTGGCTGACCAGCCGACCGGCGTTGCGGACCAGCACCTCCAGCAGGTGCCACTCGGTCGGGGTGAGGCGTACGTCGACGCCGTCCCGGTTGACCTTCTTGGCCGCGAGGTCGACCGTGAAGGTCTCGGTGACGACCAACGAGTCGGCCTCCCCCGCCACCGGCTCGGCCCGCCGCACGGCGGCCCGCATCCGGGCGAGCAGTTCGTCCATGCCGAACGGCTTGGTCACGTAGTCGTCGGCGCCGGCGTCCAGGGCCTCGACCTTCTCGTCCGAGGCGTGCCGGGCCGACAGCACGATGATCGGCACCCGGGTCCAGCCGCGCAGGCCCCGGATCACCTCGACCCCGTCCATGTCGGGCAGGCCCAGGTCCAGGACGACGACGTCCGGATGGCGGGCCGCGGCCAGTTCCAGGGCGCTCGCGCCGTCGTGGGCCGCGTCCACCTCGTACTTGCGGGCCTTGAGGTTGATCACCAACGCGCGGACGATCTGCGGTTCGTCGTCCACGACGAGGACCCGGGTCATGTGCGGGCTCCGCCTTTCGGGGCTGTCTGGTTCCAGGACTGTGGGACTGGCTTGCGGTACGACGCACGGCGCCGGGGAGCAACGGGCCCGACGGGTGCGCCGGCGGTTCTCACGGGACCGGTTCCGAGACCGGATCGCTCCCGTCGCCGGTCGGCTCACCCGGCTCCTCCGGGTCGGGCGGCCGTTCGACGGCCGGCAGGCTGACGACCATCGTGAGACCGCCGCCGGGGGTGTCCTCGGCGGTGACGCTACCGTCCATCGCCTCGACGAAGCCGCGCGCCACCGCGAGCCCGAGGCCCACGCCGGCGCCGCGCGGCGCGTCCCCGTACCGCTGGAACGGCGCGAAGATCCTCTCCTTGGCCTCCTCGGGCACCCCCGGGCCGCGGTCGACGATCCTCAGCTCGACCCGGCCGGGCATCCCCGGCTGCTCCAGCGCATCGGCCTTGACCAGGACCTTGACGCCCTCCGGGCTGTACTTGACGGCGTTCTCGACCAGGTTGGCCAGCGAGCGCTCCAGCAGTCCGCCGTCGGCCCGGATCATCGGCAGCGTCTCCGGGACGTCCAGGCGGACGGACTCCGGCGCCACGCCGCCGAGCGCACAGGGCACCACCTCGTCCAGGTCGGTCTCCTGGATCAGCGGGGTGACGGTCCCGGTCTGCAGCCGGCTCATGTCGAGCAGGTTGTTGATCAGGTGGTCCAGCCGGTCGGCCCCGGCCTCGATCCCCGCCAGCAGCTCGGCCTCGTCCTCCGGGTCCCAGTCGACGTCCGCCGAGCGCAACGAGCTCACCGAGGCCTTGATGCCCGCCAGCGGGGTGCGCAGGTCGTGCGAGACGGCGGCCAGCAGGGCGGTCCGGATCCGGTTGCCCTCGGCCTCCCGCCGGGCCGCGGCGGCCTCCCGGGCCAGCCGGCGACGCTCCAGCACCACGGCGGCCTGCGCGGCGAAGGCGCCGAGCAGGCGCCGGTCGGCGCCGGGCAGCACCCGGCCGCGCAGCACCAGCGCCAGGCTGTCGCCGACCTGGACGTCCACGTCGGCCTCCTCCGGCCGCTCCGGCGGCCGCGGCCCGGCGGTGGCCACCGGGACCCACGGGCCGAGCGGGTCCGGACGCTCCAGCAGCGCCGTGCTCTCCTGCCCGAAGGTCTCCCGGACCTGTTCCATCAACGCCGTCAGCACGCCGTCCCCGTTCGGCGCGCCCCGCAGCACCGTGCCGGCGAGCGCGCTGAGCGTCTGCGCCTCGGTCTGGCTGCGGGCCGCCTGGTGGGTCCGCCGGGCCGCCAGGTCCACCACCGACGCCACCGATATCCCGACGATGGTGAATATCGCCACCGCCATGATGTTCTGCGGCTCGCTGATGGTGAAGGTGTGCAGCGGCGGCGTGAAGTAGTAGTTCAGCACCGAGGAGGCCACCAGTGCCGAGCCGATCGCCGGCAGCAGCCCGCCCACCAGCGCCGCGCACACCGTCAGCGACAGGAACAGCAGCATGTCGGTGGAGAGCCCCAGCCCGCCGATCGCGGTCAGCACGACCGCCATCAGCGGCGGACCGGCCAGCCCGATCAGCCACCCCGCGATCGTCCTGGTCCGGCCCAGGTCGGTGATCCGGCGGACAGGTGTCCTGCCGTGCCCGTGCCCGGCGTGCTCGTGCGTGACCATGTGGATGTCGATGTCCCCGGCCTCCCGGGTGACCGTGGTGCCGACGCCCGGCCCGTACAGGTACTGCCAGCCCGGCCGGCGGCTGGTGCCCAGCACGATCTGCGTGGCGTTCACCCCCCGCGCGAAGTCCAGCAGACCGACCGCCGGATCGTCGCCCAGCACCGCGTGGAACGAGCCGCCGAGGTTCTCGACCAGCGCACGCTGCTCGATCAGCGCCTGCGGCGAGCCGGAACCCACCAGCCCGTCCGACCGGGAGATGTGGACGGCGAGGAGCTCGCCGCCGGAGACCCGGGCCGCGATCCTGGCCGCCCGGCGGATCAGCGTCGCCCCCTCGGGGCCGCCGGTCAGACCGACCACGATCCGCTCCCGGGCCTGCCAGGTGCGCTCGATGCCCTGCTCGGCCCGGTACTTCTGCAGGTACTCGTCGACCCGGTCCGCGGTCCACAGCAGCGCCAGCTCGCGCAGCGCGGTCAGGTTGCCCGGGCGGAAGTAGTTGGCGAGCGCCGCGTCGACCTTCTCCGGCGCGTACACGTTGCCGTGCGCCAGCCGCCGTCGCAGCGCCTGCGGGGACATGTCCACGAGCTCGATCTGATCCGCCCGCCGGACCACCTCGTCGGGGACGGTCTCCCGCTGGCGCACCCCCGTGATGCCGGCGACGGCGTCCCCCAGCGACTCCAGGTGCTGCACGTTGACGGTGGAGATCACGTCGATCCCGGCCGCCAGCAGCTCCTCGACGTCCTGCCAGCGCTTCTCGTTGCGGCAGCCGGGCACGTTGGTGTGGGCCAGCTCGTCCACCAGCGCCACCTGCGGGCGGCGGGCGAGGACGGCGTCCAGGTCCATCTCGGAGAACCTGGCACCCCGGTGCAGCACCTGCTGCCGCAGCACGACCTCCAGCCCGGCGACCATGTCCGCGGTCCGCCGGCGGCCGTGGTCCTCCACGAACGCCACCACGACGTCCGTGCCACGCTCGTGCCGCCGGTGCGCCTCGGCGAGCATGGCGTACGTCTTGCCGACCCCGGGGGCCGCCCCGAGGTAGATGCGCAGCCTGCCTCGTCCCATGAGCACCATTCTTTATCCGGCCGTGCCCGGGAGCCACCCCCGGACACCTGTTCCCCTTCCTTCGAGACTACGGCGTGAGCAGCGATTTTCCGCTGATCAGTCCACCGATCAGGCGGTTTTAGCGGCATATTGACGGTGGACCAGCCACTCGGCGGGGGTCACTCAGCAGGGATCCGGTCGGCTCCGAGGGTGCTGTCCGGCCGACGTCCGGTCGAATTACGGGAAACGCGAAGAACCCCCATCCGGAATCCGGATGGGGGTTCTTCACAAAGATTGTTCGGCGGCGTCCTACTCTCCCACAGGGTCCCCCCTGC
>NZ_JBEZIQ010000066.1:0-51191 GCF_040651155.1 Kitasatospora sp. NPDC048545
ACCGTGGCCAGGTAGAGCCTGCCGTCGCCGGTGTCGATCTCGGTCATGTCACCAACCCACACCGCCGGTCCCGCAGTGCGGGGGCGGGCCGGCCCAGCGCGGCCCGGATCGCGAGCCCGAGCGCCCGGGCCACCGGGGGCGGCGATGCGTGGCCCACCTGCCGGTACCGGACCGTCTTCCCACCGGCGAAGGACCAGTCTTCGGGGAAGCCCTGAAGCCGGGCCGCCTGTTCGACGGTCAGCTTGACCATGTCCGTGCCGTCGGGAGACGGGTCCCAACGGTCCTCGGGACCGGGGACCTCGTCGGCGACGGTCCCGCCGTTGACCCGCATGCGGGCCCAGGAACGCTTCGACCCGGTCGGCCCCAGGTCGGGCCCGCCTCGGTTCCAGGAACCCCCGACCAGGGTCGGGGCCGGCTCCCGGGCCTGATCGGCCCAGGCTGCGGCGTGCGGCCACCCGCGGGCGGCCATCGATTCGCCGAGCGCCTCCCCTACCGTCAACGGCGGCTCACCGCCCGGAGACGGGGGTACGAAGTCACGCATGGCACCACCCTTCAGCGCGACCAGGACCCCCTGCTTGCGATCCTGGGGCACGCCGTGCCACTTAGCGTTGACGACGAACCAGTCGTACTCGTAACCGAGATGGTCGAGCTCGGCCTCGACTGCCGAGCGAATGGGCTGGTACTCGGGTTTGACGGCCAACTCGGAGACGTTCTCGACGAGCAGGGCGCGTGGTTGCACACCGTGCAGGAGCATGACGGTGGCGTCGAGCAGACGGAGTTCCTCGTCGCTGTCCTCCCGGCTCACCGCGGCACTCGCCTTCACCCGGGGCAGGCCGGCAGCCAGGAGATCCACGTCGTAGACCTCCTGGTGCTCCTCCGGAACGAAGTCGAGGAGGTCGGTCTCCAGGACCTTCCAGTCGGGGCGGTTCAGCCGGAGCGTCTCGCAGGCCACGGGGCGGTTGTCCAGGAGCAGTACGGGATCGAACCCGGCTTGTTCGAGGCCGAGTGCGAGACCACCCGCCCCCGCACACACGGCGAGGCAGCTCAAACGGTCGGAACCGGACTCTTTCATGATCACCATCTGCGCTCGTCGGGTACTCGGCGAGGGCTGACGCCCCGAGGCATCGATGATCGCATCCCCCATGGGACGAGTCGATGGTCAGGATGCGTACGGCACGGAGAACGCGGGTCCGCACGCACCCGCGCCGTGACCGCCCGTTTCCGCCGCGCGGCGGAAACGGCCGAACTCGCGGGACGGCGCAGCCGGAGCGTGTGCGCCGGTCGCCGGAGCGGATACGGCGCACGCAGCCGGAATTCGCGCGCGGGGGCGCACTCCGGCGCATCGAATGTGTACACCACACTGTTGCCAAGAGATATCCGAATCGTGTCCGAAAAATCCCCGAGTTCGCCACAGAACCCCTTCTGACCTGCGAAATCACCACCCGTAGTGCGGCCCGGCGGGTATATGTGAAGACGCCCCACCAGTCACATCCGACCCTCTGGCACCACAACGCCTCCATTGTGAGAAATTCGGCCAAAATCCGGCCCCGGCGGGTCTACGATCTCCCAACGTCAGACCGGACCAGGGCCGTCGGTGATCACCAGGGGGTGGCATGGGCCTGCTCGGCGGCGACCTGCCGTTCGCCCGAACACTCACGGCCCACGACCTCGAAGCCCTCACCTCACTCGGAGCCCCGCGGACCTTCGCACCGGAGCAGCACCTGCTCTCCGAAGGGGACCGCTCGACGCACGTCCTGCTGGTCCTGACCGGCTGGTCGATGGTCTTCACGGCCATCGACCGGGGAGCCACCCGGCTCGTCCTCGGACTCCGCGGGCCGGGCGAACTGATCGGCGAACTGGCCGCGTTGGACCAGCGTCCGCGCAGTGCGACGGTCCAGGCGCTGGGCCCGGTCGAGGCCCTGGTGATCCCCGGCGACGGGTTCCGCCGGTTCCTGGCCGAAAGTCCCCGGGTCGGCAGTCAGGTGATGACCCAACTCGCCTCCCGGCTAAGGGACTCGGACCGGGAGCGGTCGGCTCTGGCCTCGCTCACCGTGGTGCAGCGGCTCGCCCGCCGCCTGGTCGAGCTCTCCCACGCCGACGCCACCTCCCGGCCGGGCCGGGACGACGTCGCCGCGGTGGTCCACCTGGCCCAGGACGAACTCGCCGCCACCGTCGGCGCCACCCGGGAGGCGGTGGCCAAGGCGCTCCGGCTCCTGCGCGACCAGGGGCTGGTGCGCACCGGCACCCGGAAGGTGGAGATCCTCGCCCCCGCGCCGCTGCTGCTGCTCGCCCGGGGGCCGTACGACCAGCGCCCGGAGGCGCGGCGGCGCGCGGGAGGCGCGCCCGGACCGAACGCCCGGCGCGTGTAAACCGCCACAGACAACCCGGCGTGCGGCGCCGGATCCTGACGGCGTGTCGAAGACAACCATGGGGGAGAACGTGGACGACCAGGCAGTCGACGCGGTGTACGAGCTGGTGGTGGGCGTGGATGTCCGGAGGTCCGGCGCCTACGACGATCCGGGCAAGACCCGGATGCGCCGGCAGCTGTACGCCGTCCTGGACCGGGCCTTCGCCCGGGCCGGGGTGCCGGCCCGGGTCGTCCACCGGGAGGACCGCGGCGACGGCGTCCTGGCGACCATCGCCTCGACCGTCCCGCCGGCGCGGATCATCGGCGTCTGGGTGACCGAGGTGCACGAGCAGCTGCGCCAGGAGAACCGCGACCTGCGCACGCCGCTCGGGCTGCGGATCGGCCTGCACGTCGGGCCGGTCACCCACGACTCCCAGGGGGTCAGCGGCCACGCCGTGGACCTCGCCTGCCGCCTCACCGACGCGGACACCGCACGCCGGTTGCTCGAACGCGACCGTGCCGACCTGGTGGTGGTCGTCTCCGACTCGCTGTACCGGGAGGTGGTCCGCCACGGCGGCCGCTTCGTCGACCCCGAGCACTACGCGCCCGCCCGGCTGCGGCTCAAGGACGGCGAGGTGCCCGCCTGGATCAGGCTTCCGGGCCGGCCGCGGCCCGCCCCGGTGCCCGACCACGACGAACCGCCCGCCGACGGGCCGACCACAGGGGAGCCGGCCAACGGCGGGACGTCCGACGATCGCGGCACCGACGGCGGGGCGCCCGGCGACGCACCACCGCACCGCGCCGACGCGAAGGCCGGCGCAACGGACACCGGCCTCACCGGCCTCACCGGCTCGGTCAACGTCGGCGGGGACTTCTCCGTGCACCGCGACAACACCTACCGCGCGCCGGTCCACATCGGCCGCACCACCGGGGGAGACCGCCGTGGCTGAACTGCACAGGGCACCCGACGCCGCCCCGGAACGCCGTACCGAGGAACCCCGCCGCCCGGACGACCGTGCCCGGGACGACCGTGCCCGGGACGTCCGCCGCCGGGACGACCGCGGACGCGGCGACAGGCCCGGGCGGGAGGACCGTGCGCGGGACGAGCGTGACCGCGCCGACCGCGGCCACCCCGAGCGTGAACGCGACCGCCCCGGCCGTGAACGGGACAGCGACCGTGCCGACCGCGACCGCGACCCGAAGCGGCCGGGCGGCGAGGAGCCGGGGCGCCCCGAGGACGGGCCGAACCGCCCCGACCGGGACGAACCGGCCCGCCCCGAGCACGACCGCCCCGAGCACGACCGCCCCGAGCACGACCGCGAGGAGCAGGAGCGTTCCGAGCACGAGCGCGCCGCCGGCCGCTTCCGCGAGCGCAGCCGCGACCGGCTGCTGGACGAGCAGGAGGAGGAGGGCGGCGCCGCCACCGGCATGGCCGCCACCTCCCGCGCCCACCGTTCGGCCCGCTCCTCCTACCAGGTCGGCGGCGACCACACCCTCTTCGACCGCTCGGTGTTCCACAGCGCCCACATCGGCGACGTGCACCTGCGCCTGGACAGCCGGCAGGCGGTCGGCGCGGTCAGCGGCCCGGTGCCGGAGTCGGAACTGCGACGGGTCCGCCGGATCTACCGCGAACCGGACGGGTACGTCGGCCTCCAGCGGGCCCTGCGCCACCAGCACGTCCTGGTGCTCGCCGCCGCCCCCGGCACCGGCCGGACCTGCACCACGCTGGCCCTGCTCGACGAACTGACCGACGTCGAGCCGGCCGAGGACGACGCGGCGGGCACGGCGGACACCACGGACACGCCCTCCTCGGACGGCGGCCAGGAGCCGCCCGCCCGGGTCTCCCGGGTCGCGCCGGACACCCCGGTGAGCCGGCTGACCGCCGTGGTGCGCGAACAGGAGCACCGGCACCGCGGCTACCTGCTGGAACTCCCGTCCGGCGGCGGCCGCCCGGCCCTGCCGCCCGAGGAGCTCGAACTCGACGCGCTCGCCGCCGCCCTGGCCGCCCGGGACTCCTTCGCGGTGCTGGTGGTCGCCGCCGGCCCCACCGCGGCGCCGCTGCTCTCCGGGCGGTACGGGCTGATCTGCCCGCCCGCGCCCACCGAGGAACTGCTGCGCGCCCGGCTGGCCGAACGGCTCGCGGAGGAGGCCGACCGGGCCTTCGAGGACGACCCGGGCGCGGACCACCGGGAGACGTTCGGGCGGGGCCCCGGCGCCCGGACGTCCGCACGCGCCGAGGAACTCGCCGACGACCCCGAGCTGCGCGCCGCCGTCGGCCTGGAGGATCTCCGGCCCGCCGAGGCCGAACTGCTCGCCGACCTGATCGCGGCCCACGTGCTGGGCCGGCTCGGCCGCGCGGACCTGCTGGACGGCTGCGCCAGCCTGGCCCCGCAGCAGGCCCAGGAGTGGTTCGCCGGCGCCGACCGGGAGATCGCCGACACCACGGACACCAGCGAACGCTCGGCCGCCACGGTGCTGCACCCGACCGCGTCGCGGATCGCCCTCGCCGTCCTCAACGGTTCGGCACACAGCACCGTCGCGGAGGCCGCGCACCTGCTCACCTGGGAGCTCGCGATCGCCCGTGACCCGGCCAACGCACCCGCCCGACCGCTGTTCTGCGACGACCCGACCTCCGATCTGGCTTTCCTGCGGGCCGAGTTGACCACCGGCGAGGTGGAGACCGCAGGCATCGGCGCCCCGGCCCGGATCGTCCGCTACCGGGGCGCGGCGCTGCCCGCCGCAGTCCTCGCCGAGGTCTGGGACCGCCACCACCCGGCCCGCGAACCGGTGGTCCGCTGGATGCGGCTGCTCGCCGACGACCCGCGGCCCGAGGTCTGGGTGCGGGCAGCGCTGGCCTCCGGCGAGCTGTGCGCCCGGGACTTCGCCACCGGCTACGAGAAGCTGGTCCGCCCGATGGCCACCGCGCCCGCCACCCAGCGGCGCGCGTTCGCCGCCACCGTCCTCGACCAGACCGCCCGGCACGAGAGCCACCGGCCCACCGTCCGGGCCCTGGTCCGCGACTGGGCCGGCTCCGACTCGGCCCGGCTGCGCTGGACCGCCGCCATGGCGCTCGGCTTCGGCCGCATCGCCCCGGTCGAGGAGGCACTGGACCGGCTCGCCCGGATCGGCGCCGACGAGGACGACGACCAGGCACCGCTCGCCTCGTACAGCGCCGTCCGGCTGCTGTCCGGCCCCGACGACCGGGCGGTGCTGCGCCGGATCGCCGAGTGGACGGCCGACCGCCGGGTGCCCTACCAGGACCTCGGCCTGCTCACCACCGTGCGGCTGGCGCTGACCACGGTCGGCGAGGTGTGGGACGGCGAGGACTCGCCCGACCTCGCGGAACTCCTCGACTGGCCACTGCCGTTGGCCATCGCGGCGACCCGCCCTGACCGGTCCGGGGCCTTGGCCGACCTGATGTGGACGGCGTTGCGCACCCCGCGCTCGCACGAGGCCGCCGTCGACTGCCTGGAGCACTGGCTGCGCGGGGCCGTCCCCGAGGAGGACGGCGGACCGGAGGACGGGCCGGACACCCGGCGCGGCTTGGCCGCGCTGCTGCCCCACCTGATCGCCGAGGACCGCGAACGACAGCTCCTGGACTGGCTGTTGCGCCGGATGATGAACGACCCCGACGACCCGCTGGACAAGACCGCAGCCCGCCGGCTCTGGCACCTCGCCACCAGCGGCCGACCCGCCCCCGACGACCGCCGGGAGGAGCTCGTCGCCCGGTCCCGCCCGGAACGCGGCCACCGGGACGACCGGCGCCGGGACGACCGCGACCGGGACAACGGCCGCCACAACGACAGCCGGCCGGAGCGGAACAGGTCCGCCCGCGACCACCGCGACCACCGCCACCAGGACCCGGAGGAGGACGGACGATGACGGACACCCCCAAGCCCACCCCGACACCCGCCCGGAAGTCCCCCGGCGGGACCGGGCCGGCGACGACGCACCCCGCCGGTCCGCTGCTGAAGGAGTACCCGCGCCCGGAGACCGGCATCCGCCGGCCCGGACCGGGTGTCGCACTGGTGGTCTTCTACCGCAACGGCGGCCACAGCGTCGTCACCGCGAGGGGCAACGAGCACGTCGACCGCCCCTTCCTGGCCCGCCCGGTGACGGTCTGCGAAGTGGCGCGCGGCACGCACGTCACCCGGATGTCGCTCCAGGTGCCGGCGGCCGGCGGCACCACCTTCTTCGAGGTCGAGGTGGACGTCCAGTGGACGGCCACCGACTACCTCAAGGTGGTGGACGAGCAGGTGACCAACGTGGCCGTCCGGCTGCGGGCCCCGCTCACCGAGCGTCTGCGGGGCATCTGCGCCGGCTACCCCGTCTCGGCCGCCGCCGAAGCCGACCGTTCCGTCAAGGCCGCCTGTCGCAACGGCCAGTGGGACGACCTGGGGTACGACCTCGGGCTGAGCGCGGAGCTGTTCGTCCGCTTCGCCGTCGACCGCAAGACCATCACGCACGCCGAGGAGGTCCGGGACGACGACCACCGGGGGACGATGGCCGAGCGCGAGCACGTGCACTCCCTGACTGGCGAACACCGCTCGGGCGAGCTGCTGCAGCTGAGGATGCAGAAGTTCCGGGTGATGCTCGACGGCGGGGAGTGGAGCCAGATCTGCTTCATGCTCGCCGACAACCCGGGCGAGGCCCGCGCCTTCATGGAGCTGCTGCGCCAGGAGGCCCGCGCGGACAAGCGCGAACTGCTCGAACACACCCTGGACCTGGTCGAGAAGGGGGTGATCCAGTCCGCCGAGTTGGAGAGCCAGGTCCGCGAGCTGCTCGGCACCGGGGTGTACCGGGTCGAGGGCAGCTTCGGCCGGCCGCCGGTGCGGTCCGCACCCCGGCGCGGGGAACTCCCGGCCGGCGGGCACCACGACGATCCGGACGACCGCCGTGACCACCGGACCGAGGACCGCCGCGAGGACCGCCGGGGCGAACGGTCCGAGCGCTACGACCGGACCGACCGGACCGACCGCGGGACCGACGGCGGGACCGACCGCGGGGACGACCGCCGCACCGGACGGAAAGCCCCTCGGCACGACGACCCCGACAGCGGGCCCGACCGCGACGGCCCGGCCGACCGCACCCGGCGCACCGGGTGGGACGACGGCGACCGCCGGGACGCCCCCCGCTCCGCCCCCCGGACGGACCGCGCCGCCGGCGCCCCCGACCTCATCCAACGCCCCTACACGCCATCCTGGTTGGACACCGAGCCGGAGCCGCCCCGGCGCGCCGCGGCCGACGCCCGGCCGCGCCGGCGCCCGAGCGAGGCGTTCGACGACTGGGAGCCCGGCGCGGCCCGGGACGACCGCGCGCAGTGGTCCGACCGCGACGACGACCGCGCCCCCGGACCGGCCCGCGCCCAGGACCGCGACCTCGACCTCGACCGCGACCTCGACCGCGCCCAGGACCGCGACGACCGGTACGCGGGCGGGACACGGAACGACCGGGTCGGCGACGCTCACGACGACCGCGACGACGATGGTCACGACGACCGGGACGACCACCCCTGGTCCCCGGTCCGGGGGTGGTGACGCCATGACCGAGACCCCTGCCGCCCCCGCGCCACCGACCCCGCGGCCGGTGTCCGCCGCCGGGTCCACCACCCCGCCCGGGCCCGCCCCCACCGCCCCCGTCTCCCCGACCGCCCCCAAGCCCCCGGACGCCCCCGACGAGACCCGTTTCGTCGCGGACCGCCTGCTGGCCGCCGTCCGCGAGGACATAGGCCGGGCCGACACCAAGGCCTCGATCCTGCTCACCGCCGCCCTCGGCCTCCCGGCCCTGCTGCTCGGCCGCAGCTGGCCGGACGGCCGCCCGGCCGGGCTCGCCGCCGTCCTGCTCGTCCTCGGCGGCGTGTTCTGGGCGGCCGGAGCCGTGGCGCTGGTGCGGGCGATACTGCCGCGCACCGGCACCCAGCGCGATCACGAGGGCGTCACCTACTTCGGCGACCTGCTGCCCGCCGGGGGCCGGACGGCACTGGCCGACCGGGTCTCGGCGGCCGGTCGCGACCCGGTCGGCTGGCTGCTCGTCCAGGCCGTCGACGTCAGCACCATCCTGGCCGCCAAGTACCGCTGGATCCGCTGGGGCGTCGGTTGCCTGGCGCCCGGCGCCGTCCTCACCACCGCCGGAGTGCTGCTCGCCTGAGCCCACCCGGTCCGCCCCCACCCGCCGATTTCCCGGCCGGCCATGCCGGTCGGCCGGGAACACGCACCCTGATCCGGAGGAGATGACGGTGCTCCACCTGTCCCTGGCGCCCCACCGCAGGCGCGCCGCGACGGCCGCGACCCGGCCCCGATCCCGGCCCCGCCGGCCACGGCGCGGCTTCGGACGCGCCGCAGCCGTCGTCACGGCGGCCCTGTTGACCACCGGCCTGCCCGCCGCTCCGGCCGGCGCCGACACCCCGCCGCCCACCCCCACCTCGGCGTCCCCGTCCGGGGCACCGGCCGGCGCGCCCGGAACGCCCTCGGCGACGATCGGCCCGGTCGACTACGCCGTCGCCGTCGACGAGTCCGGCAGCCTCAAGCCCGAGGACCTCGAACGCGAGCGCGCGGCCGCCGTCCGGATCGCCCTCGGCGAGGTCCACCACGCCTCGACGGTCGGCATCTTCGGCTTCGCGAGCGCCGACCAGCCGGGCCAGCACCCGGTGGACGAGGTCTGTCCGCCGACCGCCCTGGACGCCGCCGGCCGCGACCGGATCGGCGTCTGCGTCGCCGGGCTGCACAGCCGCACCCCCGCCGAGGGCCAGGGCACCGACTTCCCGAGCGCCGTCCTGCAGGGCATCAGCCGGCTCACCACCGGTACCGACCCCGCCGTCCCCCGGGTGCTGTTCGTCCTCACCGACGGCAAGCTGGACGTCAAGGACAGCCCCGCGTACGGCGATCCGGGCCACCGGGCGGCCGCCGGCGAGGAGGCCCTGACCGCGGCGCTGGCCGCCGCCAAGGCCGCCGGCATCCAGGTCTGGCCGCTCGGCTTCGGCGCGGAGCCCGACCAGGCCGCACTGGACCGGATGGCCGCCGGCGGCTTCCAGGAGGGCTGCGTCAGCCTCCCGGGTGCCAAGCCCCGCGCCTCGGTGGTGAAGGACTCGGGCCAGGTCGGCGCCGCACTGGAGGCCGCCTTCGCCGCCGCCCACTGCCTGCGGAGCGAGGGGGTGCAGACCGGCCGCCCGCCGGCCGACCTGCCGGTGCGGATCTCCCCGCTCGCCACCGTCGGCAGCATCGTGGTCGACAAGGGCGACCCGGCGGTGACCGCGACCTACTTCGACCCGAGCGGACGCCCGATCACCGGCGCCGGGTCCGACCCGGACTCGACGTTCGAGTTCTCCGGGCGGGACAAGGCCATCGAGTCGCTGCGCATCACCGACCCCATGCCGGGCCAGTGGAGGGTCCACCTGGACGCTCCCGAGGGCCACCGGTCCCAGCTGGCCAGCGTCAGCGTGCTCTGGCGCGGCGCCCTGAACAGCTCGATCAGCCTGACCCCGCCGTCGCCGCGGGCCGGCGAGAAGGCCACGGTGACGGTCAAGCTGCAGACCCGCAAGGGCCTGGCGATCACCGACCAGCAGGACCTCAAGGACCTCGCCGTCACCTCCGTCCTGGAGGGCGAGGGCTTCCCCGCCGTCCGGGTCGACCTGGCCGACGACGGTGCGGCCCCGGACGCCAAGGCCGGTGACGCCACGTTCACCGGCGCCGTCACCGTCCCCGCCGGTGCCACCGGCCGGATCACGGCGTCCAGCACCCTGTCCGCCTCCGGCCTCGCCGCCGACCAGAACCGCCCGTTCAGCTCGGTGGTCTCCCCCGCGGTGCCGCTGGTCACCGCGGCCTTCTCGCTGGACGGCGACCACCGCGTCCACCCCGGGGACACCCTCAAGGGCACCCTGAACCTGCGCAACGACGACACGGCGCCGCACATCCTGCACCCGGCCGTGACCGACGTCGCGCCCGGCCTGCTGACGCTGTCCCCGGACTCGATCACGCTGGCGCCCAAGGAGTCCCGCAGCGTCGGCATCACGCTGACCGCCGGCGACGCCAAGGCGTTCGGCCGCCTGCTCGGCCACGACGGCGTCACCGTGGGCGGCAAGGTCTCCGTCGTCGACACCTCCGACCGCGACCGGGTGGTCGCCGACAGCCCGCTGTCCGTCACCGTCACGCCACCGCCCAGCTTCCTGGACGAGTGGTGGTGGGCCCTCCTGCTGCTCGGCATCCTCGTGGTGGTCGCCGTGCTGGCGCTGCTGGTCCTGTTCCGGGCCAGGAAGACCGGGACGTCCCCGGCCGGGCTGGAGCTGGTCCTGCTGGACGGCCGCGGCCGGGAGCTCGGGAAGCTCACCGCCGACGGCGGGTCCGGCGGCTGGTACGGGTTCGAGGTCAGCGGCGTCGGCGGCCCGCACCCGCGCCTCGTCCGCCGGCCCGGCGGGACGTACCGGGTCCAGCGCAGCCAGGACGGCGGCGCGGTACTGGAGGTCCGCCGCCGCACCCGCCACCGGCTGGGCGCGGGCACCCCGGTGGAGCTCGCCGACGGCCTGAGCCTGACGCTCGGCGCGAGCCGCCGCCCCGGCCCGGGCACGCCGCCACCGGCGTCCGGCAGCCGGCCGGGCCGGACCGAGCGGACCACCCCGCCGAACGACCTCCTGTGACCCGAACCGCTGCTCCTCACCGCGACCCACGCCCACCCCGCGACCCACGCCCATCTCGTCCCACCCGACACCCGAGCCGGCCGCACCGCGCGGCCGGATGGAGGCGGAACCCATGAAGATCTTCCAGCCGATGCTGTTCGTCGGTCTGGGCGGCACCGGCGGCCTGGTCGGCGCGGAACTCGACCGGCGGCTGCGCGCCGAGCTCTGCGGACCGGACGGCACGGCGCTGACCGGCCTCGGCGCCATGGCCCCCTACCAGCTGCCGGACTGCCTGCAGTTCGTCTACGCCGACTTCAGCGAGACCGACCTGGCCAGGCTGCCGCACGCCACCGCCGCCCCGGCGCTGCGCCCCGCGTTCAGCCGCACCTCGCGCTCCACCCACGACCTGCTGCCGAACTTCGACAGCTCGCCGGACGTCACCAAGATGCTCCGGGCCAGCCTGCCCGAGGAGACCGCCCTCTGGCTGCCGCCGCGGCAGAACGAGCCCAGGGTCACCCCGCTGAAGAACGGCGCCGGCCAGCTGCCGACCGTCGGCCGGGCCGGTCTGTTCGGCACCCTGCGCGGCGGCCTGGACCCGGTCCTGGAACCGCTGATGCAGGCCATCGACGCGCTCGCCCGCTCGGGCGGGACGCTCAGCCAGCTCGGCGGCGGCCCGGTCAACGGCTGCGACGTCTTCGTGGCGTTCTCCGTCGCGGGCGGCACCGGCGCCGGCATCTTCCTGGACTACCTGTACCTGATCAACCACGCCTTCCGGGAGAAGGGCTTCGACGGTGTCAAGATCTACCCGCTGGTCGTGATGCCCTCGGCGTTCCCGGCGGCGAGCGGCGGCGGCCGGGAGGCGGAGCTGAACTCGGCCCGTGCCCTGGTCGACCTCTTCCGCCTGGTCGACGAGCAGAACGCGCCTGTCGAAGGGGCCGAACTCGGCGACCTCGACGAGGACCTGACCCTGCGCATCCGCTACCCGCACACCGCCCCGATCCGGCTGCGCACCGGGATCCTGCCGACCGCCTTCCTGTTCAACCGCACCGCCGGCATCCGCCCCGACGACCTGCGCCGCTCCATGGTGTCGCTGGTGATGTCGCTCATCGGCACCGAACTCGGGGACGGCCGAGCCGCCCGCACCCGGGCCGACGACGACTATCAGACCTTCGCCGCGAGCTTCATCAACCGCGGTGTGCAACGGGCCGCCAACTCACCGTCCGGGATCGGCCGGCGCGGAGTCTCCACCAGCCTGGTCGCCTCGATGACCGCGCCGGTCGACGAACTGGCCTCGCTGGTCTCCGGCCGCATCCTGCGCGCCTCCGTCGACCAGCTCGACGACCGCACGCACCGCCCGATCCGCGCCGCCGAGGAGCTGGTGAAGCAGATGTTCACCGACTCCGGGCTGGAGGAGCTGCTGCTGCGGCCCGTCCTGGAGGTCCAGCCGCCGGTCCCCGAGCCGCGCGGCAGCTCGGCGATCGAGGCCGGGCTGGCCGCCCGACTCGTCGACATGCAGTCCGAACTGGCCAACCTGGCAAGGCAGGTGGCGGTCCGGACGGCCGAGATGGCCAAGGACTTCGCGCCCCGCCGCGCGGTCGACAAACTGCTCGCGACCGTCGACCCGTTCACCGTCCAGCGGATCGTGCGGGGCGAGCCGCAGGACGCCGACGATCTCGTGCGCCTGGGCTTCCTCGGCATGCTCGACCAGCGCACCCACACCCCGCCGCTGCCGCCCGGCACCCACGAGCAGCCGCCGCCGGTCCCCCGGATCCGGCGCCGGATGGGCGGCCTGGCCCAGCCGCGCTGGGGCGACGACGACGTCCAGGCCGTGCTGCACGCCCAGGACGCCTGGTACCGCTGGCGCAGCCGGCAGCTGTGGCACGAGGGCTGGAAGAGCCAGCAGCAGCGGTGGGAACCGACGGCCCGCGCGCTGGACACCGAGGTCGCCCGGCTCGCCTCGGCCTTCCGCAACCACGCCAAGGACGAGCCGCGGGCGTTCGCCGAACAGTCCCAGACGCTCTACGAGGACCGCACCGGCGTCTCGTACCTGCTGCCGCCGCAGCGCGACCTGAAGCACTTCTACGACGACCTGGTCGCCCGGCTCACCGCCCGCGAGGGCCTGCCCGACACCGAGGACGAGGCGGCCCTGCTGATGCGGCTGGTCGGCGGCGACGAGTGGCGCTCCGCCAACACGCTCAGCCGGCGCAACCCCGGCAGTGCCGTCGGCGAGGTCAAGGCGGCCGTCGAGGCGGGGGTCAAGCGGCTGTTCGCGGAGAGCGGGGAGCAGCTGGAGGAGCGTCCGCTGCTGCCCGCGATGGGAGTGCTGCTGGCCGCGGCGGCCGGCAGCGCGGAGGACGCCGAGCAGGTCAGCAAGGAGGCGCTGGAGCAGTTCGGCCGCAAGCTGGCGGGGCTGCTGCCGGCCGGGTTCGTGCCGGAGGGCACCGGGCCGCTGAAGGCCCTGGTGACGTACCCGCGGGTGAAGTCCGCGGACGAGGTGGAGGACTTCCTGCGGAAGGCGCTGCGGCTGCCGAAGGAGGCCCGGGCGGAGTTCCGGGGGGTCGAGACCCAGTCGATCACGGTCGTGCTGTTCCGCAGCGAGATGAGCCTCACCCAGGTGCCCGAGGCCCGCAAGATGCTGCGCCAGTGGGCGAAGGCGAAGGACCACGAACAGTCCGAGGACGTGTTGCGCTGGCGCCAGCGCCTCGGTCACCGCGACGACTGGCTGGTCTCCACCGAGGCGGACCGCCGGCTCATCCTGCACCGGCTGCTGGCCCTCCTCTGGAACGGGCAGGTGGACGTGCTGGAGGGCCCCGACCACTCCCCCCACGTGATCCGGCTGCGGTTGTTCCGGGAGCGCGGGGTGGACGTGCCGGGCGTGCGGCTGCGCCTGGGCGAGCAGCAGAACGGCGTCTCCAGCTGGGCCGAGCTGCTGCGCGCCTACGAGCGGTGGACGGTGCTGGACGACGAACGGACGGTGGAGGACTACTGCAGCCGGCTGATGGGGGCGCGCCCGGCGGGCCTGACCCGCTCCGCGAGCCGGCCGGACCCGCTGTTCGTCAAGCTGGTCGAGGAGATCGCGCCCCAGCAGCTGCGGATGCTCAAGTCCCGCCGGGAGTCCGGCGGGGAACGGGTCGACGGCTGGTTCCGCCCGCTGTGGCAGTTCTGGGCGGACACCCTGCCGGCCGCGCTGCGGCTGGAGTTCAACGACCAGCGGGCCGTCCAGCCGAACCTGGAGGCGCTGCTGGACGTCATCCTGCGCGGCGAACTGTCCCCGCGCGCCGCCGCGGACCTCGACGACGACGCCTACGGCGGGTCCGGCACCCGCCCCCCGGTGCGCGAGGAGGACGACTTCGGCACCACGCGCCCGGTCGACCGGCCCGACGGACGGGGGCCGGACCCGCGGGGACCCGGCGGCTGGGACCCGACGGCCGAGCCGCCGCGCGAGGACCGCACCGACCGCACCGACCGTGATGCGGGACGCCGTCCCGGGCGGGGACACGGGTACGACGACGCGGACCGGCGGGGCCGGGGCGCCGCCGGGTACGACGACGACGCGTACGGCACGGACCGCGGCCACCACGAGGGCGGGTACCGGGACGACGACGGCCGCGTCGGCCACGCGGACGACCACGACGACCGGTACCGCACCGACACCGCCGACCGCTCCGACGACCGGGACGACGACCGGGCCGGCGCACCGCGCCACGACGACCGGAGGACGGGCTCCGGCCGCTTCACCGACCGGGCCGACCGGCGGTCCGTCGACCGCACCGACGACCCGGCCACCGACCGGGCCGACAGCCGCCCCGCCGACCGGAGGGACGACCGGGCCTCGGAGTGGGACTGGGACCGCCCGCCCGCCCCGGCCGCGGAGCCGGGCCCCACCCGGCACACCGACCGCGACGCCGCGTGGGAGGCGCCCCGGAGCGAACCACCGCGCCGGGACCCGTCGGACGAGCCGCGCGGCCGGTCCTTCTGGGAGAAGCCGGACCACCCGGGCTCGGAGCGACGGGACGGTGAGCCCGCGTGAGCGCCCCCCTGCCGCTGTCCCCACCGGTCGTCCACCTCGACCTGCGCACCGACGAACTCGCCGGCGACGACCCGGCCGTGCTGCGCAGCGCCGTCGCGACCCGGCTCGCGGCCCAGGGCCTGGCCCAGCCGCACGACCAGCGCTTTCTGGTGGTCGACACCCCCGCCGGGCTGCGCGAGCACCGCACCCGGTTCGAGCAGATCATGGGATACCGCACGCCCGGCCGGGTGCGGGTGGTCTGCCTGCTGGTGGGCGGGCTGCCCGCGTACCCCGCCGAGGGCTACCCGGCGGAGCGCCGGCTGGTGCGGCCCGCGACCCTGCGCACGCCGGAGGCCGGCCTGGTCTGGGCCGGCGACCTCCAGGCCGGGCACGGCGCCGACGACCCGGCCGGGCCCGCCGACCCGCAGGCCCTGGCGGTGCTGGTCGACCTCCTCTCCGTTACCGAACTGTTCGACGAGACACTGGACTTGCTCGGCTCGCTGCCCGACGGCGTGGCGGCCCCGGCGCTGCGCGTGATGGAGCACGGCCTCTCCCCGGAGGTCCGCGGCCAGGCCTGGAGCGAGGCACTGCTCCGCTTCGCCGGCTCGCACGGCACGGCCTCGGGCAGCCCGACCGGCGGTCACCCCACCGTCCTCGCCGGGCTGGTCGAGGGCTCCACCACCGGCACCCCCGGGCGGCGGGTCGACGGCGGCCCGGCGTCCCGGGCGTACTACGAGGTGGTCACCGAGCTGGCCGCCGCGGAGGGCGAACTGGTCAGGCTCGGCGGCCCGGCCGGGCTGTTCACCGGCGCCGCCCGGCGCGCCCTGGAGGCCGCGCTCGGCCGGGGCCGGCAGGCGCTCGACCGGTACGGCAGCGTGGTCGGCGAGGTGCTGCGCAGTGACGGCGGCATCGCCGGCGCCCAGCCGGCCGCCGAGTCCGCGACCCGGCTGGCCCGGCTGGGCATCGCCGTGGATCCGCCCACCACCACCGGCGAGCGGATCGGCGAGAGCCTGCGCGGCCTCGCCGTCGGGCTGCTCCGCGACGGACTGCCGCTGCGCTCGGTGGCCCAGCGGTTCGCGCTGCTCGCCGAACAGGTGCAGCCGCTGTCCAACGCCCCGCTCCTGGCCGAGCTGGACGGGCTGCGGGCGTCCGGCCCGTCCGACCGTCCGCTGCCGCCCGATCCGCCCGGCCCCGGGGTGCTGGCCGCAGCCGCGCTCGCCGGTGCGTCCGGCGGGCTCTGGACCTGGCCGGCGCTGCCGGCCGCGCTCGCCGTCCCGGCGCTGCTCGTCCTGGGCGTCCTGGCCACCGTGATCCGGCTGCCAGGCGGCTCCGGACGGATCTCCGACGCCGGCCGGTTCGGCCTGGCCGCCGTCCTCGGGGCCGCCGCCGCGGCCACCGCGGCCGCCCGGACCGGGCTGCCGGTCTGGGCCGGTACGGTCGGCCTGCTCGCCGGTCTCGGTCTCGCCGCCTGGCTGGTGCTGCGCAGCTGGCACGACCACGCGCAGCGGTGGGGCCTGGAGCGCGGCATCACGCCCCTGCAGGACGAACTGAACGACCTCGACGAACTGCTCGCCCGTGCCCTGCGGGAGTTCTGGGCGGTCGAGGAGCGCCGCTACTGCGCCGACGCGGCGCTGTCCGTCGTCGGCGTGCTGCGGGCCACCGCAGCCGCCGCCGAGGAGGAGGCCACCCGCGACCTCGCCGCCGAGCGGCCCGGGGCCGCCTCCGAGAGCGAGGACGACTGGCTCGGTCGCACCGCCGAGGAGGAGTCCGAGGACCCCTACCGGGGGTACGGCCGGGACGACCGGGACGGATACGACGCCCCGGACGACGACTGGACGAGCGTCCCCGCCGAAGCCGACGAGGAATGGTGGGACCGCGCCCCGACGCCCGACCCGCGCGGCTCCGGCGACGCCCACGGTCCCCGCACGGCCGCGCCCACGATCACCCCGGGCGCCGGCGGACCCGGCCCGCGCTGGCTGGAGCGCGGGGAGGCCAAGGGCGGCCCGGACCTGGTGCCGACCCTGGCCGGTGACCTGGCGGACGCCGCCCTGACCGCCCTGGAGCCGTACTGGGGGGCGGTCGAACGCGGCCACGCCGGTGACGCCGCCCAGGAGCGGATCGCCGAACGGGTGCGCGAGCTGCTCGGCGTGGCGCGCGACCACCTGCGCCGCAACGACGTCCTGACCGCCCCTCCGTTCGCGGACCCGCACCGGGCGCGCAGCGGCCCGTCCGGGCTGCTGGGCATCGACATCCGCCGGGCCGCCGACCCGATCGGCCCCGAGCAGGACGGCCAAGGCCTCCTGCAACTGAACTCGGCCGAGCAGCTGGACCTGCTCAGCCGCAACCCCGACGCGGTCGCCCTGATCCGCTTCGCCCCCGAGGCCGCCCGCGAGGGCACCGCCGGGAGCGCGGCGGCCGGCCATCCGGCCGAGGACGGCCGGGAGGTGCGGACCGCCGCCGGGCGCTACGCCGGCCGGCTGCGGCTGACCGCGCTGCGCGCCGGGGTGGTCGAGACGGTCCGGCAACGGCACGTCTCGCCGTACGACGAGGAGGAGGAGCAGTGGTGAGCACCACCGGGTCCGGCACGCACCCGCCGAGCCCCGACGACCCCGGTCGCCGCAAGGGCGTCGACCTGCCGTACCTGACCCCCGCCGGGCGGCGGCGGGTCGCGGCCGCGCGGTTCGGCCCCGACCCGTCCGGCCCCGACCGCGGCGTCCCCCGGATGCGCAACGCGATGCTCGACGGCACCCTCCGGTGCGTCCAGGTCCGGGCCGCCGTCTCCGACGGGGCCGGCGTCACCGAGGCCACCCGGGACGCGCTGGACAGCGAGGCGGCGACCGCCCTGCGACTGCACCGCACCTTCGGCGGCACCGAGGCCGCCCGGCTCTTCCCCGTGGTGATCGGCTACGACCTGGACGTGACCGAGCCGTTCGTCCTCTACGAGCCGCCGCGCGGCAACCGGGCCGACCGGCTGCACAGCCTCGCCGGTACCCAACTGCGCACCATCGAGCGGGACCTCGTCGACGCCGCCGCCCTGCTCGCCGAACTCGGCCTCGTCCACCAGGGCCTCACCCCCTCGACGGTCCGCTGGGACGGCCGCTCCGTCCAGCTGTGGGGCCTGGACGCGGTCGCCCACACCGGACGGCCGCGGACCCCGCGCGGCCCCGCGCCGTACGCCTCCCCCGAGCTGCGCGAAGGCACCGGGCACAGCGACCCCCGCGACGCCCTGTGGAGCACCGCCCAGGTGATGTACCGCCTGGTCACCGGGCGGCCCGGCGATTCCGACCGGACACCGGCCGACCTGGGCGACCACCGCTCGCTCGCCCACACCATGCGGAGCTCGTTCGCCGCCCGCGCCGTCGACCGCCCCACCCCGGCCGCGCTCCTGGGCCTGCTCTCCCCCGACCGGCACGCCGCCGGCCGCGCCGTCGGCGGCGACGGCCTCGCCGCGCACCGCACGGCGTTCGACCACGCCGTCTCCCTGAAGCGCGCCGCCGGTGGCGACCCGCCCGGCGGCCCCGGCGCGGACGGCGCACCGCACGGACCCGACGTCCCGGGCGACGGCACCGCCGCGCCCGCGGGCCCGTACGGGACGCCGGGCACGGCGGGGGCCGCCGACGACTCCGGCGGCGTGCTCTGCCCCTACTGCCTGGAGTACATCCGCTTCGACCCGAACGCGCTCCACGTCCCCGACGCCGTCCAGGAACTCCAGCCGTACGCGTTCTCCGAGCGCCAGAGCGCCCGGCTGCTCGCCGACGAACTGCGCGGCGCCTTCCAGCTCTGCCAGGGCAACCAGACGACGCCGCCGCACCACATCCCGGTGCCCTACCTGACCAACGGGCGTCCGCTGACCGTCGCCATGATCGGCCAGTCGAACACCGGGAAGAGCCACCTGTTGACCCAGATGATCGCCGAGATCGCCGACGACCGGCTGAAGCCGTACGGCGTCAGCTGGCAGTCCGTCAACCCGGAGCAGCACGCCAGCTTCCTCAACGACCGCGTGGTGCCGCTGCGCGACGGCAACGTGATCGCCCACACCGCCGGACTGGGCGACAGCGAGTCCGCCCGCTTCGTCGAGTCCCTGCTGATCACCGACGCCCGCGGCCGGGTCCGCCCGCTGGCCTTCTTCGACCTCGCAGGCGAGGACCTGCTGCGCACCGACGCGCTGCTGCGCTTCCTGCTCGGCATCGACGCCCTGGTCTTCGTCGTCGACCCCACCCTGGCCATGCCCCTGCCCCAGCTCGACGAGATCCGCACCGCGCTCGACCTGCACGTCAGCCGGGACGGCGACCCCGCGTTCGCCACCGCCCTGGACCGCATCCCGCGGACCGGCCCGTACCTGACCGTCCCGTCGGCGGTCGTGGTCGCCAAGGCCGACCTGCTGCGCTCCGAGCCCCCGGTGGACCGCTGGCTGACCGAGCCCGGCACCGTCCCCCTGAGCCGCCGACGGCTCTACGAGGAGAGCCGCGACGTGTACGCGCTGCTGCACCGCCACGCCGGAAAGGCCTGGCTGCGCCCCTTCGACACCGCCCTGCACTGCACCATGCACATCGCCTCCGCCACCGGCGGCCGGCAGGAGGACAGCCGCTACCCGCGCGGCGTCCGGGCGCAGCGGGTGCTGGAACCGCTGATCTCGCTGCTCGCGATGCACGGCATCATCGAGCTGGCCGACGGCCCCGCCGGCCCGGAGGTGGCCCGATGAGCGCCGGCGGCCCGGAGGAGTCGGTCGACCAGGTCGTGTTCCGCTGGAAGGGCAACCAGGGGCGCCGCAGCTCCGGCATGGCCGCCACTGCCTGGTCCTGTTCCCCGGAGCGCGCCGACGACCTCTCCCGCGAACTCGCCCCGCTGCTCCGGGTGGACGGCGCGGCGCGGCCCAGCCTGGTCCGCACCCTCACCAAACGCGGCGAGGCCGCCGTCATCCGGCGCTGGCCGACCACGGACGCGGGCGGGCGGCCCAACACCGCCTGCCACCTGCTGCTCGGTGACCAGGACCTGCTCGGCCCCCGGCTCGCCCTGGCCCTGTACGGCTGGCCGTTCGGCTCCCAGGAGTTCGCCGAGACGACCACCGGCCGGTGCGGCCGGGTCGAGTACTCCCTGCTGGCGGACACCGCCAAGGAGGCCTGGCCCGACACCCCGGGCCGGATCGGCGAGGTCACCGACGCGCTCACGGTCGCGGTCGCGGCCCTGCTGCGCCGCCCGGGGGCCCGGCTGTCGCTGCGCGCCGACTCCCTGCCCGGCTGGCCCGACCGCAACCGCTCCGCCGCCGTGATCAGGGGCCTGTACGAGATCTTCGGCCGCGACTGGCTCGGCCAGCCCTGGACCTTCGCGACCTACGACGTGACGGACCGCCACGACCTGGCGGTCACCTGGGTCACGGACTGGACGACCGACGCGGGCCACCAGGGCGCACGGTCGCGGGTCGACCCACGGCGGTCCGAGAGCGACTTCGCCCACACCCTGGCCGCCCGGATGGTCGAGCTCGTGCTGGAACGCCCCGTACGGGCCCCGGGGCTGTCCGAACTCCACGCGAACGACCTCCGGGACGCCGCGACCCTGTCGACCGCCGAACGCCTGCGCCGGCTCTCCCACGTCCTCGGCGTCGACCGCGGCAGCCGCCCGCGGCCCGGCCGCACGGAACCACCCCGGCCGGAGGACACCCGGCCCAGCCGCCGCGACGACGACCGCCGGCCCACCGCCGACCACCGGCCCGCCGAACACCACCCGCTCGACCACGGCCCACTCGACCACGATCCCGAGCCGCCGTCTCCGGCCCCCGACGGCGATGCCGACCGCCACGACGACTCCGACGACCGAGGCGTCTACACCGACCCGCCCGCCGACCACCGCCCGCCGCCGTCCCTGCGCCGGGAGCTCGACGACCCCGCCCCCACCGAAGACGTCCTCCCCCGCCTGGTCGGCCTGTCCACCGGCATCGGTGACGGGCCCCTGCTGGACCTGCTGCGCGAGGAGGACCTCTCCGGCACCGCCACCAAGCGCCTGCTGTTCGTCCTCTGCAGCCTCACCGGCTCGCGGACCCCGGAGGACTGCCACCTGCTCTGCGCCGAGGTCCTGCGACAGCAGCTCTACCTCTACCGGTCCGACCGGGCGCCCCAAGGCGAGCACGACGCCCCCGACGACCAGCTCGTCGAACGCGCCGTCTGGCTGTTCGACTGGGCCGTCGCCCCGTACACCCGGGAGCCCCGGCACGAGCAGGCCCTCATCACCCTGTTCGACCAGCTCCAGCGCGACAACTCCGCCGTCGAACAGGACCTGCTCCGCCGGCTCGTCCCCCCACCCGAGTCGAACGACCCGGCGCCCGACCTCCCGACCCGGGTCTGGCAACGACTGGTCTACCCGCCCCCCACCACCCCGCCCCGCGCCCAGCCCGAGCCCCAGTCACAGCCACCAAAGCCACAGCCACACCCCGAACCGGAAACCCCTCCCCTCGCTCCCACCCCACAGCCACCCACCAGCCCCCCGCCCGCACCCACCGAACCCGACCCCCCGCCGATCACTCCACCCCCCGGCCCCCGCCACGCCACCCCACCGAGGTCCCCCCGCCCCACGACCCCACCGGACCCCCAGACCCGCAACGTCCGCCTCGTCCTCGGCATCTCAGCCGCCCTGATCGCCATCCTCGTCATCGCCCTCGCCCTCGCCTGACCCCCGACACCCACGACCCAGCCGACCCGACGCACAGCGGCGCGGCCCCAGGAGCCCGCGCCGCCACCGACCCCGAGCCCCAACCGCCCTACGCACCAGGGCTCCTGGGCCCACACCTCCGACGCGCCCTCGGCGGGCGGGCGCCGTCGGCAGCGATGCCGCAGCGGCTTCCGCACCCGCAGGTCCGGCCACGAGGCGCTGGAGCGCGCCGTCGAACGCGAGCGCACCGGATCGGATCCCGACGACGACCTGACGGAGGCCGGATACCCGACCGGTCGGCCGCGGACCGAGGAGGACGTGCTCAAGCCCCCCACCTACGCCCGCCACCACGACCACGACGACCTCACCCGGCCCTTCGGCCGACTCAAGCTGTCCGACCGTCATGGTGATCGGCACGTAGTCCCCGGCAAATCCCCGGATTTCCCCGCTCCGGAAACTCCCTGACTCCGTCGCAGCTGTCGTGGCCCAAGCCCTCGGAGCAGCCCCGTCCCTACGAGCGCCTCTCTCCCCGCACAGGCCGGGCTGCTCCGGGACTCTGTCGGCCGCGCAAGCCGTCCCCGCCCCCGTTCCCGGTCCGCCGTGCGTTGGTGAAGGCTCAGGTGTTCGGGTACGAGCTCAGACTCTCCGTTGTAGGTTTGGCCCTGTCATCAGCGCGGCCCGCCGGGCTTCCCTTCAGGGACATGCCCCCACCCGCACGAGTCACTTCGTGCTGCCTGGGAGCATTCCTTGCTGTTCCGCGACTCCGCGTCCGCGGTCGCCGCCGAGAGCCTGGCCGGATCACTGTTCGTACGCCTCATCGACCAGTTCGTCCACAAGCACGGCCACAAGCCGAGCCCGTCCGAGGTGCGTTCCTGGGAACGCAGCATCCCGGTCCTGACCAACGCGCTCCTGGACGCCGGGCTCGGCATGGTCGAGGTACTCCTCGAGTACTCGCTGCCACTCAACAGCAAGCGCGCGGACGTCATACTCGCCGGCGTCCACCCGGGCACCGGCGAACCGTCGTACGTGGTGGTCGAACTCAAGCAGTGGAGCAGCGCCCTGCCGGAGGACGGCGAGCCGCTGCTCTGCCGGGTCGACGCGTACACCCGGCCGGTGCTGAACCCCATCGAGCAGGTCCGCGGCTACTGCGACTACCTCATCTCCTTCAACGGCGCACTCGCCGCCCATCCCGAGCGCTTGTCCGGCGTGGCCTTCCTCCACAACGCGACGGAGTTCGGCGTCCAGGGCCTCTACGAGGTCCCGCAGGACGCCCGCGGCCGGCTCTTCACCGCCGAGCGCCGCGGGGAGTTCATCCAGTACCTCCGAACGAGGCTGAAGCCGGTCTCCGGCGCGGAGGCAGCGGACCGGTTGCTCGCGGGCAAGGTGGCCCCGTCCAAGCAGCTGATGGCGGTCGCCGCCGAAGAGGTCCGCGAGCGCGAACAGTTCGTCCTGCTGGACGAGCAGCGCGTCGCCTACGAGCTGGTGCTGCGCGCAGTCCGCCAGGCGCAGCAGTCCGACCACAAGGAGGTCGTCGTCATCACGGGCGGCCCGGGTACCGGGAAGAGCGTCATCGCGCTGTCTCTCCTGGGTGATCTGTACCGGCGTGGCGTCACGGCCCTGCACGCGACAGGCTCCAGCTCGTTCACCACCACGATGCGTCGGGTCGCCGGCGCACGGAAGCGTGCGGTCCAGGACCTGTTCAAGTACTTCAACAGCTTCATGACCGCCGAGCGCAACGGGCTGGACGTGCTGATCTGCGACGAGGCCCACCGGATCCGGGAGACGTCGGCGAACCGCTACACCCGGGCCGCCCAGCGCACCGGCAAGCCCCAGATCGAGGAGTTGATCGACGCCGCCCGGGTGCCCGTGTTCCTGCTGGACGAGCACCAGGTAGTGCGGCCGGGCGAGATGGGCACGGTGGCCCAGATCAGGGCCGCCGCCGCCGTGAAGGGCCTGAACTGCCAAGTGGTCGAGCTGGACAGCCAGTTCCGCTGCGGCGGCAGCGATGCCTACCTGCACTGGGTGGTGCGCCTGCTGGGCCTGGAGGCCGGCGGCCCCGTCGGGTGGGAGCCCGATGGCAAGGTCGCCCTGGAGGTGGTCGACAGCCCCCAGGAGTTGGAGGCGTTCCTCGATGCCCGGCGCGCGGAGGGGTACGGTGCCCGCATGTCGGCCGGGTACTGCTGGAAGTGGACCACCAAGGTCGCCCCAGGAGACCCGCTCCCCCTCGACGTGCACATCGGCGACTGGGCCCGCCCGTGGAACGTGTACGGCGACCGCTCGGTCGCCGGCGCCCCGCCGGCCGCGCTGTGGGCCACCGACCCGGCCGGCTTCGGCCAGGTCGGCTGCGTGTACACGGCCCAGGGCTTCGAGTACGACTGGAGCGGCGTCATCCTCGGACCGGACCTCGTCTGGCGCACCGACCAGTGGATCACCGACCGGACCGCGTCCAAGGACCCCGTCTTCCGCAAGTCCACCACCGACGCCGACATCGACCGCCTGATCCGCAACACCTACAAGGTGCTGCTGACGCGGGGAATGATCGGCACCGTCGTGTACTCGACGGACCCGGAGACGCGCGCCAAGTTGCGGGATCTGGTGACCGGGCAGCAGGTAGGCCAGGTCGAGATGGAGCATGGCCGCCGCGGCTGAACACCACTCACCGATTCCACGCGAGGCACACGAGGCTGACCGGTCCGCACGGTTGGGACCGCCCCCCTGCCTGCGGGCCGATGACCAGCCGAAGGCGCACCGGAACTCATGGGCGGCCAGGTCGAGTTACCGGTCCCGCCGGTCGTCGTTCGTCCACCGTCTCGGGTGCGTCACTCGCTCCGGCCGGCCCATGGCCTCCCGGCGGATTCCGGGACACCGACACCACCTCGGCGTCAATTCCCCACCCGGAGACTCGTCCTGGTATCAGCGTCGTACGCAGGGCGCTTCCGAGCGGTTCGTCCGGACGTCCCCGGTGGGGGAGGTCACCGAGGCGGTCGGGTGCGCCGGGGCCGCGCGGCGTCGTGTCCGGAACACACGCGGATCAGCAGGTCGTTCCACCCGGAACCGGTTTGAGGTCGGTGAGGTAGGCGTCCACGGCGTCGGTGACGCAGGCGTTGCTGCGGCCGTAGGCGGTGTGGCCCAGGCCCTTGTAGGTGAGCAGCATGCCGCCGGGCAGTTGGGTGGCGAGGCTCTGAGCCCACGGGTAGAGCGTGGCCGGGTCGCCGGTGGTGCCGACGACCAGGACCGGGGGCAGGCCGTCGGCGTGGACGCGGTGCGGCTGCTGTTGTCCGGCGGGCCAGTCCTTGCAGGTGAGTTCGGCGAGGACGGTGGAGGTGCCGATGGCTCCGGCCTCCTTGTTCGCGCGCTCCAGCAGGTCCCAGTAGGGCTGCGGGTCCCGGGGGTGTGGTTGGTCGAGGCAGTTGACGGCGGTGATGGCGACGGAGGAGTTGTCGGGGGCCTGCTCGGTGGTGGCGCTCGGGTCGGATCCGGCGTCGGGGCCGTTGTCGGGGGTGCTCGCGGGGTTGTTGTCCTGGGTGGATATGCCGGGGCTGGCGAGTTCGGCGAGTTTCGTCCCGTCGCCGTTGCGTGCGGCGCGGAGCGCCT
Organism: Kitasatospora sp. NPDC048545; assembly: GCF_040651155.1. NCBI lineage: Bacteria > Bacillati > Actinomycetota > Actinomycetes > Kitasatosporales > Streptomycetaceae > Kitasatospora > Kitasatospora sp. NPDC048545. The sequence goes on from NZ_JBEZIQ010000066.1 coordinate 25,201, forward strand.
CGGACAGGTCCTGCCACTGGGCTTCGGGCGTGTACATCGACATGGTGATGGCGGTGAGCAGCAGGTTCTCGTCGAGCCGCTGGGTGGTGCCCTTGATGCGCAGTGGGTGTTTCGAGGTCCGTGCGTACAGGTCGGTGATCACTTTGCGGATGCCGTCCGGGGTGGTGGCGGGGCAGGCGTCGTGCACGACGGTGGCGCACTGCCGGGCGTAGTCGTCCACCGACTTCTGGAAGGCTTTGCCCTGTTGGAGGGTCTGTTCGGACCAGGTGAGTGAAGGGTCCATCGCTCCGTCGAGGACGAGTGCGCGCACCCGGTGGGGGAACAGTTCGCCGTAGACGGTGCCGAGGTAGGTGCCGTAGGACCAGCCGAGGTAGCTGAGCTTCCGGTCGCCGAGGGCGGCGCGCAGCACGTCCAGGTCGCGGGCGGCGTCCAAGGTTCCGACGTGCGGCAGGATCGCCCCGCTGTGGGCCTTGCAGGCGGCGACCTGCTTCTCGGCGTCCGCGAGCGCGGCGTTGCGTTCGGCTTCGGTCTTCGGGTACACGCTCATCGGTGTGTCGTCGGAGGCGGGCTGGTCCTGGTCGGTGGCGTCGGAGGGGCCGCAGTCGATGGCGGGCTTGCTGCCGGCCACGCCGCGTGGGTCGAAGCTGACGATGTCGAAGCGGGCGCGGGTCCGTTCGGTGAAGGACGAGACGCCGCCGTCCTTCAGCTGGCCCACTCCGGAGGCGCCCGGGCCGCCGGGGTTGAAGACCAGGGAGCCGATGCGCCGGGCGGGGTCCGCCGTGGCCTTCTTGGCCAGCGGCAGGGTGAAGGTCTGGCCGTTCTCGGGGTGTGCGTAGTCCATGGGAACGGTCAGTGCGGCGCACTGCAGCTCACCGCATGGTGTCCAGGTGGGCTTCTGTTGGTAGAAGGCTTGCAGGGCGCTCTGCTCGGCGGGGTCGGCCGTCGCGGCAGCGGTGGGCGGCGCGTGCGTGTCCTCTGCCGCGTCGTGGCAGCCTGCGAGTGTCGTCGCGCCGAGTACGGCCAGGGCCAGGATCAGGCTGCCGCGCTTGATGGTCGGGTGCTTCATGGGGGTACTCCGTCGGTTCTGGTCAGAGCTGTTCACGGCGCGCAGGGCGCGGGCGGGCGGGCCGGTGGCGTCGAGCACGTGGCCGGCCAGGTGCCCGCGGTGTTCTCGGGCCTCCTTGAACCGGCGCTTCGAATCCGCGGCGTCGGACGCCTGGGAGAGGCCCGCGGCGTTGACCGCCCTGCGGACCTGCCGGACCGCCCACTGCTGGTCCGGACCGCCCACCGCCGGTCCGGGCCGTTCACGTCCGACGCCGCGCCCGCGACGGCCAGCAGCGCCGGCGCCCCGGCGGCCCACCGCAGCCGAAGCGAGGACGCCGGCCGGGCCCGGCCGGGCCCCGGGGGGCGCTGGGGCCCACGCCCGGGGGTGTCCCGCGTCGCCGCACACCGGCGCGCCCACGTGTCTCTCGGACCGACCGCCGCACTGCCCGGCTCCTCCTGTTCGATTCCGCTGTCACGTCACCGGAGGATTCCGGAGGGAGGCTGAGGATTTGATGAGGTCCGCCACGAGGCCGGACGCCGGGCCGGGCTATCCTGACCGCCGTGCGAGTACTGGTGGTCGAAGACGACGCTGACCTGCGGTTCGCGGTAGCCGCGGCACTGCGCGGCGAGGGGCTGGCCGTCGACGAGGTCGCCGATCTTCCGGCCGCCGACGAGGCGCTGTTCGTCACCGAGTACGACTGCGCGGTGTTCGACCGGATGCTGCCCTCCGGGGACGCCGTCGACTTCGTCCATGAACTGCGCCGCGCCGGGCACACCGTCCCGGTGCTGTTCCTCACCGCCCGGGACACGGTCGCCGACCGGGTCGAGGGGTTCGCCGTCGGCGGCGACGACTACCTGGTCAAACCGTTCGCGGTGCCCGAGCTGGCGGCCCGGGTGCACAGCCTGTGCCGACGGGCGACGACCCTCCGGCCTCCGGTGCAGCGCTTCGCCGACCTGGAGATCGACACCGCCCGCCGCCAGGTGCACCGCGGTGGCGTGCTGCTCGTCCTGACCCGCAAGGAGTTCGCCGTGCTGGAACTGCTCGCGGCCCGGGCGGACCAGGCCGTGCCCCGCGCCGACCTCATAGAGAAGTGCTGGGACGAGATGGCCGAGCCGAACTCCAACGTCGTCGAGGTCCTGGTCTCCCAGCTGCGCCGCAAGCTCGGCGATCCGCCGTTGATCCACACGGTCCGCGGGGTCGGCTACCGGCTGGCACCACCCACCGCCGACGACAGCGGCCGGCGATGAGCGCCGCAGCCCGGCGCCTGCGCCCGCGCCCGCGTCGGCGACAGCGGCCGGCGATGACGGCCGCGGCCCGGATCCGCCGGCTGCGCTGGCGGCTCACGGCACTGTTCGCCCTGACCAGCGCGGTCGGACTGATCGCCCTGGCGGCGTTCGCCATCCGCACCGACGACAACTCCTGGCGCACCGAGCTCGACGACACGCTCAACCTCCAGGCCAGCCAGGCCATCCCGTATGTGAGCTTCGACGACAACGGCCGATTCGACGCGCAGAGTCTGCTGGACGCCGTGGAGACCTCGTGCCCGCCGGTGACCGTGGTAACCGGTACGGCCGACCGGCCCACGATCGCGTACACCCCGCACCAACCCTGCGTACGAGCCGGCGTCGAAGACCTCGAAGCGGTCGCTGCCACGGCGATGCGAGACGGATCGGCCACCGAGGTGGAGGCGCGCAGCGAGAACGGCCACCAGATCTGGCTGCTCGCCCAGCCCTACACCGGAGCAGGCGGCCAATCGTCGGCCGGCGCGGTGGTCGCAGTCGGCGACACCACCAGTGGCCAGGCCGAGCACCGCAAACTCGTACTGCTGCTGGTGACGGGCTGCGCGGTCCTGGTGGCCCTGTCCGCCCTGGCCGGGCACCTGCTCTCCGGAAGGGCGATCCGGCCGGCCCTGACGGCACTGCAGCAGCAGGAGGAGTTCCTCGCCGACGCCGCCCACGACCTGCGCACCCCCACCGCCTCGCTGCGCAGCCTCGCGGAGACCGCGCTGCGCGACGACGCCCACCGCGCAGCCGCACTGGAACGGACCGTGCGGCTGGCGACCCGGATGGGCGACCTGATCGACGGCCTGCTCACCAGGGCCCGGCTGATGGCCGGTGTCGGCACCCTGGCCCGCCAGCCACTGCGCCTCGACCAGCTCGTCGAGGTGGTCGCCGACGACACCGAGACCGGCGGGCACCGTGTGACCGTACGCACCGAACCGGTCGTCGTGGACGCCGATCCCGACCTGATCCGGCGAGCGGTGGCCAACCTCCTCGGCAACGCGCTCCTGCACGGCCACGCCCCGGGCCGGCCCGCGGACGTCGAACTCACCGTCGCCGCCGACGGGACCGTGACCGTCGACGACGCCGGCCCGGGAATACCCCCGGCCCTGGCCGACTCGCTCTTCCAACGCTTCCACAGCGGCTCCGGCTCCACTGGCCTCGGACTGTCCATCGCCTCCTGGGTCGCCCACGCCCACGGCGGCACCCTCGACGTCGGCACCAGCCCGCGCGGCGGCGCCCGCTTCACCCTCCGCCTCCCACCGCGGGCCAAGGCCGCCTCCCCGTCGTAGCCGCGCTCCACGCAGCGGTTCCCGACGGGAACGATCATCGTCGGCCGGCACAGTGACCCGCTCTGCCGCCGGGGTCGGTGAAACCCTGCCGGGCGGCCCGGGGGCCGGCTCGTGGCGGCGGAGAAGCCGTGCGCGGCGAACGTGGTCGGTGGCTGTCAGCCGGCCGCCCGCTGTCCGCGTCCAGCCGGGGCCATCGAGGTGCTCACCGCTCCGGTGCCGACGTCCGGCACGGCGAGCGCTGTCGGCCCCGGGCTGCGATCGCGGGTCCGGCACGAGGTTCGGGCGGGGTGCTCGTGCCGACCGCGGCGGGACCGCCGGCAGGTGATCGTCCGCCGTACGCCGCGGCTCCTGAAGACGCACCGGGCCGGGCCCGGGTCGTCCTCATCAAAACCTCATCATCGCGGCGGAAGACTGTCCTTCCGTAGCGCGCGACCCCGTCCCCCCGGGGGTCGCGCGCCGCTTCCGCCCGAGCCACCGGACGTGAGGAGCATCCGGCGGAATGTTCCTCACGTTCGGTGACCGTCCCCAGCGTGTCCCAGCCCCGCCGAGAGAGCCCCAGATGTCCGTACACCGAGCCGACACCACCGCGCCCGCCGCCTTTCGGCCGCTGACCGACGACGACCCGGCCATGGTCGGTGGCTACCGTCTGTTCGCGCGGCTGGGATCCGGCGGGATGGGACGGGTCTACCTCTCGTACACCCGCGGCGGCCGGCCGGTGGCTCTCAAGGTGGTCCGGCCCGAGTTCGCGGAGGACCCCGAGTTCCGGCAGCGCTTCGCCCAGGAGGTCGCCAGCGCGCGTCTGATCCACGGGCTCTACACCGCCCAGGTCGTCGACGCCGGCGTGGACTGCGCCATGCCCTGGCTCGCCACCACCTATGTGCCCGGTCCCTCGCTCCACCAGGTCGTCAAGCACAACGGGCCACTCGCCGAGCAGACCGTCCTGCTCCTCATCGCCGGCATCGCCGAAGCGCTCCAGGCGATCCACGCCGCCGGTGTCGTCCACCGCGACCTCAAGCCCGCCAACGTCCTCCTCGCCGCCGACGGCCCGCGCGTGATCGACTTCGGCATCGCCCGCGCCGCCGACGCCCTCGCCCTCACCGGTACCGGACTGCGCATCGGCTCCCCCGGCTTCATGGCCCCGGAGCAGGCCCGGGGTCTGCCCGCCACGCCCGCCACCGACATGTTCGCCCTAGGCGCCCTGGCCGCCTACGTCGCCGGGGGCACGCCTCCCTTCGGAGGCGGTTCGGATTCCGGTGCCCTGTACCGCGCGGTCCACGAGGAGCCGGACCTCTCCCTCGTCCCCGCCTCCCTGCGCAGCCTCGTCGGCTGGTGCATGGCGAAGCAGCCCGAAAGCCGCCCGACCACTGCGCAGGTGATCGAAACCGTCCACGCCCACCCCGTCCTCGTCGGGCACCTGCGATTCGCCGACGGCTGGCTCCCCTCGCAGGTGAACGCCGAGATCGCCCGACGCAGCGACCTCCCTCGGGCTCCCTCCGAGGCGCAGACGGTCCTCATCGCGCCCCCACCGCACGACGGGGCAACGGCGGTGGCACCCGTCGCAACCGTGCTGGACCCCGGGCCACCGGCCCCCGAAGCCACCGATTCCACCAGGGTCCCGGCGCCCGAAGCCCGAAAGGGCCGCGGCTGGGCCCGCCGGGGTTCCCGCCGCCGGACGGCCCTGATCGCCGCAGTCGCTCTCGTTCTCGGCGCGGCCGGCATGTTCCTCCTCCTCCACACGTCGGACCAGGGCAACCCGGCCACCGCCGACGACACGACGGCAACCGATACCGCCCCGGAAACCCCGTTCACCTCCCCCGCCCCGGCGACCGCCGCTCCCGAGTACACCGCCGTGTACACCGGCACCACACTCGTCTCGTCCGACCACAGCTACGAGTTCGACCTCACGAACGGAAAGGTCGTACCGGAGGAGACGGCGCCCTGGTTCATCGCCCGGACCTCGAACGAGTTCCTCCTCGCAGACAACAACGACGCCTACGTCGGCACGGACAACCGTCTGGGAACCGCCGACTGCCTCAAGGGCCTGGGCAGCCGGCCCACCCGCCGGCTCGACTTCACCACCCTCAACGACCGGGCGTTCTGTGTCCGCGGGAACGACGGCCGCGACCTGGCCGTCGTCCGGTTGCTCTCGGCCACCCCGGACGACGGGCCCGTCAAGGTCTCGATCGACTACTACCGCCGGAACACCTGACGGCCGAAGCCCGGTGAGCACCGACGTTCGGCCGACTCGTGCGAGGACCTGCGCCCACTGCGAGCGCGTCATCGGCAGCATCCGCCGCGAAGTCCTCGGCCGCATCCTCGTCGAGCGGCACAGGTCTGCGCTAACTGCTCTGCCCGAGGACCTTTTCCAGCGACGCCAGGGCCGACTCCAGTTCCTCGCGCGTGATCGTCAGGGGCGGGGCGAGGCGGATCGTGGCACCGTGGGTGTCCTTGACCAGGACGCCCTCGTGCATGAGCCGTTCGCTGATCTCACGGCCCGTCGCGATGGCCGGATCGATGTCCACGCCCGCCCAGAGCCCACGCGCCCGGAAGCCCGTGATCCCCCGCCCGGCCAGGGCGGCCAGGCCGGTGTGCAGTACGGTGCCCAGCTCGGCCGCACGGCGCTGGAACTCCCCGGTGGCCAGCAGGTCGACGACGGCCGAACCGACCGCCGCGGCCAGGGGGTTGCCGCCGAAGGTGGAGCCGTGCTCGCCAGGGCGCAGCACGCAGAGGACGTCGCGGCGGGCGAGGACTGCGGAGACCGGGACGATGCCGCCGCCGAGGGCCTTGCCGAGGAGCAGGACGTCCGGCACGACGGATTCGTGGTCGACGGCCAGGGTGCGGCCGGTGCGGCCCAGGCCGGACTGGATCTCGTCGGCGATGAACAGACAGCCCGCACGCCGGGTCAGGTCACGGACGCCGGTGAGGTATCCGTCGTCCGGGATGACCACGCCCGCCTCGCCCTGGATGGGTTCGATCAGCACGGCCGCCGTCGTCTCGTCGATGGCTGCTTCGAGCGCGGCGAGGTCGTTGAAGGGAACGACGCGGAAGCCCGGGGTGAAGGGGCCGAATCCGGCCCGGGCCGTGTCGTCGCTGGAGAATCCCACGATGGTGGTCGTGCGGCCGTGGAAGTTCTCGGCGGCCACGACGATCGTCGCCCGGTCCCTGGCGACGCCCTTGACCTCGTACGCCCATTTGCGAGCGACCTTGATGGCGCTCTCCACCGCCTCGGCGCCGGTGTTCATCGGCAGCACCATGTCGAGGCCGGTCAGTCGGGCCAGCCCCTCGGCGAAGCCGCCGAGGCGGTCGTGGTGGAAGGCCCGCGAGGTGAGGGTGAGCCGGTCGAGTTGGTCGTGCGCGGCCGCGGTCAGCGCCGGATGACGGTGGCCGAAGTTGAGGGCCGAGTAGCCGGCCAGCAGGTCGAGGTAGCGGCGGCCTTCGACGTCCTCGACCCAGACGCCCTCGGCCCGGGCGACGACCACGGGCAGGGGGTGGTAGTTGTGCGCGAGGACCGGCGCTTCCGCCCTGATCAGCTCGGCCGACGAGTGCGGTGCGGGGGTGGTCCGGTGGGTTCTCGTGGGGGTGGTCATGCGTGGATCTCCTGGGTGCAGCACTTGATGCCTCCGCCGGCCTTGTGGAATTCCGACAGGTCGACGGGGACGGGAACGTATCCGTGGTCGGCGAGCCGACCGATGAGGCCTTCGGCTTGTGGGGCGACGAAGACGTGGCGTCCGTCCGAGACGGAGTTGAGGCCGAACGCCAGGGCGTCTTCGAGGGTGGCGATCACCGCGTCCGGGTGGAGGCGCTCCAGTGCCGCGCGGCTTTCGGGGGAGAACGCGTCGGGGAAGTAGGCGATGTTCCGGTCGTCCAGGACGAACAGCGCGGTGTCCAGGTGGTAGAAGCGGGGATCCACCAGGTGCAGGCTGATCGTCGGCAGGCCGAAGAACTCCTGCACCTCGTGATGGGCCGCCGTGGTCGTCCGGAAACCCGTGCCCGCCAGGATGAAGGGGCCTGCCGGTACGAGGTCGCCCTCGCCCTCGCACACCGTTTCCGCCTCGGTGACGTCGAAGCCCGCTGCCTTGAACCAGCTCCCGTACGCGACGGACTCGGGCCGGCGCTGGGGAGCGTGGAACCGGGAGCCGAAGACCCGGCCGCCCAGGACCAGGGCCGCGTTGGCCGCGAACACCATGTCGGGCAGTCCCTCCATCGGGTCCACCGTCTCCACGGTGTGGCCGTGCTCGCGGTAGGCGCGGATCAGCGTTTCCCACTGGGCGCGGGCGAGGGCGCTGTCGACCTGGGTGTCTTCACGCATCCACGGATTGATGGCGTACCGCACGTCGAAGTGGGTGGGTTCGCAGGTCAGGTAGCGCCGGGGGCGCACGCCGTTCGTGGACGCAGAGTGGCTCGTGAGCACAGAGGGGTCCTCCGCTTCCGATGAGTGACGATCAGGGGATGCCCCAACGGTAGGAACCCACCGCACCGCACGACAAGGCGCAACAGCTGCTCGAATGCGCCGGAACGCTGCGTGATGTCGGCGATCAGCGCACGTTCGTTGCGCCCCGGGGTGCCGGCTGGCCGATCCCGGCTTCCGGGCTCTCCGGCAGCAGGTGGGTCAGCACCAGGCAGCTGATCGTCTTGCGGACGAACGGCTCGCTCCTGATCCGTTCCAGCACCTCCTCGAAGTGCTCGACGTCGGTGGCCCGGACGTGCAGCAGTGCGTCGGCGGCGCCGGTCACGGTCATGGCAGCCGTGATCTCAGGGTGGTCGCGCACGACTTCCGCGAGGCGTCTGGGCGGCGCGGCGCTGTCGCAGTACACCTCCACGTAGGCCTCCGTGCGCCAGCCGAGGGCAGCGGGTCTGACGGTGGCGCTGAAGCCGGTGATCACACCGTCCTTCCGCATCCTGTCGACCCGGCGCTTGACCGCGCTGGCCGACAGGCCGACCGCCGCGCCGATCTCGGCGAAGCTGGCCCTGGCGTTGTCGATCAGGGCGGTGACGATCTTGCGGTCCAGGTCGTCGAACGGTGCTGCCTGGCTGGTCATCGCGGGTCGTTCCCTCTCTTCGGCGGGCGTTCGGCCCCGAAGATAGCCGGAACAGGATGCCGGCACGGCTGCCGAGCGGGAGGCCACGGACGCGCGCCGGGCCGCTTGCCGACCGGCAGATCGTGCCGATCGGCGCCACTTCGATCATCAAGACCGCCGGCGCGGCCCACCGCACCACCACGACGATCGCGAAGCTTTGAGCCCCTCCCGGCTCACTGCGGCTCCGCCCGGCCGCAGTGAGCCGGTACTCGCCGCTCTCGTGGCTGGAGAGATATCCGCCAGTCGGCACAAAAGCACAGGTCAGACGGCTTGTACCGGGGAGTCGTCGGGTGCTGCGGGTGTAGCCGATGTCGAGGCCGACCGCCCCGGCCGTGTCCCCGCCTGCCAACCGACCGACTGCCCAGACGTGCCTAGCTGGCGGATGTTTCCCTCTTTTCCGCCATGCAAACCTCGACCGTCGGCACGACCGGCACAACTCCCTGATCGACGCGCGAGGACCTTCATGAGAACGCTCACCCACAGCAGACCCACACGGGTGAACGGCTCCCCGGCCGTCCGGGCCCGGATGTCCGAGGTCGCGTTCCGCCGGTTGAGCGCCATGCACCGCCCCGCGGTCCTCTCCTACCTCGCCAAGCGCACCTTCGGGGATCCGCAGCTGGCCGAGGACCTCACGCAGGAGACCTTCCTCCGCGCGTTGCACCATCCCGAGGTGCTGTCGTCCGACCACCGGAGCGCGCTGCCGTGGCTCTACCGGGTGGCCGGGAACCTGCTCATCGATCACCTGCGCTCGCGCCGGTACCGGCCCGTCGAGGTCGGCTTCGACGCCCCCGACACGCTCTTCGACGAAAGCGCGGCCACGAACGAGATCGACCTGCTCCTGACGGCCTGGTCGGTTCGCTCGGCGCTGGCGTCCCTGAGCGATCAGCACCGCGCCGTGGTCACGCAGGTCTACTTCGAGGACCGCTCCATCAATGCCGCCGCCGAGATCCTCGGCGTGCCCCCGGGCACCGTCAAGTCTCGCTGCCACTACGCGCTCCGCTCGCTTCGGACGACCCTGCGAGAGCACCGGTCGGTCGCATAGCCGACCCGGCGCGATGCGTACGGCCCACCGGTGGGCATCGGGAACGCACGCCGCCGTGCCGAGAACCACACCTGCCCACACCCGCTTTCGGCTGCCCCCACGGAGGCCCCGCATGACGACGACCGACCACCCGCACGCGCCGCACCACGACCCGGTGCACCACCCTCCCCGCCCGGCGGAGGGCAGGCGTGAGCGCCTTCATCCCGAACGGAGCGGACCGCCGGGTCTCCTGGGCCGGCTCGGTCTCTGGGCTGCCGGCCGCCTGCGGCTGGTCGCCGTGCTCTGGCTCGTCGTGGTCGCCGGGCTCGGCGCCTTCGCCCCGCAGGTGACGTCCGCGCTGGCCGGCGCGGGCTGGCAGGCCAACGGCTCGGAGTCGGTGCGCGTCCGCGAGCTCGCCGAGCAGCACTTCGACGGCAACGCCTCCTCGGCTCTCCAGGTCGTCATCGCCGCCGACCGACCGGTGACCGACCCCGCTGTTCAGCAGGTCGTCGACCGGGCGATGGCGCTGCTGCGGGCCGACCCGCGCATCAGCGAGGTGGTGCCGCCCCAACCCGGCGCCACGATCAGCCCCGACGGGCGCACCGCGGTCGTGCTGGCCGGCGCGAAGGCCGACACCAACGCCATGGTCCGTGCGGCGGACGACCTCAAGGGTCCGCTCGGGGCGCTGTCCGGAGATGGTGTCCGGGTGAGCGCCACGGGCGCCTCCGTCCTGTGGAGCGACTTCAACGCCGCCAACCACGACGCGATGATGCGCTCGGAGATGCTGTCGTGGCCGGTGACCCTCGCGATCCTGGTGCTGGCCTTCGGCTCGCTGGTCGCCGCCGGGCTCCCACTGCTGCTGACGATGGCGGGACTGGCGGCCTCCGCGGGTGCCCTGGTGCTGCTCAACCACCTGACACCGACGTCCATCTGGGCGATGAACTTCGCGATGATGTTCGCCCTCGCCCTGGGCATCGACTACGCCCTGTTCATCGTCGTGCGCTTCCGTGGGGCGCTCGCCCGGCACGGCGCCGCCCGGCACGCCGTCGGCGAGACCATGGACACCGCCGGCAAGGCCGTCGCGTTGTCCGGCGCCACCGTCCTGGTCAGCCTTTCCGCGGTTCTGCTCGTCCCGTCACCCGCGTTCCGGTCCATGGCGCTGGGCATCATGATCGCGGTCGCGTTCGTCCTGGCCGCGACCCTGACGCTGTTGCCGGCGGTCCTCGGAAGCCTCGGCCTCCGGGTCAACGCGGCGCCCCTGCCGTTCACCCGTCCCACGGACCCCGCCGGTTCGCCCCGCTTCGCCGGCTGGGCCGAACGTCTGTGGGCGCACCCCTTGCGGTACGGCGTCCCCGCTCTCGTCGCCCTGCTGGCACTCGCCGTGCCCGTGATCGGGCTCCGGACCGCCATGCCGTCCGTCACCGTCATCCCCGCGGACTCCTCCGCGCGGACGGGTTACCTGGCCGTTCAGGAGGCGTTCGGTGCCGGCGCTCCCGGTGCCCTCCAGATCGTGACGCCGATCTCCCAGGCCGAGACCGCCGCCGTGGTCCTCAGGAGCAACCCCGGGATCGCGGCCGTGATGCCGGCGACGAACGCGGCCGACGGTACCGACCTCGCGCTCATCCAGGCCGTCCCGGCCGCCGACCCCGCGGACCCCGCCCTGCGGGCGACCGTCGCCGAACTGCGCGGGCACCTGCCCCAGCAGACGCTGGTCGGCGGTGCCGCCGTCGAGAACCTCGACCTTCAGGACGTCCTGAACGCCAAGACCCCCCTGGTCGTCGGAGTCATCCTGGCGCTCGGATTCGTCCTGCTCCTGCTCGCCCTGCAAGCGCCACTGGTCGCGCTGATCGGCACCGTCACCAACCTGCTCGCCACCACGGCCGCCTTCGGCGCCGCCCGTCTCGTCTTCCAGGACGGGCACGGGGCGGGACTGCTCGGCTTCACCCCGCAGGGCTTCCTCGACGGGTGGGCGCCGGTCTTCTTCTTCGCCATGATCTTCGCGATCGCGATGGACTACACCGTCTTCCTCCTCGCCTCGGCCAAGGAACACTACGAGCGCAGCGGCGACCCCCGCACGGCCATGGTCGCGTCGCTGACCCATTCGGGCCGGGTCGTCTTCGCGGCCGCCGCCGTCATGGTCGCCGTGTTCTTCACCTTCGCCCTCTCCGGCCCGCTGCCCCCGAAGGAGATGGGCATCGTCCTGGGCCTGGCCGTCCTGCTCGACGCCGCCCTCGTCCGGCTGGTCCTGCTGCCCGTCCTGCTCCGGCTGACCGGCCGGGCCGCCTGGTGGACCCCGGCCTGGCTCGGCAGGATCCTGCCGAGCCTCCGGTTCTCGCACGACTGACGCGGATCGGGACCGACGCGGATCAGGACCGCAGCCGAGACCCGGCAGGACAGGAGGACGATCCCCCGGGCCTCGCGCGGCGCAACGCCGATCCGTCCCCCCGACGGGAGACGGATCGGCGCCCGGCCCCGCTGCTCAGCAAGGCTGTCGCAACGTCGCCGCCACGGCGAGCCCCACCCGCGAGGACTCGCCGAGCTTCGCCATGATGCGTGACACGTGCACCTGCACCGTCCGGCGGGACATGTACAGGCGCTCGGAGATCTGCGGGTTGGAACAGCCCTCCGCGATCATGGTCAGCACGGTGCGCTCGGTCGCGCTCAGGGCCTCCCAGCCCGTCTCACTCCTGGCAGCCGTCCGTCGGTTCCTGACGGTGATCCCTTCCTCCCGCAGGCGCTGCCGGGTGCGGCGGGCGTCCCACGAGGCGCCGAGTGCGAGGTAGCCGTCGACGGCTTCGGCCGAGGCGGCGGCGGCTCGGTCCGACAAGCCGGCGCGGGCCGACAGCACCGCTTCGTTCTCGCGGGCGAACGCCGCGAACAGCGGGCGCCCCGCCGCGTCGTACGCCGTGGCGGATTCGGCGAGCAACGAGCCGTCCGCGTCGGCCAGCCCCCGACAGAGCGCGGCGGTGCCGCGCCTGTTCGGGGACGGCTGGAAGTCGGCCATCTCCTGGGCATACGCGGCGATCGCGGCCAGGCGGTCCGAGCGGCCCAGGCAGAAGGCCATCCGGGCGGCGTCCGGGAAGAGGTGGTCGAGGTTCACCACCGTGCGCAGTCCTCCTGACGCCCACAGGTACGACTCGAGGAGGTCGAAGGCTCGCGCGCAGTCGCCTTCGGCGTCCAGCACCAGGGCCCGAGCCCACCAGTGCAGAAATTCCGTGTGGGAGCGCACGGGCCGGACTTCGGACGCGTTGACGACGGCGTCGGTGTGGTCGGACCGCTGGTCTCGGCGCACCTCGATCAGCGCCGCGACCGCGTGCAGATCGGGGCCGATGCCCAGGGGGTCGATGGAGTCCAGGCCGCTCTGGACGGCGACCAGGGCGTCGTCCCAGTTTCCGCGCAGGAACTCGACCTTGGCGATGGCGGACTGGTACCCGGTCAGCAACGCCACACCGGCCCGCTCGCTCTCGCGCGCGCCCGTGCACAGGTGCTCGTGGGCCTCCGTCAGGCGGTCCAGGTCGGCCAGGCAGTAGGCCCGGGCCAGGTGCGGGGAGAGCTGGAAATCGGAGGAGATCCCCGTCGCCCCGAGATTGTCGAGGGCCTCAGTGGTGAGAACGAGGGCCTCCTCGACCCGCCTGGTGACCACCAGGACCGCAGCCTGGGTCGTGAGACCGTACGCCGTCGCGAAGCCGTCGCCGCTCTCCTGCCCGTTCCGCACCGCCAGGAGCGCGGCGGCCTCCGACTCCTCCATGCGGCTCATGAAGTGGAGCGCCTGCGCCTGAACGGCGTGGAACCGGGCCACCTGGTTCTGCGGGAGTCCCTCCAGGGCGAGCGCCGAACGGACCTCCGCCACCGTGTCGTCCAGCCGCCCCTGCTCCATGAGGGCCTGCGCGAGCCACCCGCGCACGGTACCCGCACGATCGATCGGGAGGGACCGTACGAGTGCGGCTCTGGCGGCGTGTTCGGCCTCCGCCGGCAGACCGGCCCAGAGCAGTGCCCGGGCGAGTTCGACGTCCAGGTCCCGGACGTCGTCGCCCGCGGTGGCGGTGGCACGGCGCAACAGCTCGACCGCGAGCGCCGGTGCCCGGACCAGGAGCGGATCCAGCGACGCGCGCAACCACGCCACGTCCCGTCGGCCCAACGGCCCGGCCTCCAGCACGTGCTCCGCGACACGCTCGACGGGCGCGCCCGCCTCGGCCAGGCAGACCCCGATCTGCTCGTGCAGAGCCGTCCGGACCGCCTGGGAGTGGCTCTGAACCACGGCCCGTCGGATCAGGTCGTGCCGGAACGCCAGCCCGCTCCCACGCTCCTCCAGCACTCCCGCCGCGAGCGCCTCCACCACCGGCTCCACCAGGTCGGTGGCCGGGAGCCGGAGGACGGCGGTCATCTCGGCCGCACTGAAGGCGCGGCCGAGCAGTGCCACCACGCGGAGCATCTCGCGGGTCGGCGCGCTCAGGGTTTCGAGCCGGTGGAGGACCGTGGCACTCAGCGAATCCGGTACGAGGGGTGTCTGCGCGCTGATCTCGGCGGTCGATCCCCGGAGCTCGATGCGGCCCGTGCCCGACAGGTCCCTGATCAGCTCCGTCACGTAGAGCGGATTGCCGGCCGCGCCCGCGACCAGGGACCGCAGCCGGTCACCCGGAAGGCCGCCGGCGAGGTCGGCGACCAAGGCGGCGACCCCGGCGTCGGCAAGGGGAGCGAGATCGGTCGTCGGGACGCCGGACTCCTCCAAGTCGCGCAGCAGTCCGGTGATGGCGGCACCGTCCGGTGCGGGACGGCACGTGACCAGTACGAGGAGGGGCAGCTGGTCCAACGCGCGTGCCAGGCGACGGACGACGGCCACGCTGGCCAGGTCCGCCCAGTGCAGGTCGTCCAGCAGCAGGGCCAGCGGCTCGGCCGAGCACCAGTCGTCCAGCGTCGAGAGGATGGCCTCGGCGATCAGGAACTCCTGGCCGACGGCCCCCGCCGGTGCACCGACCCGCTCGTCGCCCCGGAGCAAGCTGCGGATCCGGGCGACCCCGGGGTGTTCCGCGGCACCCACGTCGAGGCACTCGCTCAGCACGGCGAACGGCACCGACCGGTCGATCTCACCGGCCTCACCGCGCAGGACCGTGATCCCGGCGGACCGGCACAGCGCCTCGGCGAGGTCGAGCACGGCCGACTTCCCGATGCCCGGCTCACCACGGAACACCATCGCCTGGCCCGTGCCCGCCGCCAGTTGTCGAACCATGAGCTCAAGGCGCGTCCGCTCGGCTTCACGGCCCTGAACCGTCATTGCCATCCAGCTTCACTTTCCCCGTCGCCCGGCCATCACAGCTGCTCAGCGCCTCGGGCCGGCGCTCGCCGGGCCATCCCGGTGCCGGACAAAGTATCCCAGACCGCCGGCGGACACCCGGACTCCGGGAACGGAGGCTCGGGACCAGCCGACATCTCGCCGGTGCGTCGTCGACGATCGCCAATGCGATAATCCCGCGAATGAGAACCACCCGGGCGGGAGCGGCGCCGATCGGCCGGAGGACCGAGTCGTCGCAGCTCAACGAGGTACTGTCCGGAGCCGCAGCCGGCCGGGGACGCGCCGTCCTGATCCGGGGTGAAGCCGGGAGCGGAAAGTCCACCCTGCTGGGAGCCTGCGCCGACCGCGCCACGGAATCGGGCTTCGCCGTGCTCCGGGGCGCAGCGAACGAGTCGGAGCGGTACTTCCCCTTGGGGACGTTCCTGGACCTCCTGGAACGGGACCGGCCGTACTCCGGGCAACTGCGGGCGGAGTACCGGGCCGCGGTGGCGGCCCCGGCACGGCGCACGGCCGCCGGCATGACGGATCCGGTGTCGGCTGCGGCCGGGCGGCTGTTCCAGGTGGTGGAACGGCAGTGCGCGACGAGCCCGGTCCTCGTCGTGGTGGACGATCTCCAGTGGGCGGACGAGACCTCGGCGGCGCTCTGGACGCGCCTGGCCCACCATGCCGAACGGTTTCCGCTCATGGTGGCAGCAGCCGTCACGCCCGGCTCCGGAGGGGAAGCCGAGGCCGCCGCGGCGAGGGCACTACGACACTGCGGCGGTCTCATCGTGGATCTGGAGCCGCTGGTCCCGGACGAGGTGGCGGCCCTCGCGGTCCGTCAACTGGGCGGCCCGGTGGGGCCGGCCCTGCTGGAAGCACTCGGCGGGGCCGGTGGCAATCCGCTCCACCTCACCGAGATGCTGGCCCTGCTGCACCGCCAGGGTGCTTTGACGAGGGGGCCGCACGGGTTCGAGGTCACACCCGACCACGGCGACCTCTCGCTCGGGACAGCGATCACCGACCGGATCCAGCGGCTGTCCGCCGAGCTGCGCGCGGCCCTGCGGATCGCCGCCGTACTGGGCGCCGAGTTCCGGCCGGCCGATCTCGCCGCGGTGTCGCGCCGTCCGCTCGTCGCCCTCGTTCCGGTGCTTGAGGAAGCCCTCGCCGGGGCGGTGCTGGACCCGGTCGGAGAGCGGCTCAGGTTCCGTCACCAGCTGGTCCGGCAGGCGCTCGTGACGAGCACCCCGACGGCTCTGCGCGGGGCGCTGCACCGCCAGGTGGCGGAGGCGCTGGACCTGACCGGTGCACCACTCGACCAGGTGGCCGGCCACGTGGCCCAGGCCACCTCCGCGGCCACGGACCCCTGGCTGCACGGATGGGTGGCACGCCACGCCCGCGAGCTGGTCACCCGCTCGCCGGCCACCGCCCTGGAGATCCTGACCCGAGCCGACGCCGGGGCCGGTCGGGAAGCCGACCGGACCGGCCTGCGGCTGTGCACGGCCGAGGCACTCAACGCACTGGGCCGACCCCACGAGGCCGAGGTGATCGCGCGCCGGCTCCTGGCCGCATCCTCCGTCGAACCCGAGGCCGCGGCCGAGGCCTTCTGGCTGCTCGGCGAGGCGCTGTACGCCCGGTCGCCGACCGGCGCCGGGGCCCGGGAGGCCGCGGAGCTGGTGGCCTCCGCCACCAGGATCGACGGCATCAGCGAGCGGTCCAGGGCACGGCTGCAGGCCGAGGGCTCCTTCTACTTGTTCCGGTCGGACCGGCTCGACGAGGCCGCCGAGGCGGCGGTCGGCGCGGCGGCCGCGGGTGGCCGCTCGGGGGAAGCCTTCGCCGTCGCCTACGCCACCTGGATGCGGACGGTGATCGCCCGGGCCCGGGACGGCGACCTCGACGGCGCCGTGGACCTGAGCGAGCGTGGCCTGGCCCTGTCCGTGGACGGCGCGCATCCCCGGGTCGAACGGCTGCTCCGGACCCAACGACTCGTGATCGCCGGCCTCCGGGACCGGATCCCCGAGGCCGAGACGGAGATCACCGAACTTCGCCGCCTCGGCGAAAGCCCCCGGTCGCACGGTCAGCACTCGGCGGTCGCGATCGCCGCCCAGCTCTTCCGCACCGGCCAGTGGGACGAGGCACTCGCCGAGGTCGAGCATCTGGCCGCGTCCGAGCACCTCGCCGGGGAGGAACTCCCGCCCGCCGCCGTCCACGTACACGGCCTGGCCGCGTTGGTGGCCGGCCTCCGGGATGACACGTCCGCGTCCGAAGCACGGCTGCGGCTTCTACGGAACCACCCGTTGCGCACTCCCGCCGACCCCGGGGCAGCACAGTGGCTCGCGATGGCGCGTTCGATCGCCGCGGAACGTGCCGGACGGCCGGACCAGGCACTGGCGGCCCTGCTGCCCGTCCTCGACCGGCAGATCGCGACGGAACCGGAGGACCGGTTCGCCTGGCTGCCGGCCGTCGTCCGGCTGGCGCTGGCGGTCGGTGACCGAGCGACCGCCGAGACCGCCGCGGCCGCGGCCGCGGCCACCAGCACGGTTTCGTCCCGAGCGCCTCGCGTCGCCTACTGGGAGCACACCGCCGAACACGCCGCCGGATTGCTCGAGGCCGATCCGGCGCCGCTGCTGGCCGCCGCCGACTACTACGCGGCGTCCTCCCGCCCCCTGCGACGGGCGAACGCCCTGGAGGACGCGGCCGAGCTGCTGGCCCGGCAGGGGCGTGCGGCGGACGCCAGGCGCCGACTGGACGAGGCCGCGGCCGTCTACACCGGACTCGGCGCCACCTGGGGGCTCCGGCACGCACAGGCCCGGCTGCGCGCGGCCGGGCTGCGCCTCGGCGCGCGCGGCCCCCGGCCGCGGGCCGCCTCCGGCTGGCAGAGCCTGACACCGACGGAGCTGCGCGTCGCCCAGGGGATCGCCGACGGCGGCTCCAATCCGGAGATCGCCGCCGAGTTGATGCTCTCCACCCGGACGGTCCAGACGCACGTCTCCCACATCCTCGCCAAGCTCTCCTTCCGGTCGCGGGTCGAGATCGCCGCCGAGGCCGCCCGGCAGAGCCGTGTCGGCCAGGAGGCCTGACGAGCGCGGGGAAACACGCCGTGCGCGGCGCCCGTGACCAGCGTCACGTTGAACCTACGGCCGAACACCGTCGTAAGGCTTCGCGTGGAAAAGAGCACAGTCATCACGGCCCTCAGGAAACCGTTCGGGCTGATCGGCCGGTCCCGCCGGAACAAGCCGGGCATGCATCAGGACGCCTCGGGCGGGAGCAAGGCGACCGGACGCACGGCTGCCGACCGGTCGGACGCAGAAGCACCGTCGGGCGCTGCCATGGCGCGCCTGACCCGGATCCGGCGCGGCCTCATCGGTGACGGCGACGTGCTGCCGGGCCCCTACGGGCCGCGGCGCATCACCTACGCCGACTACACGGCCTCCGGGCGTTCGCTGGGCTTCATCGAGGACTGGCTCCGCGCGACAGTCCTCCCCCAGTACGCCAACACCCACACGGAGAGCTCCGCCACCGGTCTGCAGACATCCAGCCTGCGCGAGGAGGCCCGCGAGCTCATCCACCGCGCGGTCGGCGGCGCCGACGACCACGTCGTGCTCTTCTGCGGTTCGGGAACCACGGCCGCGGTGAACAAACTCGTCGGCCTTCTGGAACTGCAGAGCCCGGTCGGGTTGGCCGAACAGCACAGCCAGGCGCACGCCATGGCAGCGGAGCAGCGGCCGGTCGTCTTCGTCGGCCCCTACGAACATCACTCGAACGAACTGCCCTGGCGGGAATCGATCGCCGATGTCGTGGTCATCAAGATGGATTCGAACGGCCGGATCGACGAGGACGATCTGTGTACTCAACTCGGCCGCTACGCGGACCGGCCACTACGCATCGGCAGCTTCTCGGCAGCCTCCAACGTGACCGGCATCCTCACCGACACCGACCGCATCGCCTCCCTGTTGCACACTCACGGAGCCCTGTCCTTCTGGGACTTCGCGACGGCGGGGCCATACGTGCCGATCCGTGTCACCGAGTCGGCACCGGGCCGCATCGATCACAAGGACGCCGTCTTCCTGTCACCCCACAAGTTCGTCGGAGGCCCGCAGTCCCCGGGAGTGCTCATCGTTCGGCGGAGCCTGGTCCGCAATCGGGTACCCACCATGCCGGGCGGCGGCACCGTGGCCTTCGTGGATCCGCGGCATCAGTACTACCTCGACGACGTGGTCGCCCGGGAAGAAGGCGGTACGCCGGCCATCGTCGAGTCGATCCGCGCCGGCCTCGCATTCGGGGTCAAGGAGATGGTCGGTACCGAGCTGATCCACGCCAGGGAGGAGCGATCCTGGAACGCGGTCCTGGCCCGCTGGCAGAACAACCCGAACATCGTCATCCTCGGCGCCACCCACGTGCCGCGCCTGCCGATCGTCTCGTTCCTGATCCGACACGGCGACCGCTACCTTCACCACAACTTCGTGGTCGCGCTCCTCAACGATCTGTTCGGCATCCAGGCCCGCGGCGGCTGCTCCTGCGCCGGCCCGTACGGGCACCGTCTGCTGGGAATCGACGACGACCATTCGGCGGCACTGCGCGACGAGATCGTCACACAGGGCCACGAAGGCATCAAGCCCGGCTGGACGCGAGTCAGCTTTCCGTACTTCATGTCCGACACCGTCCGGGACTTCATCATCGACGCGGTCGACTTCATAGCCACGGACGGCCATCGCCTGCTCGCCGACTACCGCTTCACTCCGGACGCCGGCCTCTGGCGCCACAAGGGCGGCCCGGTGGAAGCCCCGTTGAGCCTGGCCGACTTCCGCTTCTACACCCTGGACGGCCCCGACTGGAACCGCGCCGACAGACCGGCCCGCCACGGCGAGAAGTCCCTGGCGGGCTACCTCGCCCACGCACGTCGCCTCGTCGCCGACCGCCCCGGAGGCATGGCCGAAGGCCACCTCGACCTTCCCGAAGGCTTCGAGGCCCTCCGTCACTTCCCCATCGCCGAGGCCTGCTTGCAGCCACACCCCGGTGACACGGAAGCCCGCTGAACCAGTGGGTGGGCCCGTTCGCGCACTGGACATCGCCGAGGGCCGGACGAGGCGACCGCGCGAGGCCGGGCCGAACCGATCAACGCCGCCCTCCGCGACCCGCTGATCGACTTCCTGGTGACCGGCGACCGGCAGAGCGCCGAAACGGATTCCAGCCGCTCCTGCGGCTGCTCGACGAGAACACGACCCGATGACCACCATGCACGAGCCCCTGACCGTCCGCCAGTTCGCCCGCCGCACTCCCCCGGCGCACGAGGACGCCGGCGAACTTCTGCTCCTCGCCCTGCGCACCGGTGAACTGCTGCTGGCCGGCGGCCGACGTCGTGGCGACGACGACCGCGATGGCGGCAGCCCTGGGACTGCACGGCTGCGCGGCGGACGTCACCGCCGGCTGCCTCGCCTTCTGCCTCCAGGCGACCCGGTGGAACCTGCTCACCGCCGGCCTGGCCGGCGCCCTCGCCTGGACCGTCCACCTGGTGCTCTGGTAGGAGTACCACCTCCCGCCGCCACTGGCCGCGGCGGTCGCGGCCACCCTCGTCGGCCTCGGCACCCAGGCCCTCGCACACCGCACCGACACCCCGGCCCTACTGCTCACTGTCGCGGGCATCGCACCGCTCGCCCCCGGTTACACCATCTACCAGGGCATGCTCTGCCTCAGCCACGGCCGACTCACCCCTGCCTGCTGACCATCGGCCAAGCCGCAGCCATCGGCCTGGCCATCGCAGGTGGCCTCGCACTCGGCTACACCACCGCCGACCGGCTCGCCCCCAGAGCCGGACACCAGCACTCGTAACACCCACAACCCGTGACCCGTGATCGGAGTGGAAGACCGCGCCTGCGCACGCATGCCGCCGACGCCGACCGCCCTCCGCCGAACCATGTCGCACGGCCCCGCCCCAGAAAAAGGCCGTTCCCCGCATCGCTGCGGGGAACGGCCTTCCGGCCTGCATGAACTTAGCGCCGACCGGGGCAACAGGATCTGAATCCACGCCCCCCTGACCCCAATTCACCCTGTGATCTTGCCCGCCGAAAAGACGGACATTTTTTCGACCACGAGTCGCAGAGTCAGGAATCCTGCCTCAGTGATCTCCATATTCGCCTCCTCGCGATCGTCCTACCGGTAACTTCTCCCGGTAATTTCCAGGATACTCCTTGATACGAGAATTCGAGCCCGCCGTGCGCACGAGTTCGATATGTGAAAATTCCCTCGCGTGACGTTTGAGCAGAAAATCCACCCGAGAGATCTCCTGCGCCTCACTCACAGTCGCAAGATCCACCCTGACCGAGGTGTCGCAGGGTGGGGGCCGGCGCCGTGCCGGGACAGGGAAGCGTCGGTGAGTCGTACGCCGATCCACGTGGAAGCCAGGCGAGGAAGCCGGCCAACGGAGAGGACCGCTGCGGGCAGACCGGGGTGCCCGTGGCGGAGTTCGAGACGAAGGTCGACCAACGCCAACCCACCGACCGCCCCTGCTCACCCCGGAGGCCGGGGCTGCGGCCGGAGTACGGTGGAGGAGTGCATCGTCCACGGCCTGCGGCCTGCTGCGGTGCCCTGGCGGCGGGTCGAGGCCGTCCACAAGCGAGCCCAAGGCAGGCGAGGCCTCCGCCGCCGAGTGGCTGATGACAGCGGCGTCCGACCCGGCCAACACGCGCAGCGGCACCGACCGCCTGACGGCCGCGGGCACGCCGACCGCAGACCCACGGGCAGGCGGATGACGCCGGTCGCCAAAGGACACACACCGACCATCGCCGGCCCCGACCCCGGCCGGCCCCCGCCGCCCGCGGCTGGTCCGGCTACTCGCGTGACCACTCGGTCTCGGCCTGAGGCCCGCCGACCGTGTGCCGTCCCTCCCGGACCCGGACCCTGATCGCCCGGGGCCAGGAGCCGGGTCGAGAAGGCGCCGGCGATCGGCACCGACGGCGTACTGCCGGCCGAGGACGAGGCGGCGATCTTCGCCCACCACGAGCTGGACTACGCGCCGGTCGCGGGCGGTGAACGCCGCCTGGCACGCCGACAGGACCCTCGCAAACCGAAGGAGGCCGAAAATGGCACTGGTGCTGTTCCTGATCATCCTGGCGATCGTGCTCGGCATCGTCGGCGTGGTCACCCACGGCCTGATCTACCTTCTGTTCATCGGCATCGCCGTACTGATCATCGCCGTGGTCATTTCCGCCGTCCGGTTCCGGCACGGCGGCCGCTCCTCCAACCGCTGAGACCCGCCGGAAGTCTGCCGATCAGTACTGGGAACCGCTCCGCAGTAGGTGCCCGCGACGCGCCGAGTCGGGGCCGCCGGTCCTGGACCTGTCCTGGACCGTCCTGGACCGGGTACCGGCGAACTGCCCTGCACGAAGGCACCAGGCCGGCCGGCACCCGTGCCCGGATGAGGCGAGGGACGCACGACCCTCCGCTCAGAGCACGAGGCAGCCCGGCGTGCGCCTTGATCCGACAGGGGGCGCCATGCGTAACACTGTGTGCCGTGTCGGATACGAGTAGAGGTGGCAAGGACGGCGCGCAGGGGGGCGCCGCGTCGAGCCCCGACGCCCTGCTGTCGGCGCTCGACGCGGAGCAGCTCGGGGTGTTGCGCCGGGTGGGGCTCGAGTGGGGTCGGGTCGCCGGGGATCCGCAGGCATGGCGGCGTGCGCTGCCGGTGGATCCGGATCTCGGTCGTTATCCCGCTCCTTCGGAGATCCTGCCGGTCCGCCTCGGTCGTTTCGTGCGGGTCGCCGCGGTCGGCGGACGACCGCCGGCGGTTGAGGCGACCAGCGAGGACACCCGGCCTTCTCGGCTCGGCCGGGTCGGTTCCAGGGTCCGACACGTGGTGCTCGGGGCGCCGCTGCGGAGCACCGCGATCGCGCACGAGCGGATGCGCAAGCTGGTGGCGTTGCCGGTGCTCTCCGCCGACGCGCTCTCCTCGGTCGCGTACGGGCCTGAGGCGATGCTGGCCGTCCTCGTCCTCGCTGGTGCCGCCGGGTTGCGGTACTCGGTGCCGATCGCCGTGACGATCGTGTTCCTGATGCTCGCGGTCGGGGTGTCGTACCGTCAGACGATCCGCGCCTATCCGCACGGCGGTGGTTCGTACATCGTCGCCACCGCCAACCTGGGCCGCTTTCCCGGGCTCGCGGCCGCTGCCGGTCTGGTGACCGACTACATCCTCACGGTCGCGGTCTCGATCGCCTCCGGGATGGCGGCGGTCACGTCCGCGGTCCCCTCGCTCGAACCCGACATCGTGCCGATCGGCGTCGTCGTGATCGCTGTGCTGCTCGCCGGCAACCTCCGCGGTGTGCGGCAGGCGGGTGCGCTGTTCGCCGCACCGACGTACGCCTTCGTCCTCGCGGTCCTCGCACTCGTCGCCGTGGGTCTGTCCGATGCGGCCGGCCACGGTTTCCAGCCGACGCCGACACCGCAGCTGACCGCGACCGAGGGCATCAGCCTGCTCCTGGTCCTGCGTGCCTTCGCCTCCGGCTCGACGGCGATGACAGGCATCGAGGCGATCTCCAACGCGGTGCCCGCCTTCCAGCCGACCGAGTGGCGCAACGCCCGCACGACACTGACCTGGATGGTCGGCCTGCTCGTCACACTGTTCGCGGGCACGATCGCACTCGTCCACCTCGACGGCGTCGTGCCCCGTGCGAACGAGACGGTGCTGTCACAGCTCGCCCATCGCACCTTCGGCTCGGGTTTCCTCTACGTCTTCACCCAGGCCGCCACCGCCGCGGTCCTGCTCCTCGCCGCCAACACCGCCTACAACGACTTCCCCCGCGTCCTGTACCTGCTGGCGCGCGACCACCAGGCACCGAGGATCTTCCTGAGGCTGGGCGACCGCCTGGCCTTCAGCAACGGGATCATCCTGCTCTCCGTCGCGGCGGCGGCGATCTACACGGCGTTCGGCGGCAGGACCGGCCCCCTGATCCCGCTCTATGCCGTCGGCGTCTTCCTCGCCTTCACACTGTCGCAGGCCGGCATGGTCGTGCACTGGTGGCGCCTGCGCGACCGCCACTGGCGCAAGAGCCTGGCCTTCAACGCCACCGGCGCCCTGCTCTCTGCGATCGTCTTCGTCACCGCCGGCATCACGAAGTTCACCGAGGGCGCCTGGTTCGCCGTGCTCACGGTGGGACTGTTCATCCTGGTGACGACACGAATCCGGCACCACTACGACACGGTCGGCGCGGCGATCGCCCTGCATCCCCATGCCGTCGAAGTCCCCAGCCGTACCATCACACCTCCGAGTTCGGGGGACGGCACAACACGAGCCACCGCACGGACACCGGGCGCCGCCCCCGGGGCGCCGCCCGAGACCACGGCCGATGCGGAGAGCGAGGAGACTCCCGAGGAGATCCACCCCCTGTCGATCGTGCCGATCGCCTCACTGAACCTGGCCGGCATGCGAGCGCTGGCCTACGCCGCCTCGCTCCAGCAGCCCGTCCTCGCGCTCCACATCAGCCCCAGCGCGGACGAGGCCCAACGCTTCCGCGAGTACTGGAACCTGTGGGGCGACCACCTGCCGTTGAAGATCGTCCTCTCCCCCTATCGCGCGATCGTCGCACCGCTGGTGAACTACATCGAGTCGCTGCACCACCAGCGCCCGGACCTCACCCTGACCGTCATCCTCCCGGAGATCGTCGTACGGCACTGGCGCCACCGCCTCCTGCACAACCGGCTCGCGGCCAGGCTGAGGAGAGCGCTGCGCCCCCTGCCGAAGGTCGTCGTCACGACCGTCCCGTTCCACGTGTAGGACAGCGGCGGCACCGAGCAACCCGACGTGTCCGACCGCGCACAGCGACCCGTCCGTTTCGTCGGGCCACCGGGACGGTTCCTCGTCCGCCCTGGAAAAGCCGGCACTCGGCAAGGGGCGGGCGCAACGGATAGTCGACCCCGAGCCGACCAGGGCACGGAGGTGGACACCAGGGCCGTTGGGCGGGCATGACAGGGCTCCGATGGTGGACCCGGCTGCAAACCTGGACAATCAGGTCATGGCAGGCCTTGAGGCGAACCCCGGAACAGTGCATCTTGCCCGTGGGGCGGGATACGTCAGCCCCGGCGTTGCGCTCGGCGAGTCGATCGGGGGCATCATTCGTATCGACGAGCACGGATGGGTGCACGTCACTCAGAAGGACGGATCTCGGGTGTCGTTCCCGCCTCATGCCGTGGAACGCATCAACTGGGGCGAGCACGCTTCGTAGATACGAGGCTCCGAGCCTTGCCGTGGGCAGAGCACGGCCGCCCCGCCGCACGCGGAGGCACCCGTGCCGTGCCAGTGAGCACGCCGCGGGACGCATTGTTCGGCCACGGTCGCCGGCCCGCCCCCGCGAGCCGGCGGTGCGCCCCGGTGGTCGGGCCTGCCGGGCGGGGCCGGGTCGTCGTGACTGGAGGGTGGCCGCTGTCACGGATGTCGCCGCGAGTGGTCGTCCCGGCCGGGCCGGCGGGCTGGTTCATCCGGTTTCTCGTTTCGGGCTCTGGTCGTCGACGATCTCCGCATCGACGACCTCCTCCTCATCGCCGCTCTGCGTCGAGCTGGTGCCGGCCGAGGCTTGCGGGCCGCCGGCCTGGGCGTAGAGGGCGGTGCCGATCTTCTGTGCGACGGTGGCCGCGCGCTCCATCGAGGTGCGGATGGCCGGGCTGTCCTCGCTCTTGAGCTTGTCCTTCAGGTCTGCCAGGGCCTCGTTCACCTCGGAGGTGACGTCGGACGGGATCTTGTCCGGGTTGTCCTGGAGGAGTTTCTCGGTGGAGTAGACGAGGTGTTCGGCCTGGTTGCGGGTCTCGGCGGCCTCCTTGCGGCGACGGTCCTCCTCGGCGTGCTGCTCGGCCTCGCGCATCATCCGCTCGATGTCCTGCTTGGGCAGGGAGGAGCCGCCGGTGACGGTCATCCTCTGCTCCCGTCCGGTGCCGAGGTCCTTCGCGGCCACGTGCATGATGCCGTTGGCGTCGATGTCGAAGGTGACCTCGATCTGCGGCAGGCCGCGCGGCGCCGGCGG
>NZ_JBEZIQ010000067.1:0-49946 GCF_040651155.1 Kitasatospora sp. NPDC048545
GCGACGACGGTGCGCAGGTGGGCGATGTGGTCGAGGAACTCGGTGCGGTCGGCCCACTCGCCGTCGGTGCGCTGGCGGTAGTCGGGGGCGAAGTGCCGGTCGGCGGCCTCGTCGAGGTCGAGCCCGGGGGTGAGCAGCAGGTCGGTCAGGGCGGAGCGTGCGTCGGTGCGGTTCATGGGATTCCTCCGGTTGCAGACGGTGCCCGCGCGGTGTGTGCGCGACGCGGGAAGTGCGTGCCTTGAGCACGCATTTACCGTAGCAGAAAAAGCGTGCGCGGTGCACGCTAATTCTGGAGGCGACGAACGGAGCGACGCCGGAGGCGACCGGGAAGGACAGCGCAGCCGGGATCGGCCCGCACGAAGTGCTCCGCGTAGGGGTCGCGGGCCGTCGCGTCGGGCCGGTGGTTCTCGATGGCCCGGGCGGCGGCGACGAGAAGTGCGGTGCGGCCGACGCCGGCCGTGATGCCCCGATCGGGGGTGGTGGGCGCGGTCATCGGTTGCCTGCCGGCGCTGCGGACGAGCCGGCCGCCGGCGGTGGCGGCGCGAAGGCGAGGTCGGAGAGCGTGGTGATGCGGGCGCCGTAGACGCGGGCCATGAAACGCAGGATGTCGGCGTCGGTGAGGTGCAGTGCGGTGGTGCAGTCGCGCAGCACCGTGAGGTGGAAGCCCCGTTGGAACGCGGTGCGGGCCGTGGAGTCCACGCACACGTCGGTGAACAGGCCGGCCAGCACCAGGTGTTCGATGCCGCGCCGGCGCAGGTGGGGCTCGAACCCGGGGTCCAGGAAGGCGTCGAAGCAGGCCCGCTTGGTGAACACGGCTTCGCCGGGCAGAGGGCTCACCGCGTGGAAGTCCGCGCCCCGGCTCCCTTCCAGGCACTTCGGCCGCTTGCCGAGCTCAGCGTCGCGTCGCCGCCAGGCGGCGCCCTGGTAGGCGGGGTCACCGAGGAAGCGGACGAACAGCACCTCGATGCCCCGGGCCCGGGCGGCGTCGACCGCCGCGGCGCAGCGGGCGGCTGTGACGGTCAAGCGGGCCGGGTCGCCGGGATAGCGGGCTGCGGCCGTCGGCCCGGCGCAGAAGTCGTTCGGGAGGTCCACCACGACGAGCGCGGTGGCGGAGGTGCCGGTGCTCGAACTCCTCCGGGCTGATCACGTCGTCACCGTTGGTGTCCAGCCCCTGGACGAGCACCTCCCAGTAGCGGCGGAGGCTGTCGGCGAACGCCTTCCGGGCGCCCGTTCCCGAGTCGGGGGCGGCGGCCGGCACCCGCTCGATCATCAGCTCGAAGTCCTGGGCGTCGAGGACCCCGTTCCCGTTGGCGTCGAACAGACGGAACACCAGTGCGGCCCGCTGCGCGGCTTCGGTTCCCATCGGCGTGTGTCTCCGTAACCGGCCGCGCGCTCCACGGGAGCGTCCTGCTGCCCCGCCCGCGACGCAGCGGGCGCAGCGGGCGCAGCGGGCGGGGTGGTTGCCCGGCTCAGTTGCCCTGGCCGGCGCTGCCCATCGGGCCGATCTTCACCGGCGAGCCGGTACCGTCGGTGACGGGCAGGGTAGCGGCGCCCGGCCAGGGGAGGGTGACCGACGTCGTCTCGTCCGGCGGGGTCACGACCAGCCCGGTGATCCGCACACCCGACCCTCCCGACGTGTTGGCCGGGTAGCTGATCCCGAAGAAGGTCGACTTCCCGGCCTTGAGGACGCCGGCGACGACCGGCTCACCGGACCGCTGGGCGGACAGCGACCCCGCGCCGGTCTTCAGGTCGACGCCCGCGTATCCGGAGATCGCGCAGTCGTGGCCGCTGCGGTTCTTCAGCTCGACCACGACCGTACGGTCCCGGTCACCATCGATGGTGCGGTCCGCCGCCGTGATCGCCAGGTCGTCGGTCCGGCACTTGCCGCCCGCCGCAGAGGCGGCCCCGGGAGCCGTTCCCTTCGCACCGGGGGCAGCCGTCGCGCCGGCCACCGTCCCGCCGCCCGCAGTCGTCCCGCCGCTCGGAGCCGTTGCACCCGGGGCGGACCCGGTCGGCGCGGTGGACGCGGTCGGCGCGCCGGACGCGGCCCCGGAGGACACGGTCGGCGCGGACGACGGCTTGGCCTGGGCCGTGTCGGCGTCGTCGTTCTGACAAGCCGTGAGCGAAAGGCCCGCTGCAACGGCCAGGGCCGCGAAGGTGAGCTTGTGAACGCGCATCGTGACTTCCCCGGATTCGAGTGGCTGCGCCGGCCGCTCGGTGCGGCCGGGTGTTACTGGTGAGCAGGACCGCCCGGCCGGACGAACCGTTCCGCCCGAACCGCCCTCAAGACACATCTGTGACACGAGCGTTCGCCCACGACGGGCACCGGCAGCACGCGCACCGCGCCGGTGCGCGCCGCAGGCCGGGCGGGACGGCGGTTCCCGCCGCCGTCCCGCACCCGCCCGCGCGCGCCGAACGCTGCGACAGATCCGTGACCGGCCCGAGCTTGACCACCACCGCTCGGGCATGCGATCCGCCGTCGCCTCGTCGACGCCACCGGGGAGCCCGTTCGCGCGCCGGTCACCCGTCGACGTGTCCGCGCTGCTCGAAGGCCTTCAAGGGGTCCTCGCCGTCGGTCCACCAGACGCCGAGCCTCTGGCGGACCACGAGCCAGCCCTCCGCGTCCCGGCGGAACTCCCAGTCGTACGGGCCTCCCATGGAGTAGGGAGCGCCGGCACTCCCCGGTGCGGCGACGGCGACGAACCACATGTAGCCGATGCCGCTGGCCCGATCGCCCTCGACGTCGACGTGCAGGTTGAGGATGTGGTGCTGCATGGCCGCGTAGGGCGCTTCCGCCTCCTCCACCGTCGCCCGGATCGCCTCCCTCCCGCGGATCGTCTCCCACGGCCCGAACTCCAGCTCCGCGTCCTCGGCCCAGCACGCGCTCCAGGTCTGCCAGTCCTTGCGGTCCAGCGCCCGCCAGCCGCGGATCATGAGGGTGCGCAACGCCTCCTTGTCCTCCAGGACTTGCAGTCTGCGGACCGGTTCATCGCGGTCGGCGGCGGTGTGCGGCATGTCGGCTCCTTCGCGGAGGGGGGTCACTGGGCGCTCGCGGCGGGACGGACGACGATCTCGTTGACGTCGACCCCGGACGGCTGGGAGACGGCGTAGGCGATGGCCTGCGCGATCGCATCGGCCGGCAGCGCCACGGCGCGGTAGGCCGCCATGGCCTCCCGGGCGACAGGATCGCCGATGCCGTCGGCGAGTTCGGACTCGGTCACCCCCGGGGAGACCAGGGTGACCCGGATGTCCCCGGCGGACTCCTGGCGCAGACCTTCGGAGATCGCGCGCACGGCGAACTTGGTGGCGCAGTAGACGGCGGCGGTCGGGGAGACCTCGTACGCGCCGACCGAGGCGATGGTCACGAAGTGTCCCCCGCCCTGAAGGCGCATCAACGGCAGTGCGGCGGCGATGCCGTGCAGGACTCCCCGCACGTTCACGTCGATCATCCGGTCCCACTCGTCGGTCCTCAGGGCGGCGAGCGGCGAGAGCGGCATCACCCCGGCGTTGTTGACCACCACGTCCAAGCGGCCGTACCGCTCCCGGGCCGCGGAGACGAACGCCGCGACATCGGCCGCATCCGTCACATCCAGCCGCCGGAACGCCGCGGTGCCGCCGGCGGCGTCGATCTCCCGAACCAGCGTGTCGAGGCGATCGGTGCGCCGCGCTCCGAGGAGCACACGGTGGCCGTCGGCGGCGAGCCGGCGGGCGGTCGCCTCGCCGATCCCGCTGCTCGCTCCGGTGATCGCCACGACCTTGCCTGCGTCTGTCATGCCTGCTGCTCCCTCTCGCTGTGCGGATCGGTTCCTGCCCGACCGAGTCTGGGCGGGACCGCGACCGCCGACCAGGACGCCCGTTGCCTGGGTGCACCGCACCCGGGCACCGCACCGCCGTCCCGGCCTAACCTGGCGACATGACCCACGACAACCGCCTCGGGGAGTACCTGCGCGCACGCAGGGCGGCCCTGCGACCACAGGACGTCGGCATCGCGAGCCACGGCAGGCGCAGGGTCGCCGGGCTGCGCCGCGAGGAGGTCGCCGTCCTGGCCGGAGTGAACGCCGACTACTACACCCGGCTGGAACAGGGGCGCGAACGCCACCCGTCGGCCCAGGTGCTCGACGCGCTCGGCCGCACCCTGCACCTGGAGCCCGACGCCCACGCACACCTGCACCGCCTGGCGGGGACCGCCCCGGCCGTCAGGCCCGCCCCCACCACGGACCGGGTCGGTCCCGCTCTCCGCCAACTGGTGGACGGCTACCCGGGGGCGCCGGCGTTCGTCATCAACCGGACCCTGGACGTCCTGGCGACCAACGCCCTGGCCCGGGCCCTCCACTCCCCCTTCGAACAGGCGGACAACCTGGCACGCATGGCTTTCCTCGATCCGGCGGGCCGCCGGTTCTACGCCCGCTGGAGCCACGCCTCGCAGGCCACCGTGGCCCACCTGCGCGAGGCGGCCGGCGTCGACCCGGACAACCCGCGGCTGCGGGAACTCACCTGCGGGCTCACCGAGTACAGCGCGGACTTCGCCCTCCTGTGGAACGCCCACGACGTGCGCGGCAAGACCCAGGACGCCAAGCACCTGCTCCACCCCGACATCGGCCCCCTGGAGCTCACCTACCAGACCTTCGACGTGCGCGCCGCTCCGGGCCAGCAACTCGTCGTCTACCAGGCGGAACCAGGCAGCCCCAGCGCCCAGGCCCTCAGCCTGCTCGGCTCGCTCCACGCGACCCCGGTCCGGCCGGCCCGGTAGCCGAACCCGGCCGGGCACGGCGGCGTCACCACCCGAACACACGCCGGTCCCAGGCCGCCGACCGCCCGGCACCCCGGCACCCCGGCACCCCGGCACCCCGGCACCCCGGCACCCCGGTGACAGATAGGCTAGCGGGCTGCCTCGCTGCCAGGTTCACGCCCTGGGGTCCGGGGCCGCCGGGCCATCGGGTACGGTCGCGGTCTCACGTCCGCTCAGGTCCGGTGACGGTCCCTCCGGATCGCCACCAAAAGAGCGGTGAGTCCCACCCAAACCGTGTACAACCCTAGGGAGCTTCCTCGTGCACCAACTCCTGCGCCGGAGCCTTCCGGCCCTCGCCGCCCTCGGCATAGCCGTCGGCGCTCCGCTGCTCACCGCCGGCACCGCCCAGGCCCACGCCGAGCACGGGTGCGGCGCCGTCGACGTCCAGTTCTCCGTCGACGGCGGCAAGGGCTGGATCTCCGACGGCCGGATGTCCCAGCCGCACGGCGTCATCCAGGTCCGCCTGGTCGGCGACGTCGCGGACGGCTGCGACTACCGGGTCTCGCTGGCCTCCTACGAAACCGAGGGCCCGACCTGGGCGACCTCGGGCAAGCAGACCTTCCTCGGCTGGGCGACCACGACCCTGCGCAGCGGGAACCGCCAGGCGACCCTGGACGTCTCCGCCCATCTGCCGAAGTGCTACGGCCAGATCGACCTGTACAACGGCGACAAGAAGTTCGACGGCGTCGCCAACCCCGCGCCGAGGTACCCGGACGGCCTCTTCCCGGACAACCTGATCTCGGCCTGGAACGGCGGCAAGACCTGCGTGCCGACCCCGACCGGCACGCCGACCGTCCCGGTGCCGACCTCCTCGGCGTCACCCACGGCCACCGCGACCCCGCACCCGACCGGGACGCCCACCGCCACGACGACGCCTTCGGCCACCGCCACCGCGACGGCCACCGCCTCGCCCTCCACCACCGCCAAGCCGTCGGCGCCGGCCACCGGGACGCCGTCCAGCGGCACCCCGTCGACCGCCCCGGTCGTTCCGGCGCCGTCCGCCCCGGCGGACACGACCGGCCCGGTCGGCAAGCCGACCGCCAATCCGGTCTCGACCACGCCGGCCAACACCCTGGCCAGCACAGGTGGCAACAGCAGCCAGATGATCGTCTACGGCGCTGGTGGCGCCGCGCTGCTCGCCGTCGGCGGGGGCGCGCTGGTGATCGCCCGCCGTCGGGGTGCCCGCCGCTGACGCGGCACCGCTGAGGTACCCAGGACGCCCGCGGTCCCCGGACCGCGGGCGTCCGTCGTCCGTTCACCCCCGGACGGTCCGGGACCGGCGCCGGCACTCCGTGGGCGTCATGCCGAGCCGGCGGCGGAACGCCCGCGCGAGCGTGTCGCTCCGTAGGCGCCATCACCCCGCAGGTCGCGCACTCCGACGGCTGGTACTACGTGGTCCGCGACCCGGACCACTGGGACGGCGAGCCGATGCCGACCTCCACCGTCTACCGCATGTGGTCGCTCCGGACCCGGGTCGACCGGTCGAGGTACGAGGTCCTCGCCGACCAGCTCGCCCGGTACTGGACGGCGCACGGCTACCCCGTCGGCACGTTCCGGAACTTCGTCGGCGCCAACACCGACACCTTCCCGACCGACGAACGCCAGATCTCCGCGACCTCGCCCGACGGCGTCCTCCTCGCCCTGGAGATGGACGCCCCGGGAGTGAGCCTCCGGGCCTCCATGGACGGGGTCCACTTCGCGGGCACCGAGGTGTACGGCATGAACCCCTCCCAGCCCGGCCAACGGCTGGACGACTACCGGCACCAGCTGAACGTGGTGCCCCCGATCACCGACGACCCGTACTGGTCGCACCGCTGACGACCCGACCGAGGGATCGTGCCTCAGCCGGCGGTGGAGACGAAGGGCGGGATGGTCCGGCGGACCAGGGAGGCCGTTTCCGCAGGAGCCGACCTGATCCCGTTGCGCCCGATGGTCACGCTCGTTGCCGCACTCGCCGTGTCCCACGCAGGTCATGTCCCGGCGCGTGGGCGAGTGGATTCGGTTTCGTACTGCCGCTCTATCGCTCGTAGACCATCTCGGGGAAGCGCGTCGACGGGCCGTCCAGGAGGTGGTCGTCCTGGCCGCGCAGCCAGCGGTCGAAGAAGGAGGCGACGTAGCTGCGGGTGGCCAGCTCGGCGCGGTCGGGTCGGACGTCGCCGACGTCCTCGGCCAGCTTCTCCGGGCTGATCGCGCCCTGCCGGGCCAGCTGCGGGAGCAGGGACTGCGCGTCGGTGTACGAGCCGTGCCGGGAGCCGGTGAGGGTCACGTCGGCGTGCCAGCCGCTGCTGTGCTGCCACAGGGCGTCCCAGCCGGGCTGCCGGTGGTAGCTGCCGGAGTCGGACTCCTGGGTGCCCATGAGCAGGAACGGCCGGGTCAGGCCGTCCTCGGCGACGGTGGGCAGGGACGGGTGGACGTCGGTGCCGTCCGGACCGGGGAAGTGCAGCTGACCGTCGAGGTTGACGCCGGCCTTGAGGCGCGGATCGTCGTGCATGGTCTGCAGGGCCGTGGAGCCGCCCCCGGAGTGGCCGACCATACCGATCCGGTCGGGGTCGAGGCAGGCTGCGAGGCCGGCCGGCAGCTGCGCGTCCTGGCGCAGCCCGGCGAGCCGGTCCAGGACGAAGCGGGTGTCGTCGACCCGGGCCTGCAGGATCTTGCGCAGGAAGGCGCCCATGTCGAGGCCGGGCTGGGCGAACAGCGCGGGCAGGACGGAGGTGGCGAGGTCCCCGTCGGGGAAGGCGACCTCGGAGGCGTCGTAGGTGTGGTCGACGGTGACGACGACGTAGCCGCGCGAAGCGAGGTCCTCCACCAGGGCGGTGCCCCAGGTCCGCGGGTCGCCGAAGCCCGCCGAGTACAGCACGACGGGTCGTTTGCCGCCGGGCCGGGCGGGCGCGTCGGGGCGGGCGTGGGTGCGGATGCCTGCCCAGTCGGTGCGGCCGGGCTCGAAGTGGTTGTCGCCCTGGGTGACGCCGTCGGCGCTGCCGAAGTGGTCGGCGGCGGCGGGGAGCATGTACGGCGCGCGGTCGTCGCCGGTGGCGGGCCGGGTGGTCGGGTACCAGAGGCTGATCATCAGCTTGCGGTGCTGTCCGGGTTTCCAGGGGTCGTCCCGGTGGTCGTCCGTGAGCTGCAGAGACGTCGTGCCGATCGGGTACGGACCGGTGGGCTGCGGCAGCCAGGCCCTGGCCTGCTGCTCGGTGCCCCGTCCCGGCGCCGCCACCGCCGCCACCGCCGCGCCCGGTGCGCCGATCACGCCCAGTGTCGCCGTCGCCGCCAGCAGTGCCGCCGCCACGGCCCGTCCTCGCCTGTTCATCGCCGTTCCCCCTCGTTCGGTTCCGTGGCCCCCTCGGACACGGGCGACGGTACGGGCGGGGAGGGGCGGAAACCGTCATACCGGGGTGCCAAGTCCCGCTGTAGTACCCCGGTATGACGGCGTTCGGCGCTACAGGTACCTCTTCACCGCAGCCTGACCCGTTGCTTCCAGCCCACATCGTCGACGGTCCCGACGGCCGCCCCTTCCTGGTCGGATGGGCCAGACCGCCCGTCATGACGGCGCCTGATCACGGTGTCCTGACCGCATGGAGCCGCATCCGTACCTGGCTCGC
Source organism: Kitasatospora sp. NPDC048545 (assembly GCF_040651155.1). Taxonomy (NCBI): domain Bacteria; kingdom Bacillati; phylum Actinomycetota; class Actinomycetes; order Kitasatosporales; family Streptomycetaceae; genus Kitasatospora; species Kitasatospora sp. NPDC048545. The sequence goes on from NZ_JBEZIQ010000067.1 coordinate 8,389, forward strand.
TGCCCACGTTCGGCCGGATTCAGGCAGGCCGATGCCCGATGGCGCGCGCCTGGACGCGTTCGAGGCGGACCTCGGCCTGCCGTTGCCGGCCGACCTGCGGGCGTGGTGGCTACTGCCCGACATCACCGCGACCCACTGGATACCGGGCGAATTCGCTCCGGTCTTGCTGGAGGAGGGCGTTGGAGACCCACGCGGACGGGTGCGGATCACGGTGCCCTCGATGGCCGGCCGTCGGGGACCTGCTCAGCGCGCGGGTCGTGGACGGAAGGCCCGGCTCCGGTGGTCGCGCACCGGCGCCGCCAAGGCCGGGCGTACGCCCGGCCCGCCCATCACGAGCCGGGCACCGAGTCCCGGTGAAGAGGATGTGCGACGGGCGGCCCGGCCCGGACAGGCAGGTCCGGGCCCGCTGCAGTGGACCACCAGGCCGGATGGGAGGATCTTGCCGATCATTCCGGTGCAAGGAGACGTAGTGGACGACCGCTCGAAGCATGACCACTCCGGTTGGGAGGGGGTCGTACGCGCGGCCCGCGAACGCGCCCGCAGTCGGCAGGCTCTCATGGTCGAACGCTTCGGACTGTCGGGCGACGTGCAGTACCAGTGGTCGATGGACGACGCGCAGATCACGTGGTCGCGCTCCGGGAAGGTGTTCCTCACCGGCCGACTCACGCTGGTCGGCAGCGTCAGCGTCCCCCAGCAGTCCTGGCTGTGGTCATGGGCGAACGAGTCGCTTCCGCCCGCAGTCCTGGGCGACATCGAGCAGGTCCGGCAGTTCGGCGAGGAGAGCGGCTACCCCGTCCTGCCGTGGCCGGGCTTCGACTACCACCCCGAACTCGTCGCCGAGGCTCGGATGGTCGCAGCATCCGTGCTCGACGCCGAAGGGCTGTGGGCGGAGTCCACCGACGACTTGCAACTTCACTTCCTGGTGCACGACTTGACGCTCACCACTGCATGACGGCGATGAGTGCCCAAGCACCCTCCCGGAACGTCCTTCCCCCTCCGCCGGATATTCCGCACCATGCCCCGGTGGCATCATGAACGCATGGAGACGATGGGCTTGCTGGACACTCTGACCCGATTCGGCGCGACCGCGGACCTCGGGGGCCTGCGGCCGCTCGGGGCGTTCCCGGTCGCCGCTCTCGGAGAGCCCCAGCAGTCGGGCCGCCAAGCCGATCACCTGCCGTGGCCGCAGTGGTTCCAGTACGGGTGCATGTCGGCCGACGTCTGCCGGTGCCTGATCGTCAACAAGGTCTCCGTCCGCACGTGGTACGACACCGTCACCCTCCCCGCCGACGAACCCGGTACGTACCGCGACTTCCCGGGCCCACCCGGCTTCCCGGACCTGGCCGCAGCCTTCGCCGCCGCTGGCGTGCACTGGGAACGGCACCGCGAGGCACACTCCCTCCCGCAGTTCACCATGCGGAGCACGATTGCCGAACTCCCCGGCGTGACAGTCGACTTCATCTTCACCACCGACGACGATCCGGACCTTCCGACGCTGTACAGCGCCCACGCGACCGACCACACCCACCTCTGCCCCGAAGGACCGTGACTCGCCGGCGGCCCGGGCCCCAGGCACGACGGCGGACCCGGACCCCGCCTCCGGGCTCCCGGCCCGCCCCGAGGCCACGACCGGCCCTGGTCCCACGCGACCTCGCCACGGGTGTCCACCACCACGACACCCGACACACCGGACGCCAGATCGGCATGGACATCCGACACATCCGCCTCGAACGCCAGACGAGCAGCGAAGTGTGCGGCGGCCTCGGCCGGGACGGCGGCGGGCACACTCAGCACAGCACCGGAGATCTCGGCGGAAGCGGTGGCAGTCATGGGGCGCCTCTTGTTCTTGCTGGTCAGGATGGGGGACGGTCGGCCGAGCCCGGGCTTCCCCGACCGGCGATGACTCCATCCTCCGGCCGCCGACCCCCACCCCACGAGTGGCGTAAACGCCCAAGACCGCCAAGATCCCGCCAACCGTCCGAAGGATCCGCCACCCGGCCCGGCTCCACCGGACGAGGACCGGCCTCGCCCGGTGGTGCCCGACCAAGTACCCCCGGAACGGTGGCACCGTCCGGCGGCCGCGGAAGAGAGCGGTCTCTCGATCCGAATGGTGCCTTCGATTCAGTGTTCCTCTGTCGGCCCTCCCGTGAACGACGACACCAGAGGCGCAAATCCGCCGCACCTGCTGCACCTGGCAGCTCGTCCTGGTCTTCCGCGCCGACGACGGCGCCGAGTTCACCGTCCGCCCGGCGCAAAGCTTCCGGACCAGCGGGCTTCCGGTGACCGGGCTCGCCCCCGTCCTGCGTTGGGCGTGGTTCGAGGATCCGCCTCGGTTCTGGCAGGACCAGGCTCGGCCGGGATGGTGCAATCCCGGCAGCCCCTGCCCTGACCTCCCCGTGGCCGCAAGGGAGTTACGTAAGCCGGCCGGGCGCTTCGGCCCGCATCTGACGCACTTCCTCAGCACCGGCACCACGGGCCCGGAGCAACAGCTCCGGCTGGCCGCAGCACTGCCCGCGGTGCGACTGGCCGCCGACATCCTCACGGCCGACCGCAAGAAGCGGCACACCGAGGCCGACCGCCTGCGCGCAGACCTGCGGCAGCGGTTTCCGCACCCGATCGCGGCACAGGCCTACGTGGCCGCCCTGCTCGCAGCGGGCCTCACCCGCGGGATCCCGCCCGGCCACCACGAGCACCTCACCGCCTACCTCACCGCCACCCCCGCCGCCGAGGTCCTGCGGCCGATGATCGCCGCCATCGCGCGCCACTGAAGGACGTGGTTCTCGCAGACCAGGCCCGCGATCGACTCGACGACGGCGACAACGACAGCGACAGCAACAGCAACAGCAACAGCAACGGCGTCCAACGCAGGTGCTGATGTGGTGGAGGTCATGGGCAGGGCATAGGCCGGCGACTTGCCAAAGCGCGTCGAACACGCTTAATGCTTGATCAGGTGAGCCACCAACCAGACGAACACGTCCAGCGGATCAGCACCGCTCGGCAGCACACCGCACTCGCCCACCCCCTGCGCCAGCGCCTGCTCTTCGCCCTGAGCAGCCGGCCGTCGACGATCAGCCGGCTCGCCGCGCAGCTGGGAGTGAACAAGGGCAGCGTCTCCCACCACCTCAGGGTGCTGTGCGAGGCGGGGCTGGTCCAGGACGCGGGAACGCGACGGGTGCGCGGCGGCACCGAGAAGTACTACCGGCGGGCCGCCGAGCGGCTCCTCGTCGCCGAACCGCAGGCCGAGGGCACCGCCGCGCTACTCGGCGCCGTCGCGCAGGAGTTGGACCGCTCCCCCGCCGACCACCTCCTGGCGCTGCGCCACCTCCGGCTCAGCCCGGCCAAGGCGGCGCGGCTCGCCGAGGCACTGGCCGGGCTGGTCGACGAGACGGAGGAGGACCCGGAGGGCGAGCCGGTGCACGGCCTCCTGGTGACGCTCTACCAGCAGGCAGGGGCCTGAGCGCCGGTCTGCTGGATACCGTGTTGCGGGACGGCTGCCCGGCACACGCCCACGCGCACCACCAGGACGGGTCGGCCACGGCCTGGTGCGCGCCTGCTGGTCCGCCCCCCGAGCGGGCGCCAGGGGCGGCCGCCCGAGGTCCGCGTGAGCACGGTGCCGGGCCCGCCGTGCTCACCGACGAACCGGCCCCGAACGTCCCGCGCACCGTGCCGGACGCCCTCGCCATCCCGCACCCCGCCCAGCTCCTTCAACCCGGGCCCTGGTTGTACACCGCTTCCTCGGGCGCGACGGGGCCAGGGCGGCGGACCGGCCCGCCTTCGCTGCCGGCGGCGGTTCTGCCCGGGCCGCGAGGGCACCCTCGCCCGAGTCGGACCGTCAGGCGGTGGCCTGCCCGGCGCCGGGACGCTGGTTCTTCGCGTCGACGACGGCCCGGGTGAGGATGGCCGTGCGCTCCACAACGGTGCCGGGCTTGATGCCGTCGAACTCCCGGACCTGCACGCCACGGCTGCCGAGGTACTGGTGGGTCTCCCGGTCGAAGACCCACTCCGACCGTTCGCCGGTCTGGGGGTCGAGTCGCGCCAACGCGATTCCGTCGCGGCCGGAGGCGTCCTGCGCGTGCTCGACCACGACGACGCCCGGGATCCTGCCGACGGCCTCGTAGAGCGAGGCGGCGAGGTCGGAGGGGACGAGCTGCTCGCGGATGATGGAGCCGATCTCGTTGAACGCCTGCTGGTCGTGGTCCCGGCTGCCGCTGACCGTCGAGTAGACGGACTTCAGCAACGCGTCGGGGTCGGCGGGCTGGGCCGCCAGCCACTGGTAGGACAGCTGCTTGCGGGGCTCGTCGGTGTCCAGTGTGATGCCGCCCTTCGCCTGGTAGCCCGGCTCGTCCAGCCAGCCCTTGGTGCCGTCGGAGGACTTCCACACCTCGCGGTCGTGCAGCGGCTGGACCCAGGTGGCGGACTCCCCGGTGTCCGCGTTGTGGCTGGTGGTCATGAAGGAGACCCGGCTCTTGATGTAGATGTACTGGCCCGGGCCGGGCCGGGGCGTGCTGCGTGCGGTCGCGGCGGCGGCGATCTCGTGGACCGTCGAGGCGAGCTGCACGGTGCTCCCCTCCTCGATCTGCACGACCGGTGCCTTGACCGGCCGCGGGAAGGCGTCCGTGCCGGTGCCGGCCGGGCTGCCCATGGAGACGACCACGGCGAGCGCCGCGGCCGCGGCGACGGGCGCCGCGAAGAGGACGGCGCGGCGCAGCGGGCGCCGCACCGGGGAGGCCGCGGGGACGTGGTCGGACTGGTGGATCTCGCTCATCACGTACTCCTCGAGCAGGTCCTGGCGGTCGGCCGCCAGGCGGGGTTCGACCGGCGCCGGCAGCAGACGGGCCAGTTCCGCGTGGTCGAGCGGTTCGGTGCGCCGCCGCGAGTTGCGGATCATCGGTGCGTCTCCTTGTGCGGCCGGGCCGCAGTGCTGCGGCTGCCCGGTACTTGTCCGGGGATCGGGAGCGGTTCCGTGTTCTTCTTCAGCGGTTCCGTGTTCTTCTTCGCGGCGCGCAGTTCCTCGGCCGCGAGTTTGCGCAGTCGGGTCCGGGCGCGGGAGAGCCGCGAGCGCACGGTGCCGACGGGAACGCCGAGGGCGGCTGCCGCTTCCGCGTAGCCGAGCCCGGTCCAGACGCAGAGGGTGAAGACCTCGCGTTCCGAGCGCCGCAGCCGCCCCAGGGCCTTTCGGGCGGCCGCGAGGCGCTCGGAGTCGGCCATGCGGCCGACGAGTTCGTCGGCGAAGTCGGGGACCGGGTCGGCCGCGGGCGTGCGGGCCATGGCCGCGGCGTGGCGGCGGGCGGCGCGCGTCGTGTTGCGCAGCACGTTGACGGCGATGCCCATCAGCCAGGGGCGTGGGCTGTCGCCCTCGTCGCGGAGCTTCCCGCGCAGGCGCCAGGCCTCAAGGAAGGTCAGCGAGACCACGTCCTCGGCGAGTGCCCAGTCTCCGGTCACGCGCACGGCGTGGCGGTACACCAGGGAGGCGTGGTCCCGGAAGAGGTCGCGGAACGCTTCGGGGTTCCCGGCCCGGAGCCGGGAGTGTGGATGGTTCACGTCATGCCTTGTCCGAGGAGGAGGGCGGGTTCCCGTGACCTGGGTCACCCGCCGGGGCGGACGGCCACCGCGGCCGGCGGCGCCCGCTTGCCGAGCAGCGGGCCGCCGCGGCAGCCCCCGTCCCCCTCGGCACCGGGGGCGCACCGGGGCCGCTCCGCCCGTCCGCTCCGCCACGTCCGCTCCGCCACGAGGGTGGAGCCCGTCCACTCGAAGACCGGCGGCTCCGAGCTGCGGTGACACACCGTCCGCTGCGAGCGGCGGGGGTGCTCGTAGCGGACGGTGCGAGGCCGTTTCACCACGTACTGCCCGGCGTCGGGGAACCGGGGCCGCTCGCACTCCGGCAGGCCCACGGCGGGGAGCCGACGGCAACCGCGCTGACCGCAGGGGGTCAAGCACGCAACCGGCCGTCTCCGTACCCTCGCAGTTCCCCCGGCGCCGTCGGTGTCGTCGGCGCCCGGGTGTGTTCCGACCTGGGCCAGGGCGTGGCCCAGCGTGTAGACCCCGACGGACTGCTCAAGCTGGGCCGCGACCCGGGCCCGGGTCGGCGGGCCAGGACGCGCCAGGGGACATGAGGGCGGGCGGTCGTCGTCGCCGGGCCGGGTGCAGCCGCTGGAGTGCCGCCTGTGCGACAGCCTGTCAGGGGTGTCGGGCCTCCGCGATCCGCTGGTCGCCCGGCCGTCATCCGTCCGCCGTCAGTGACCCCTCCCCGGGCAGCTCGGCCAGCCGTTCCGCCTGCACCTCCGGCCGCTTGCTGTCCCACAGCAGCTCCCACACCTTGAACACGCAGTGGTAGTCGCGCATGCTCCCCTGCGCGATGAGCAGGTAGGTGTCGCCGTCACGGAGCAGCGTCCGCCGCCGGCTGTTGAAGGGGTGCTGCGGGGTGTAGGAGGGGACGAGCCGCTTCAGCTCCTCGACCGCCTCCTGGCGGGTTCCCTCAACCTCGGCGAGCACCTTGCTCCCCCAGATCCGATCCTGGCCCATGCCCACCGTCTCCTCGACGACCAGCGCCCAACGTGCCATGTTCCGCCCCCGTTTCTTCCCGCCCGGTCTGCTTCCGCGAATCCCTGCACACCGTCGGACGTTCCGTCGTCCACACCCGTTCCCGCCCGCGCGCCCACCGTCCGGCCCGGGTGCGGAGGACGTGCCGGTGCTCCGCCGAGGGTACAAGGAGTCTCACGGGCCAAGCCGACCCCGGGCCGGGTGTGCCCGGGGCGGACGGATGTGCGGGGCGGACGGATGTGCGGATACCCGGCAGGCCGCGGTGCGGTGGGTGAGTTCGGCCAAAGCGATGCCGGTCGGCGGTGACCCGCGCAAGGATGTGCACCGTCGAATGATTGACGGAGGATCAGATCATGAACGAAGTGATGCCGCCGCGGCGACCGGGGGACGGCACCGCGGCGGACCGCGACATGAACGTGGTCAACGTGATCGCCAACTCGACGGTCAACGGCGACGTGGTCCAGGGCGGCACCGTCCACCTGCCGCCGCCCGCACCACCGGAATGGCCGGTGTCCATCGGCGTCATCCCGATCCTGGCCAGCGCCTTCCAGCCGCGCACCGCGGTGCGGGAGACGATCGACCGGGTGCGGGCCGGGAACGAGACGGTGGTGCTCTCCCAGGTCCTCGCCGGCGGCGGCGGAGTCGGAAAGAGCCAACTGGCCGCGCACTACGCCTGGCAGGCCCTGGAGGACGGCGTCGACGTGGTGGTGTGGGCGGCCGCCGCCGACCCGGTCTCCGTCCTCCTCGCGTACGCCGAGGCCGCGGCCGCCGTTCAGCTGCCCGGCGCCACCAACGCCGCCGACCGCGTCGAACAGGACGCCCGGCGCTTCCTGAACTGGCTCAGCAGTACCGGGCGCAGCTGGCTGGTGGTCCTCGACGACGTCACCGACTTCACCGCCACCGGGCCGCTGTGGCCCGGGCGGTCACGCCGTGGCAACGGCCGGGTCCTCGCCACCACCCGCCAGCGCGGCGCCCACGCCTCCGGCGGCGGGCGGGCCGTCGTCCCGGTCGACGTCTACGACGCGGCCGAGGCCGTCGCCTACCTCCGCGAACGCCTCACCACCGCCGGCTACCCCTACCTGCTCGACCCGCAGGCCGAGGAACTCGCCGAGGCGCTCGGACGGCTGCCGCTCGCCCTCGCCCACGCCGCCGCCTTCATGGTCAACCAGCAGCGCACCTGCACGGCCTACCTGGAACTCTTCCGGGAGCGCACCCGCGCCCTGGACGCCGTGCTGCCGCCCGAGGCGGACACCGAACTGTACGGGCGGCCCGTCGCCGCGGCGCTGCTGATCTCACTGGACGCCGCCCAGCAGACCGAGCCCAGGGGCCTCGCCGTCCCGGCCGTCCGGCTGGCGGCCCTGCTCGACCCGGCCGGACACCCCCGCGAACTCTGGACCACCAGGGCGGTGACCGAGTACCTCGCGAAGCAGCGCGCCGCCGGAGCGACGGGAGCAGGCCCCCTGTCGCCCGGCACCGGCTCGGACGCGGAGCCGGCCGAACCGGGAGAACCCCCGCCGGTCAGCGCCGACGAGGCGCTCACCGCCCTCGCCGTCCTGCACACCTACAACCTGATCAGCAGCTACCCTGCCGGGGTCGACCTCCCGCACCGGGGCGCGGTGGCCGCCCACCGGGAGGTCTCCATCCACGCCCTGACCGCCCGCGCGGCCCGGGACACCACCCCGGAACCGACCCCAGTCCAGTCCGCGGTGATGTTCGCGATGCACCAGCTCTGGCCGGAGGAGGACCACCTCGACCACCGCCTCGCCGCCAGCCTCCGGGCCAACACCGCGGCCCTGCGCGACACGGTCGGGACCGAGGTCCTGCGGCTCTTCCCGGGCTTCGCGCTGCGGGACCGAGCAGGGCTGAGCCTCCTCGGCGCCGGCCTGCACGCCGAGGCCGTCGACCACTGGTCGGAGGTCGTCGAGGCCGACCTGGCCGAACTCGGCCCCGAGAACCGGCGCACCCTCCTCTCCCAAGCCAACCTGGCCGCCGCCTACGCGCAGGCCGGCCGAGCCACGGATGCCGCCGTCCTCCGGAAACGGGTCGCGGTCGAGCACGAGCGCCTCTTCGGTGCCGACTCCCCCGAGACCCTCGCCGTTCTCAGCTCCCTCGCCGGCTCCTACACCCAGATCGGCTTCGAGAGCGACGCGGTGACGCTCAAGGAGCACGTCCTGGCCGCCAGGGAACGGGTGCTCGGCCCGCTCCACTCCGACACCGTGAACTCGCGGAACAACCTCGCCCTCACCTACGAGATCAACGGGCGGTACGAGGAAGCGCTCGCCCTGAAGGAACAGGTCGTCGTCGAACTCACGCACCTGCTCGGCACGGGCGAACACCCCCGGATGCTCATCGCACTGGCGAGCCTCGCCTCCAGCTACGCCCAGGCCGGGCGGCTGGCGGACGCGTTGGAGATCGAGGAGAAGGTGCTGGAGGTCTCCGAGCGCATCCTCGGGCCCGACCATCCCGACACCATGGCCGTCCGGGTCTCCCTCGCCTCCTCGTACGCCGCGACGGGGCGGGGCGAGGAGGCCCTCACCCTGCGGCGGCAGGCCGTGGCGGACCGGGAACGGGTCCAGGGCCCGGAGCATCCCGACACGCTCAAGGCCCTCGCGGACCTCGCGGTGTCGTGCCGCAGGACAGGGCGCCACGACGAGGCCGTCGAGATCGCGGAGCGGGTCCTACCGCTGCGGTCGCGGATCCTCGGCCGGGACCACCCGGACACCCTGATCTCCGCCGGCAACCTCGTCAACGCCTACGCCACGGCAGGCCGACTGGGACGTGCCCTGAAGCTCGCCGAGGCCCTGCGCCCCCAACAGGAACGCGTCTTCGGCCCGCACGACGACAGCACGCTGGCGGGGCGCCACGCCGTGGCACTGCTGCGCGTCCTCCGGGGGGAGTCCGTCCTCGCCGACGATCCGGCGCGGGCCGCGAAGGACGCCGAGCTGGCCATCGAGGCGGTCGGCCCGCACGTGGAACCCCGGCTGCCGGCGCTGGACCAGGCCCTGGCGGACGCCCACCGCCTCGCGGAGGCGGCCAGGGCCGCCCTGCGGGCACCCGCCGCGCCGCCCGGGGCCGGGCGTGAGAGTGAGGGGTGAGGACTGAATCGGCGGCGCCCGTGCGACTGAAGTCTCGCCTGATCCCGAGTTCCACAACTCGATGGCGCTGGCCAGGGCCGGTTCGCGCAGCCTGCAGGGTGCCTGCGCACAGGGCGTCACCATGGCGAGGTCGGCGCTGTCCGCGGTCGCCCTGGCGCTGGGCTGGTTGCACCCGCTACTGCTCTGCCTCGCCTGCGTCAGCGCCGTCCCCAAGGGAGTCAGCGCGGTCGTCTCGGCGCGGAGCAGGTACCGGTCGGCGGTGCGCTGGATCGAGAACACGCGCAACCTCGACCTGCTCGCCTACTACATGATGGACCGCGAGAGCGCGGAGGAGATCCGCGTCCACCAGGTCGGCGACTACCTGGTCGACAGCTACAGCCGACTGTCCGACCGGGCTCTGCGCGAACAGCGGCGGCCTGCCTGGCGCGCCGCGATGGCCTCGGTGGCAGGGGGGTCGCTCAGCGGGCTCCTGACCGGCCTGACCTACCTGGCTCTCGGGTTCCTCGTCTGGTCCGGCAGGACACCGGTGGCCGGCGCGGGCACGGCACTGCTGGAGATCGAGCAGGGCCGCCCCAAGGGTCCGCAGGCCGTCGACGTCCTCCCGCTTCCGGTCCGAGCCCGCAGTGGCCCGCCGGGCGCCACGGGAGCGGAGGGCGCCCGGCGGCGGGTGCGATGTCCGGGCTCCCTGCGGCGACACCTGGGAACCACGTTCCGGCACGGGCCGTCGGGCACCGCTCACGCGTCGGCGGCCGGGCCGTGGAGGCCGGCGGCGCCCTTGAAGGTCTGCAGCACCGGGGCGCTGTCGACGGTCTGTACACCGCGCAGCGTGGAGACCCGCGTACTCAGGTAGGTGTACAGCGCGGGGATGTCGCGCGTTGCCAGCGAGGCGTGGAGGTTGGTGGACCCGCTGGTGGCGGCGACGAAGGCGACCTCGGGGTGCTCGGTGAGGGCGAGCCCGACGCGCTCCAGGCGCGCGGGTCCGACCGAGAGCCACAGCAGGGTGCGCACGCCCAGGCCGAGCAGGGGCCACCGGGTGTCGACGTGGAAGTAGAGCACTCCTGTGGCGCGCAGGCCGGCGATCCGCCGCTGCACCGTGGAGCGTGAGGCGCCCGTCCGGGCGGCCAGTTCGGCGGTCGCGGCGCGGCCGTCGTCGTGCAGCAGGCCGAGCAGTTGCCGGTCGAGGTCATCGAGGTCGACGGGGTCGACGGGGTCGACGGGTCGGGCCGCATCGGTGGCCGGCAGGTCCGCGGGGCGTAGTCGAGCGGCCTGCTCGGGGGTGAGGGCGCTCAGTTTGGTGACGACCCCCGCGGCGCGGCCGGAGTAGACGTGGAGCAGGCAGTGGGCGGTGACGTCCAGGACGCGGGCCGTCCTGGGCAGCTCCCGCAGGAGCAGGCTCTCGCCGGGGGTGGCCGCGGTCGTCACGCAGACCAGTTCGGTGCCGCCGGACGTGCGGCTGATCCACGAGGTGTCGTTCCGCCGCACCAGTGACCGTGCGATCGTCTGCGCCGAGTCCGGGGTGCAGCGGATGCGCACGAGCCACTCCACGTGGCCCAGCCTGGTCCGGTCCACCAAGCCCCACACGCGCAGGGCGTTCGACGACCGCAGGCGGCTGTAGCGGCGGGCGACGGTCTGGTCCGACACGCCGATGACCTCGGCGACCCGGGCGAACGGCACGCGTCCGTCGAGGTGGAGCGCGTGCAGGATCTGCACGTCGAGCGGGTCGAAGCCGGCAGGAAGCATCATGAGGACCCTTCAGCGCATCGGATCCGTTCACGATAGGCGGGCTGGATGGATGCGTGGCACCGGTGGGCCGACGATCGGCTCATGAACGGGAACACGTCGACCTCGACGACACACGGCACGGCCCCGGACCACACGTCGGTCCTGATCGTGGGCGGCAGCATCGTGGGCGTCTCCGCCGCGCTCTTCCTCGCCGCACGGGGCGTCACGCCGATCCTCCTCGAACGGCACACCGGCATCTCGCCCCGGCTGCGCGCCAAACTGTTCTACCCCCGCACCATGGAGGCGTACCGGGCCGTGGGAGCCGCCGACGAGATCTACGCGATCGAGCGCGAGCGTCCCCGCAGCGAGTTCGCCGCCGTCGTGGAGTCACTGGCCGGCCCCGAGATCCGGCGCTGGCGGCTGCCCGCAGCGGACGACTTCAGCGCCGTCTCCCCCTGCCAGAGCGCCATGGTCAAACAGGGCGACGCCGAGCGCGTGCTCCGGATACGGGCGGCCGCCGGCGGCGCGGACCTGCGCTTCGGGCACCGCTTCGTCGACTGTGAACAGACCGGGAAGCGCGTCACAGCCCGAGTACTCGACGACCGCGGCGTGCCCTACACGGTCGAGGCCGACTACCTCGTGGCGGCGGACGGCAGCGCCGGTTCGATCCGGGAGGGCCTGGGCATCACCCGGATCGGTGACCAGGCCCTCGCGTCCTCCATGGAGTTGACGTTCACCGCGGACCTGCGCCCGCTGCTCGACGGCCGTGCCCTGGCCTTGGCCTTCGCCGACGGGCCGGGCCGCCCGTTCATCTCCTGGTCCACGGCCCTGGACGCCGGTGCCGTCTCCGTCGGCTACGACCCCGCGACCACGGATCCGGACCCCGCGTTCACCCCCGACCGCTGCCGGGCCATCGTCTCCGCGGTGCTCGGGCTCCCCACGTCGAGCTTCCGGATCACCGGCGCCCGCCCGTGGCAGATGGCGGCCTGGGTCGCCGACACCTACCGCGCGGGGCGGGTGTTCCTGGTCGGCGACGCCGCCCACGTCTGCCCGCCCGTGGGCGGGTTCGGCGCCAACACCGGTATCCAGGACGCCTGGAACCTCACGGCCAAACTGGTGTCGCTCCTGCGCGGGGACGCCGGAGCGCCACTGCTCGACCGGTACGAGGCGGAACGCCGCCCCGTCGCCGAACTGACGGTACGACAAGCCGTCGGGCGTCTGGCGGGCGTACGCGGACGGTCGGCCGAGGAGAGCGGGTTGCTCAGCGAGGCCGCCGTGGCGGTCGGCTACCGCTATCCCGCCGCCGGCACCGAGGCGCCGCTGCCGGCAGCGGACGAACCCGGACGCTGGCACGGCGAACCCGGTACCCGACTGCCGCACATCCCGCTCGCCGGGGGCACGGAAGGGTGTTCCTCCACCCTCGATCTGGTCCGCGGCGGACGCCACGCCCTCCTGACGGGCCGGCGGGGCGGGGCCTGGGCGCAGGCGGCCCGGAGCCTCGACCCCGACGGCGCTCTCCTGGACGCCGTCGTCCTTGCCCCGACGTCACTGGCACCCGGTGCGAGTTTCGCCGACCGCTGCGGCATCGACGAGGACGGAGCACTGCTCGTCCGGCCGGACGGCGTCGTGACCTGGCGCTCCGTCCACGCCGCCGACGCGCCGCGCGCGGCACTGGAGGCCGGGCTTCGGCAGGCGCTGCACCGCTGACGGCGGGGACGGCGGGGACGGCGGGGACGGCGGGGACAGCGGGGACGGCGACGGACGGGCCGATCGGCGTCCTGGCAGACGGAGGTCACGGTCGTCGAGTCCGTGATGCCGGAGCAGGGTTCCCGGGGAGGAACGATCAGTGCGGGGTCCGTTCATATGATGACGGGATGAACCGCAGTGACCAGCGCTTCCACGTCATCGTGCTGTCGAACTTCGCGAAGGGCTTCGACAAGTACGCGTTCACCTACGGTAAGGCGGGGATCCCGGAGAGTACCTTTCCCGACCGGTTCCACCTGCTGACCCGTTCGGAGTTGGGCATCGGCATCACCAAGGCGCGACGCCTGCTGGACCGCCTGGCCATTCCGGGCGACCGGCTGCTGGTGCTGGAAACCGCGGTGGACCCCGACGCGTTGGCGCCCAACGTGTCGACCGGCCTCGGCACGGAGCTGCACGAGGCCCGCATCCGGTTGTCAGCGATCCACGAACTCGACCACGTGGGCGACGAGTTCACTCTGCGCCCGACGACCGTCGAGGACGCGATGGCGGGCTCCCTGCGCCTGCACGGATCGGCCGGGCGTCACTACGCCGACCTGCGACCGCGCTCGGTCTCGGTCCTACCGGTCGCCGCCGCCTGCCAGGCCCGGTGCTCCTTCTGCTTCTCCTCGGCGTCGATCTCCAGCGACCAACCGCCGGCACGGGTCCCGTGGGACGCGGTCGCCCACTGGCTGGAGCGCGCCCGCGCGGCAGGTGCCGAGCGGGCGGTGATCACCGGCGGCGGGGAACCCACGCTCATACCGTTCGACCAGCAGCTGCGGCTGGTGTCCGCCTGCTCGGCGGCGTTCCCGAAGGTCGTCCTGATCACCAACGCGCACACCCTGGCGAAGGGGCAGCACGCCGACCGGGCCGGCCGGCTGGCCGCCCTGGGCGCCGCAGGCCTGAACGTGCTGGCGCTCTCCCGGCACCATCAGGACGACGCCGTCAGCGAGCGGCTGATGATGCTGCGCACGCCGGTGGGCTCGGTGATCGACACCTGGCGCACGGACCGCGACCGCTGGCCGGGCCTGCGGACGAGGCTGATCTGCGTCCTCCAGCGCGGCGGCGTGGCCGATGCGGCCGGCGTCGCCGACTACCTCTCGTGGGCCGCGGACCTCGGCGTCGAGGAAGTCTGCTTCAAGGAGCTGTACGTCTCCACCAGCACCGAATCGCTCTACTTCGACCGCGCCGCCAACGTCTGGAGCCGGGAGCACCAGGTTTCGCTGTCCGTCGTCACCCGGTTCGCCGAGCAGCACGGCTTCGAACCGGCGAGCCGCCTGCCCTGGGGCGCTCCGGTCTACCACGGCAGCTGGAACGGCCGGCCGATGCGGATCGCCGCCTACACCGAGCCCAGCCTGCTCTGGGAACGCACCAACGGGATCGCGCGCAGCTGGAACGTCCTGGCCGACGGACGCTGCTACGCCTCCCTGGAGGACCGGGCCAGCGAGATCGTGGCGGAAGGTGCGACGGCATGAGGTTCGACGAGTTCCAGGACTTCCGGCAGCGGCAACTCGGCACGTCCCCGTCGCTCCTGGACGCCGCCGAAACCAACCTGTACCGGGCACTCGCTCCGATCCGACCGGAACCGCCGACCGTCATGAGCACGGTGCACCGGTGCGATCTCGCCCGGGCCTGGCTGCGGCGGTTCGAGCTGCCGGAGGAGTGGTCCCGCCGCGCCATGGTCTGCCGAGGGGTCCGGCACGGGCTCGGTGTGGTGTTCCGGTGGCTGCACGCCGTACAAGCGCAGTTGTGGTTGCCGAGCGACGTGTACCCGGTGTACTTCGAACTGGCCCGCGCGGCGGGCCTGGCACCCTCCTCCTACCCGACGCTGCCGGTGCCGGCCCTGCCGGGGTCGCCTACGCAGGACCGGCCGGAGTACCTGCTGCTCGCCAACCCCAGCAAGCCGCTCGGCCGGTACCTGTCCGATGCCGAGTGCGCCGCGGCGATGGCATGGCTGGAGGAATCACCGCGCCGCCGCCTGCTGATCGACAGCGTCTACGACCTGGGAGCCCCGTTCGCCGCCGGGACCCGGCGGCTGCTGGGCACCGGTCGTACCGTGCTGCTGCATTCGGTCACCAAGGGGTGGCTGTGGCCACGCACCTTCGGCGTGGTCCTGCTCGGTCCGGAACAGGACGAACAAGCCGCACTGGCCGAAGCGTTCCGGGCGGATCCGCCGACGCCGGCACAGCTGAGGCTCGCCGACCGCCTGCTGACCGAGCACAGTGCCGCGCCGAAGCAGGTCGTCGACGAACTGGCCGTACGGGCCCAGCAGTTGTTCGAACGACTGCCGGGCGAGGTGCTCGGGGCGATCCCCCCGGCGAGCCGGACGTGTCCCGGCAACTACTTCTTCCCGGTTGACATCCCGGCGGAGACGCTCCTGCACGACCACGGCGTGCTCGCCCTGCCGATCGGCGTGTTCGGGGAGAACGATTGGTCCGGCTCCGTCCTCACCAGCCTCCTCGCCGGGACCGTCCTCGGCGCCCGGCTTCGGCCGCACCCCGACCGGCTCGTGTGACGCGTCTGCGCAGCCGGAGCCGGAGCCGCAGCCGCAGCCGCAGCCGCAGTACGGACGTCCCCCGTTGAACGCCGGTTCTCTGTGCGGCGGTGCGTGCGGCGGTGCGTGCGGCGGCGGCCGGATGCCGGTGGGGTCCCCTCTGCATCCCGTGACGCGGACCCGGGCATACTCCACCCTGTTGTCACAAGCCATGGGGGGACTGTGCAAGTTCATTCGCCTGCTCCGCGGTCGGGCCGACCGTGGACCGAGGCCGAGGACGTCCGGCTGCTGGAGGGCGTCCGGCAGGGGCTCGGCCTCGACGGACTCGCCGACCGGCACGGCCGGACCGTCGGGGCGATCCGTTCCCGCCTGGCCCGTCACGTTCCACTCGCCGACGCCACCGATACCAGCGATGCCGCCGACGAGCGGCTGCTGCAGTGGGTGAGGTCCGCCGCTACGCACGACAGCGGCAGCACCGCCCGAGGCCCCGCCGACACCCCGGGTCCCACCGACGACCCGGCCCCCGGCTTCGACGCCGACCCCGGCGACGATGCCCTTCCCGCCTCCCTCACCCCGGGAACCGGCCCGGCCGACGTCCTCGCCGAGTGGCAGCGGCTGACCGGACACGCCCTCAGCACCGAGCGTCGGGCGCTCTTCCTCACCCGTACGACGGTCGGCACCCTCGCCGCCGTGGATCCCGCCGTGCGCCGGGACGCGGGACGACGCCTCTGGCAGGAGATCGGGCAGCTGCTCCTGGACGACTGGGTATTGGAGTGCCGCTGCCCGGGCGCCGCCACGCTCACACCGTCGTGGAACGCCATCGCCGAACGGGACGACGACACCGCGCTGCTCCTGCGCGAGCTCCTGGCCGCGGCCGTCGACGAGATACCCGGCGAGCGCGACCGCCGGATCATGGGCCTCCGGTTCGGCGTGGGCGACGACGACGCCCGGACCCAGGAGCGGATCGCCGAGATCGTCGGCCTCTCCCGCGAACGCATCCGCCAACTTCAGAACAGAGCCGTACGCGCGATGGCCCGCACCGGATCCCCCGCCACCAGCAGGCTCCGCACGCTCGTCTCCGAACTCGGGCACCTCGACCAGGCGCCGCCGGACGACGACGGGTCCTCCAGCGCCGAACGACTGCTCGACCTCGCGCAGGTCCTGCTCCCGGCCATGGCACCGCGCCAGGCCGTCACCCTTCTTGCCACCCTCGCCGGGGTCCGCAAGGTGCCGGCTGACGGCCTCTCGGCGCAGGCCGTGACGATCCGCACCCTGCGCCAGGACGCGGAACGTCGCGAGGCCTCCCGCCAGGGACGGGTCGAGCGGGCCACCACCAGGTGGCAGCGCCTGGCGGACCGGATCACGTGGTTCGGCACCCCCGGGGGCGCCCCACCGCTCGGCGAACTGACCGCACTGCGCGAGGCCGAGGACGACGACCCCCGCTCCGGATCGTGGCACTGCCCCAAGCTCGGCCGCGCGGTGGCCTACGAGTCGGAGCCCGAACGCCACCTGATCCAGCTGCTGTCGTTCGCCCCGCAGGTCGCGTACTACCAGGAACAGCCGCTGGCCATCGGCTACGAGTTCGACGGACGCGCCCGCACCTACTTCCCCGACCTGCTCGTCGCCACCACCGACAGACGCTGCGTCCTGATCGAGGTCAAGGCGCTCTTCGAGATGGCCACCGCCGTCAATCGCGCCAAGCACCACGCCTTGGAGCAGCTGTGCCGCGAACGCGGCTGGGGCCTCCTGGTCACCGACGGGTACCGCACCCGCACCCTGCTGGAGGAACACCGGCCCGACCCCCGCCTCGCCGACCTCATCGGCCCGCTGCTGGCCGACGGAACGGTGCTGGGGTGGTCGCAGGTCGTGTCCGCCGCCGGGCAACGCCCCGACTGGATGGACTTCGCGGCCCTCGTCCTGAGCCGGGGATGGGACTGGCGCACCCGGCCGTTCCGGCTGAGCATCGGCGCGGCGTCGCCGCGGCCGGACGCGTCGGCCACGACGACGGCGAGCCTGGACGTACGGCCGGGGACCTCCGCCCCGCCGCCCCACGCGTCGCCACCGCAACCCGACGCCGCCGCTCCCGGCCCCGGCCCCGGCCCCGGCACGGCGCTGTACCGCAACGGCACGGTCCGCTGACCCGCGACGGCCACGGGCGCGAGCCGGCCGCGGGTCCGTCCTCCCGGACGCCGGAGGCGACGAACACCCCGCCCTCGCACTCACCCCGCCGGTGGCGGGTCAGGAGCGGGCGGACGGGCCGGCAGCGGTGGCCGGTACCGCGGCCTCCCAGGCGAACCCGTCCGGGTCCGCGAACGAACCCGCGGTGCCGCCGAGGACGATGCCTGCCGGCACAGAGCGGGGGAATCTGCTACCGGTCGGCCTGCGCCGACATCAAGGAGTCATGGGATGGCCGAGTTCGCCGATCTCTCCGAATTCACCTACAGCAGGAAGCCGATTCCGATGCAGTCGGTCGGCTGGCTCGGTAGGCAGCTGGGGGTGCAGGGTGGAGCCGGAGTCGTTGACAACTCGTTGCTGCTGATCCTGGCGGATCAGGCGAAGACTCCGCGTAGTCGGACCATGGGCGTGCACGTCTGCGAACTGTGCCCGGGCAATGAAGCGGAACGGGCAGACGGTGAGATCCACGTCTACGCGGAGGACGGATCGAGCTACTCCGCGCCCACGATGATCGTCCACTACGTCGAGGCGCACGGATACGTGCCGCCGGAAGAATTCCTGAGGGCCCTCGGGCGGTCAGGGCCACTGGCGAAGGACAGCCGCATGCTCGCGCTGATCAACGAGATCCGTGACAACGGGGCCCGAATCGGCTCCCAGCGCAACGCGGTACTCGACATCCCGGAGTGGGGCGACGATCCGAGATCCGTCGCTGCTCTCTTCGAGGCCGATGCGGACCGGGGGTTCTCGGAACTCGCCGGCCGGGCTGTCGGCGAGAGTTTCGCCCGGATCATGATGGCGAGGGGCGAGCTGGACGGGGCCGGCTACGCACGGCTCACGCCGCACGCGCGTTGGGGTGTCATCGGCAGGCTCCGCGAGCTGGGGTCACCGTTGGCCGAAGGCCTTGAGGAGCCTCCGGCCGAGTTCGACTACTTCATCTGACCACTGCGCCTTTCAGCTGTGGAGTTCCGGGGTGAGGACCGCTTCGGATGCTGACGTCAGCCGGTTCGGGCTGCAGCGTGTGCCACGGAGGATCCTCCAGCGCTTCACAGTGGCCACGCCGCGCTCGACCGGGTAGCAGAGTCGCGCGTGGGCCCGGTTCAGCGATCTCTACCTGACACTGAGGTCCTTGCCGGTGGCCGGGACGTGGTCGTTCACGCCTGGAGCCGCACCGGCAGGCTCGTCAGCCCCCTCAGCATGGTGCTCGGCCGCCGCACGAGGTCAGCCGGGTCGGCGTCGAGGGCGAGGCGGGGGTGGCGCTCGATCAGGGCGCGGAGTGCGATGGCGGCTTCGACCCGGGCGAGGGGGGCGCCGAGGCAGTGGTGGATGCCGTGGCCGAACGCGAGGTGGCCTCCCGGCGCGCGGTGGCGGTGGATGTCGAACCGGTCCGGGTCGGGGTAGTGGCGCGGGTCGCGTGAGGCTGCGGCGAGGGAGACGAGGACGCTGTCACCCGCCGGGACGGTGGTGTCGCCGATCCTCACCGGTTCGGCGGCGAAGCGGAAGGCCGCGGTTTCCACCGGGCCGTCGTAGCGCAGGGTCTCCTCGATCGCGCCGTCGACGAGCCCGGGATCGGCGCGCAGGGCGGCGAGTTGCTCGGGGTGGGCGAGGAGGGACAGCACCGTGCCCGAGATGAGGTTCACGGTGGTCTCGTGGCCCGCGACGAGCAGGAGGAAGGCCATTCCCAGCAGTTCCTCGGCGGAGAGCCCGTCGGCCGGCGTGGTGACGAGCGCGCTGAGCAGGTCCCCGCGCGGGTCGGCCCGGCGTTCCTCGACGAGAGCCGTGAGGTAGCCGGTCATGGCGCCGGCCGCCGCGCCGGCGGCTTCCGGGGAGCTGGGCGCGACCAGTTCGGTGGACCAGGTGTGGAAGCTGCCGTGGTCCGCCGCCGGTACGCCGAGCAGTTCGCAGATGACGGTCATCGGCAGTGGCAGCGCGTAGGAGGCGACGAGGTCGACGGAGCGCGCGCCGGACAGCGCGTCGAGCAGTGTGTCGGCGATCTCCTGGATGCGGGGGCGCAGCGCCCGGATCCGGCCGGCCGTGAACTCCCGGGCGACCAGCCCGCGCAGCCGGGTGTGCTGGGGTGCGTCGCTCTGGAGCATGTTGACCCCGAGGGCGTGGCCGCCGTCGTCGGCCCATGAGGAGGAGTGCCGGATGTCGTTGCTCAGCCGGGGGTCGGTGAGGGCGGCGCGGGCCTCGTCGCGGGCGACGACCAGCCACGTCTCGCCGGATCCCGGGACGAGTATCCGGTGCACCGGCCCCTGCTCGCGGAGTGCCGCGTAGACGGGGTACGGGTCGACGGTGACGTCGAGACCTGCGGGAGAGAGTTCCTGGAGTGTCGGAGCATGCATGCGCGTTCCCCCTGTAAGCGGGGATAGCTCCCCGGTTGATGGCTCGACCCTATCAAACCGGGGACACATCCCCACTTGTGGGCGCGGGTGCGGGTGGTGCGGGCGCCGGTTCCGGTGGCACTGCCCGCACCGGTTTTCCGGCGCCGGCGCGCCCCGTGCCGGGAATACCGCGTCAGTGCCAGTAGCCGGGGGTGCTGTCGCCGGGCTGGTTCCGGGCCCACACCACGACGGCTACGACGGCGGGGACGACAAGGACGACGGGGACGACGGGGACGACGAGGAGCAGGCAACCGAAGGCGCCTCGACGGTTTCGGCGGTTGATGCCATCCGTTGGTGCCCCGCGGGTGTCGAGCGACGTGCATCCGTCCGAGCGCGGCTGCCGCAAGGGCTCAGGGCAAGAGAGCCGACGTCGCCCTCGACGGGCATGCGAAATTCCTGGATCGGCGCCCCCGTCCACCGGCAGACTGGGGGCCATGACCCCCTCCTCCCCGGACCTCGTCCCCGACCCCGCGCCGCACCACCGACCGGAAACCGACGGCACCCTCGTGGACGCCCTGAGCCGCACGGCCGTCCGGCTCGGCCTCTCCCTTCCCGCGCCCGAGGACACCTGGGAACGCCGCGCGGAGTTCAGCGACGGCGGCCGGCGCGTGGTCGTGCACCTCCTCCGCGACGGGCGCGGCTACTGGGTGCGCCTCCACCAGCAAGGCGCGTGGCTCGCCGCCGGATTGACTGCGGAGCTGACCCCCGCGGTCAGGGTCGTGGCTGCCTGGATCGGCGGGGCGAATCTCGAACGGACCAGGGCGCGCGGCACGTCCCACGGGCCCGTCAGCGCTCCAGCAGCAGGTCGGGAACGCGGTGGTGACACACCAGGTGCAGCGCCAGAAGGCCGACTTGAACGGGCATTACGCCACCAGGCCCACCGAGCACCCCGAGTGGGAGCCGTACCAGGAGCTGACGGCGGCCGCGGGCATCCCCCGACCCCAGGCCGACGCCCTGGCAACTACTCCTCGGCGGGGTCGACTCGCCGGGCGCGCTGAACGACGAGGCGGCGGCGAGGACGATCGACCGCCAGGAGCAGCGCGAACTCCGCGCGTCGAACACCTGGTACCAGGAGTTCGTCAAGCTCATGGCCGAGCACCTGGAGATCGCGACGCCCACCATGGCCCTGCGGGCGGGCGGCATCGAGACCAGCGACTACGCGTACGGGAAGGGCCACACACCGCTGGGGCGGACCCGGATCGGCAGCGTGCTCAACGTCTTGGAGCTGCACCCGAACTGGAAGCTTACCGGGCCGATGTGGAGCATCCTGTCCAAGGCCTTCGTGTCCCGCGCGACCGGCCCCGTGCACGTCTTCCTGCGGGCCTACTCCCCGGACAGCATCCTCATCAGGCTGGAGGTGCCGGAACTCCGCCTGGTCCAGAAGCTGAACCCGAACGTGAAGCTGATCTGGCACCCCGTGTACACCGCTCCCGACGGGCAGTTGAAGGAGATCTCGAAGGACTGCCGACTCGTCGACAACGCGGAGTACGACGGGCGGGACAAGTGCGTGAGCGTACTGTTCCAGTACCTCAGGACGTTCCACGACGAGAGCAACACCAAGGCCACCCCCACCCGCACGAGCATGGAGGAGCTCATCGTCGCGAACGGCCACAAGGACGGCATCTGACGCCGGCGGCCCGTCCGGGCGCTCGCAGCCGCCGCAGAAACCCGAACGCCGCAGCCTGCGAGGGCTGTTCGGCTGCTGACCGCCTCGGCTTGCGGGACCCTGGCAACTTCACCACCCCAGCCTCAGGAGCGGCGGCGTCCTGTTGGTTGGGCTGGGTGGCCACCTGGGCCTCATCCGGGGTCTTCCCTCGTTCGGGAGGCCCGGCGGTCTGTCCCGCCTCAAGTGGTGAGTATTCGACGCCCCGGCACGGGCCGGGCCCTACACGGTGAGGCGCAATTCGATCATCCGTCTCTCCCCGGCGGGCCGGGGGCCGACGGTGGCAAACATGTCGTGTTCCGTACAACTTCGGGGTGGTTTCGCGGCTGTTCGGCTCCGGCTGAGCGGCTCGCGCCGCCGTTGCGCCCGTCGGCGATTCTCTTCATGGGCCGCGATCACCCCGGCGCCTCGACATCCCGAACCGCGATCGAAGGATTCCCCATGCAGATCGGCAGGAAGCTCCTCACCCTCACCGCCACCGCCGGCCTCGCCCTGGCCGGGGTGGCCGTGGCGGCACCGGCGAACGCCATCGGCGGAGTGGGCTGCCCGACGAACGGGCTCACGGTCACCACCAGCGGCAACGGCAACTACTGCGCCGCGGGCTCCATCGGCTACAAGAACACCAGCAGCCTGTTCGGGATCGGCCAGATCGACCACGTCATCTACGAGTCGACCCAGTGGAACTGGGCCGCCTTCTACAACTCCAGCGGCGTCATCAAGCTGAAGCCCGGTCAGTCCACCGGCAACCTCGGCGGCGTGATCACCTACGCGCTGGAGATCGACAACCCGAACTGGACGTGATCCCCGGCCCCACCGGTCCGTGAATCCGGCACCCGCCACCGACCCTCGGTCGCCCGTGGCGGGTGCCGCTCCGCCGCGCCCGCTCCCGGAGGACGGAAATGAAGCGCTCCACGACCTCGGCCCTGACGCTCGTCCTGCTGACGGCCCTCGCGGGCTGCGGCACGGGCGGCACCCGCCCGGCTCCCCCGCAGCTGGGCGAGATCCCCACCATCACCGGCGTCGGCCAGGTGGTGCGCCCGATCGACGTCTACCTCCCCACCGCGGCGCAGACCCGGACCGTGGAACGGGCCGCCTACCTGACGAGTGCCCTCTGTCTGCGACGGCTGGGCATCTCGGAGCCTCCCGGGCCGGACCCGGCCCGGGCCGAGCCCGCCGACCGGGACGTCCGGTCCCAGCTCTACGGGTACTTCGCGCCCGACCGCGTCGCGACCACCGGCTACGACGCCGTCGTGGCCACGGGCGCCGGGCAGCCGACCTCCGCGGCCACCTTGCAGGTGCTCACCGGGCGGGACGCGGCCGGCACCCCGGTCACGGACTTCCAGGGCCGGACCGTCCCCAAGGGCGGATGCCTTCAGGAGGGCCTGAACGCCGTCGGCGGAGCGGTGTTCCTGAGCTCCGACCCTTCCGCCCTGCCCGGCGGCGGGCCGAAGGAGCCCCTGACGGATCCTCGCGTGGTGGCCGCCGACCGGCAGTGGAGCAGCTGCATGAAGGACCACGGCTTCACCTACGCCACCCCGGCGGACGCCTACATGGACCCGCGCTGGCGCGACCGGACGCAGGGCGCCACCACGCCCGCCGGCCACACCCCGGCCGAGCTCGCCACCGCGGCCGCCGATGACGCCTGCAAGCGGTCCACCAACTTCATGGGGATCGCGGTCGCCGTCCAGGCCGCCTACGACCGGCAGTACATCGCGGCGCACCCGCAGGAGCTGGCGACGTTCGCGCAGGGCGCCAGCCGGCACGTCGCCGACGCACAGGAGGTCGTCGCGGACGGCGCGGCCGGGTAGGAGGCCCGGGTGGACGGCGAGACCATCTCGACGGCGACGCCGATGTGGTGCGCGCCGAGGATGGTGCCGGCCTCGACGGCGGCGGCCGCGTCGGCGACCACCAGGTCCGGGATCGGCAGCCTGTCGGGCACGACGATCCGGCACGCGCCGCCCCAGGCCGTAATCGACGCCGTCATCGTCGAACAGCCACCGCTGCGCCTGCTGCCGGGCAAGGCCGCATACGACATCGCCATCGCCACCGCCACCGCCACCGCCACCGCCACCGCCACCGCCACCGCCACCGCCACCGCCGAACTCGACTCGCTCGAAGCCACCTTCGACGGCTGCGGGAGGTCACTCTCAGCACCGACTTCCCCGCGAAACGGGCCGCAGGCTGACGCCGTGCACCACCGATCCCACCTGCCGAGCCGGCGCAGCAGAAGCCGGAGCGGGAGCAGCGGCCGGCGGCGAGGTCCTGGGCGGCCCCGTCCCTCGGTGGCGGTGAACGCAGTTCCGTCACGGGGTGGATCTGGAAGACTGCTGACCGGTGCGAACCGGTGTCAGGGTCGGGGAGCCGGAGGGGTGGGAGAGGCGCTGTGGAACCGATCTTGATCGTTCTGGTCATTCTGGTGGTGCTGGTCTTCATTGCCCTGGTCAAAGCGATTCAGACCGTTCCGGAGGCCAGCGCTGCCATCGTGGAACGCTTCGGGCGCTACACCCGTACGCTCACACCCGGGCTGAACTTCGTCATTCCGTTCATCGACACTCTTCGCTTCCGGGTCGACCTGCGTGAACAGGTCATGGAGGTGCCGCAGCAGCAGGTGGTCACGCAGGACAACCGGTGCGTCGACATCGACATCGCCGTCTCCTACCGGGTGTCCGATGCGAGGGCCGCGACCTACGACGTCACCAGTTACGTCCAGGCAGTCGAGCAGCTCGCTGTCGCCACGTTGCGCGGCACGGTCGACGGCATGGACCTGGAGCAGGTCCTGACCTCCCGCGAGGAGATCATCGCGGCCCTGCGTGGTGCGTTCGACCGGGACACCGCCCGGTGGGGTGTCCTGGTCCACCGCGTCGAGTGCAAGGCGACCGCACCGCGCACCTCCGTCCCGGGCCCGGCAGCGAAGCAGGTTGGCGCCGACCGGCATGAGAGCCTCGTCGTCCCGGCCGGCGGAAACGGAGGGGCGCGTGGCACACGGCAGCCGCCCGTACGGGCCGGACTGGCCCCCGGGCACCGTCCGTTGCGCCAGGACGATCCTCGCCGCATCGGCCGATACAGCCTGACGGCGGTGCTGGGGCAGGGCGGGATGGGCACGGTCTATCTCGGCCGCTCGCCCGGGCATCGTCTGGTCGCGGTCAAGGTCATCCGGTCGGAACTCGCCGAGGATTCGACCTTCCGGAGGCGGTTCGCCCGCGAGATCGAAGCCGCAAGTCTCGTCGGCGGGTTCCACACTGCGTCAGTGGTCGACGCGGATCCCCACGGCGACCCGCCATGGCTGGCCACCGAATACATCCCCGGGCCGTCCCTGCACGACGTTCTCAGGCAACAAGGCGCCCTGCCCCCGAGGACCCTGCACACCCTCGCGGTCGGCGTCTCCGAAGCACTCGAACGCATCCATGCCTGCGGCATCATCCACCGCGACCTCAAGCCCGGCAACATCATCGTCTCCGGCGCAGGACCCCGCATCATCGACTTCGGCATCGCCCGCGCCCTCGACAGCACCGGACTCACCAGTACCAACTACGTTGTCGGCACCCAGGGGTTCCTCGCCCCGGAACAGCTCACCGGCGGATCGATCACACATGCCGTGGATCTCTACGCCTTCGGCATGGTGCTGTGCCACGCCGCCGGAGCCGTGCCACTGCCGGACGGCGAATCCCTGACGTCCGCCCTCAGCCTGCTGCCCTCCCGGTTCGTCGACGTCATCACCGGCTGCCTCGACCACGATCCCCGGCGCCGTCCGACGGCCACCGAGGTCCTCGAACTGCTCTCCCGCAACCCGTCGACCGGCGACTGGCTGCCGCTCCCCGTACGCACGATGGTCGACCTGTACAACCCGGCGACCAGCTCGACACCCTGAGCACTGCGGCGGTGAACGGGCTGAGGCGACGAGTTCCTCGCTGACGGCTCCGGCTCGTCGGTGCCGCTCGATGTTTCCACCGGTGCCGATCCCGCCCACCCGTCGCCCCGGGGGCGGGTCGGCGCCGCCGGCACCACCGGCTGGAACAGCTCCCACCACTCGTCCGGTACCAGGCGCTCCACGTTCTTCCGACTGGGCGGCCCGAAGCAGTGGATGATCGGTGAGGATCGTCGCCATGACCTACGTGATCGAAGCTGCTCGTCCCGACGACTCCGCATGGTTGGGGCCGTTGCTGCTGAGGGCTTGGCTGCAGACCTACCCCAACCCGGAGGCGGGGATCGACGAGGACTGGATCCGTGCGCATCGCGGCTCGTCAGCCACCGCGGAAGGCATCGACCAGTGGCGGGAGTTCATCGAGGCAGCAAACCGGCAACCGGACCTGCTGTTCTGCCGTGTTGTCCGTTCTGACACCGAGATCGTCGGCGTTCTCTGCGGGCGCCGCAGCGAGGTGGTCACCCTCGGACCGATGTACCTGCTGAACCACGTCCAGGGCCAGGGACTCGGCGGCCGCATGATGACCGAGTTCCTCACCTGGGCCGCAGCCGCACCCATCTGTCTGTGGGCCACCGACTACAACGACAGCGCGGTCCGCTTCTACCAGCGCCACGGATTCGAGATCACGGGCGAGCGAGAGCTCTGGCAAGGAAGGCTGCCAAACGTACGGATGACCCGCGAGGCCGCACCCAGCGTCAACCACAGCTGAGCGAACCCCGTTTGACAGCAACCGCCTCGGTCGCCCGCTGCCCTCCGGGCGGCGGGCAGCGGGACTACCCATCGGCGGAGACGACTCCGTCGGCTGTCATGTGCCGGGCCGGATCGGCATCGTCGGCAAGCAGCTCCAGCTCCTCCGCCATCGGCTGGACAAGGCCGGCGGCGAGGACGACAACCCGGTCGGCTTCGGATGCCCCGTCGTCCCGGGCGGCGAACAGGCACTGAGCCATCTCCCCGGGCATCGACAGCGGAGGTTCCGGTGCGCGCCGAATGTGAGTACGCGTACTCATGTGGCGCCCGGGCAATCCGATGGAGGATCCCTGAGGGCCGTACGACACGGCCGCCGCCAGGCTCGCCCGCACCGACGAGGGACATCCACCTCAGCTGGGCCGACCGTGATTCTCCCGGGGGACTTCCCTTGCGCTCCGCATCCGTACTCCGTTCCGCCGCCATCCCGGCCGCCGCCGCACTGGCCCTCCTCCTGACCGCCTGCGGCCCCGACAACAGCGACAACCCCGCCGGCGCGGCATCCACCGGCGCGGCGCCCACCACCACCGTGAGCCCGGGCACCGCCTCGCCCTCGACGGCCGCCACCGCACTGCCCACCATCACCGCCGCCGCGCCGACCGCCACCCCGACGGCCCCGAGCCGCTTCGCCGACGCCCTCCCGCCGGCCGGGACCGCGAACGGCACCTTCACCGACAGCCAGAAGGGCGACATCTCCCTCAGCATCGGCCCCACCAGCGTGGTCAAGGGCGACATCGCCGACCTCGCCGACTTCCTCAAGCCGGAGGACATGGCCGGCAAGACGCCGTACTACGTGCGCGTCACCTACACCCACACCGGCGGCAACGGGATCTACGAGCCCTACTTCAACCTGCGCCTGCGCGCCATGGTCAGCGACACCGCCCAAGCCCGCAAGGTCGACCTGCTCAGCGCCTTCCCGAAGTGCGAGAGCGACGTCCCCCACGGCGGCAAGGACTTCGTCAAGGGCCAGAGCGACCACGAGTGCGCCATCTACCTCGCCCCGGCCGACAAGCCCCTCCAGTACCTCGTGTGGCTCGACAAGGACAACAAGCCCCTTGCCTGGAAGACCAGCTGAAGCAGACCCGCCCGGGCACGGAACCCGCAGGGCGCGAGGACGGCACCCGCACCGGGCCCGGGCCGGACACCTCCGGCACGGCTGCCACCGGTGCGGCTCCTCGCCGAGGAACCACACCGGTTCGGCCGGCCGCCAGGAGTCAGCCTCGTCTTCCTGACGCTGCTGCAGCTCACGTCCCCTGCCGAGTCGATGGCAGCCACTCGGCATATCTGCCGGCGAGTCGGTCGCGCGCCTCGGTGCTCTCGGCGAAAATGCGGCGGCGGGCACACCGAGAACAGCACTGGCGATCTCAGCGGTGCAGCCTGGTGATCTGCAGGCACGGGTCGGCCTTGATCTCGGCCTCGGTGTACCGCTCGGTGACCCAGCGCTTCTTCGAGAACAGCGCGGTCTGGTCGGTGTAGTGCGGCGATCCGGGGTTCACGGACTCTCCGTAGGTGAGCAGGGTGCGGGTGCGCGGGCCCGCCGGCGTCAGTTCGGTGGCCATGACGAAGCTGGTGCCGTACGCGCCGGTGAGGTCTGCGGGCCGGACGGCGCCGGTGGTGCCCGAAGTGGCCGAGGCCTCGACGGCGTTGAAGCAGCCCTCGGTCCCGTCGCAACCGTGCAGTGGGACGCCTGCCCACCGCTGGACGGCGCCGATGGTGGCGTCCAGCGCCGTCCCGTCCTTCGCGAGCTGTTGGACGGCGTCGGCCAGGGCGTGTCGGGCGGTGACGCTGTCGCCCTTGATACCGCGCGGGGTGGTGAGCGGCTGGGCGGGGTCGTACGGCACCCGCACGAAGGGGTCCACGTAGCGCCGGAACAGCCCGCGGTAGAACCTTTCCCAGAGGACGGCACCGTGACCGTCCGCGTCGTCCCGCGTGCTCCACCCGGCCAACACGTCGCAGGCTGCGCCGACGTCGACCGAGCTGCCGTCGCCGGCGGGCAGGACGGGGTTGGCCCGGCACATCGCGACCACGTCGTCCCGGCCGAGCTCCGCGCTGTGGTTGCGGTCGCCGAACATGGTCGCCTGCAGGCTGGGCAAGGTGAAGCCCGGAGCGCCGAGCCCGTCGCTGCCGTCCCGCCGGTCGGCGATCATCTGCAGCCCGAGCTGGGGGCGTGGCGCCAGCCCGCGGTCGGTGCCGTAGATGCTCGGATAGCCGGTGAGCGGGGCGCTCGCGTTGGCGAGGTACGGGTTGTTGTTGGAGTTCGCGACGTAGTCGGTCCGCGCCAGCTCGGGGCGGTTCGCCGGGCCGAAGATGCCGGGCACCACC
The DNA here is from genome assembly GCF_040651155.1 of Kitasatospora sp. NPDC048545. NCBI lineage: Bacteria > Bacillati > Actinomycetota > Actinomycetes > Kitasatosporales > Streptomycetaceae > Kitasatospora > Kitasatospora sp. NPDC048545. Next base: position 37,187 of record NZ_JBEZIQ010000067.1, read on the forward strand.
GCGTCCGGGTCGCTGCCCGGGTCGCAGGCTGCCGTCGAGCCGTCCAGGACGGTCGGCAGGTCGTGCAGCTCGGGCAGGCTGCACTGCTTGAGCTGCTCGTCGGTCACGTGCGGCACGTTGGAGGCGTCGGTGAAGTACGTCTCCCCGGTGGCATCGGTGGCGACCGTGTAGTTCCACGGATCGCCCTGGTAGGTGTTGGCCGCCTGCTTCAGCTCGCCGAGGCTCTGCGCCCGGTCGAGCGCCAACCACTGGTTCATCGAGCGCAGGTTCTCGGCGTTGGCGTCGCGGACGGCGTACGCGTAGGTGCCCGACCAGTGGTCGGCCAGCACCGGGCCGAAACGGGAGCTGTAGAGGGTGCGGCTCACGGTCGAGAGCGTGCCGTCGGCGCCGCGGACGGTGACCCGGACGTCCTTCCTGTCCATCGGTACGGCCTTGCCGTCCACCAGGTAGCTGGTCGGATCGCCGGGCACCAACGGGAGTCGGTACAGGGTCGCATGGTCCGCGAAGCTGGAGGTCTCGGTGAAGGCGAGCCCCCGGGTGTGGCCGATCTCCACCACCGGCGTGCCGTAGAGGCCCGCGCCCGAGACGTCCATGACCCCCGGGATGGTCAGTTGCACCTGGTAGAAGCGCATGCCGCCGGACCAGGGCAGGTGCGGATTGGCCAGCAGCATCCCGTCCTGGTTCTGCGTGACGTCCCGGCCGAGTGCCCAGCCGTTGCTGCCGAGGTCCGGGCCGTGCCCGGGGCCCCCGGCCGGCGCGGCCGCGGCGTCGGGGGCTGCAGAGGGCTCGGCCTGGGCGCCCGGGATCGCGGTGGCGATGGACTGCTGGAGGCTGCTGATCCCCGAGCTGGTGTTCAGCTCGTAGACCAGGCTCCAGATGTCCTCGGCGGTGATCGGACCGACCCAGGCCTGGCCCCGGCAGGAGGCGTCCGGCAGTCGCTCCACGCCGGTGTCGTGCAGGTAGCGGTTGTAGCCTGCCGCGTAGCCCTCGACCATCTGCCGCAGCTCGGCCGTCGGGCCGAGCGGGGCCGGCCGGTCGAGCAGGTGCCGGACGGTGCCGGCCTGCCGCAGGCCCTGGTGGTAGGTGTCGCTCTCCAGGTTGGTGGTCCTGCCCTGGTAGAACGCGTCGGGGCCGAGGAAGCGGGAGCGTTCGCCTCGCAGTGTCACGACCTGGTCGGCGAGTTCGCACAGGTTGTCCTGGGCGAAGGCGTAGCCGTAGCCGTACCCGAGGCCACCGAAGTCGTGGGCCTGGATGTGCGGGATGCCGTACTCGGTCCGGCGGATCTGCGCGCTGTAGCCGTCGCCGCCCGCCGTCGGACCGTCCGCGCCGGCCGCGCCGGCCGCGCCGGCCGCGGAGGCGGGCGCCGGCAACAGCCCCGCGATGACCGAGGCCAGGCACAGCGCGGCCACCCCGGAGGCCAACCGCTCGATCTGCGAGCGTTGCTGATGTGTCGTGAGTTTCTCGGTACGAGCCATGGGACCACCGTGCCGTGGCCGGCACCTTCCCGGCATCGGCCCGGCGGCGAAACCTCGTGCGCGACGTAAGTCCGTGGGATTACGCCCCCCGGCCAGTCCGGCGCCCTCCCCGCAGGTGCCGGGGTCAGCTGCGGTTCTGAGAGGGGCTCGGTGGACTTCCCGGCCGCGCGGACGGGGCCGGCGCGGAACGTGCCCCGCAACGGTCGCCGGACCGCGGACCGGCGACTCCACCCCGGTGCCCGCGGTCACTGCGGCGACCTCGCGGCGGGAGCGGACACCGAGCTTGCCGAGGATGTGGGAGACATGGGTCTCCACCGTGCGGCGCGAAAGCAGCAGCATCGCGGCGATGTCGGGATTGGACAGCCCCTGCACGACCAGTTCGGCCACGCGCTGCTCCGTCACGGTCAGCGCGTCCCGGCCCGAGGCGGGCCGGGAGCGCGGTCCCCGGATCCCGGCACGCACTCCCCAAGGGCGCATGCGGGCGGCGGCGCGGCGCGCGACGTTCGCGGGAGTCCGGTGCGGGCGCGGTGGCCGGCTCCCGGGGGTCGGCGTCAGTAGACGAGGATGTCCCAGTGGCTGCCCTCGTTGCAGTACAGGTTGCCCGAGGCGGCCTTCCACTGCGGGTAGCCGTCGCCCCGGTAGCCGATGTAGGTGAAGCTGTTCTGGATGTAGCCGTCGATGCAGGAACTGCGGGCGATGTCGACCTTGTAGCCGTTGTAGTGGCTGTAGGTGCCGGAGGCGTGGCCCACCTCGGTCCCGCCCGTGATGTTGATGGCACAGCCGCTGGCCCGCTTGAGGGTGATGATGGCGCTCACCGTGCCCGAGTTGATCTGCTCGAACGAGGTGCAGGTGGAGTTGGACCTGGTGGTACATCCCCCGCTGGAACTCCACGTGATGCCGGCGCTGCTGAACTGACCGGCGGCCGTCGACTGCGACAGCTTGGTACCGCTGGCGCCGGCCGTGGGCGCCGAGACGGCGAGGCCGGCCAGGGCCAGGGCAACGACGACGGCTGCGGTGCGTGGCTTCATCTGCATCTCCCGGTGACGATGGTGGACCTCCGACCCGGCCCCCGGATCCGGGGGGCCTCGGCAGGCGGACGGGTAGCCCGGCACCGGACGAAAAAGGACCGGCCCCGGACCACGGGGTCGTGCGACGTGCGGTGACGCGGCAGTGCTCCGGCGCGAGGGACGATCCGCGCAGCGCCCCCGCCCGCAGATCCTGCGCGAGGAGCGGGCTTCGAGGACCGGTACCGCACCAGGATGACCCACCACCGTCTATGCGAGTAGACCCCGGCCCGTGAATTTCGTGTGACGACGAGGCGTCCGTCCCCCGGGGGCCGACCGGACCGGCGGCCGAGGCGGTGGCGGCCGGGACAGGGCCGGCCTCGTTCCTGGCCGCCGCCGCGCTGCGCATGATGGACGCCACCGCCCGCACGGCCCGCCACGCGCCTGCGGACACCGCGGACCAGCGCGACCCGCAGCAGGCCCTGTCCGCGCTCCTGATGCTGCGCCACCTCCGCGAGGAACTCGCAGGCTGGGAGACCGGCCTGATCGAGACCGCCCGCGGCGCCGGCGCCACCTGGACCGACCTCGCCGAACCGATGGGCGTCCGGAGCCGACAGGCCGCCGAGCGCCGCTACCTGCGCATGCGCCCCGACAGCGACGCCGGCACCGAGGTGGGCAGCACCGGCGAGCAGCGCGTCCGGGCCGCACGCGACCAGCGCGCCGCCGACCGCGCGGTGACCACCCGGGCCCGCGACAACGCCGCGGACCTGCGCCGCCTCGCCGGACAGATCAGCGCCCTGGACGGCCTCGCCACCTCGGCGGCACTCGCCGTGCAACGCCTGCTGGACGCACTCGGCCACCACGACCCCGCCCGCCTGCTCGCCCCGCTCGCCGGGACCCGGCCCCTCCTGGAGGCGGCGCGCCGTCGGCGCACGAACTGGTGTTGGCGGCGGCGCCGCCGACTTCGACGTAGAGGGTCTGTCCGCCGGACAGCCCGGTGAGCGTGCCGGACACCTGAGCACCCCGGCCGCCGCCGACGCCGTTGTCCTCCAGGCCGCCGGCGGCACCGGTCGCCGTGACGTCGGCCTGCGTGACACCGGCTGGGACGGTGAACGTCTGCTCGGCGCCGGTGAACACGAACGTGCAGGTGGTGGTGGGGCCGGACACCGTGCAGGTGCCCTGCGCGTGGGCGGGCGCGGTCAGCGCCAGCGGAGCGATTCCAGCCGTGCAGAACAGGCCGGCCGCGATGGCCAGTGCCCGGCTCCGGCGGGCCACCGAACCGGTGCGGGGCACGCCTGCGCCCGAGCCCGGCGGACCGCCGGCAGACGGCAGACGGCAGACGGCAGTGTGGACGTCACAATCTGCTCCCTGACGAGGAGGGGACCTTGTCGGCAGGAAGTTGCCGCCTCCGCCCTGAGCCAGGAAGCGCAGGTCGCCGGTGCCACGTGGCCTGACACACCACCGGTGTCACCCCGGCGGGCCTGCACACGCCTGCGCCGGTTCGCCGGTGGCGTCGGTCACGGCTCAGCGTGTGTCCGCCACGACCTGCCGGATCACCGTGACGGGCGCGTCGCCCGCCTCCTCCCCGAGGAACCCGTCGGCGTCACGCACGCCGTACGGTCCCATGAGCCGTGTCCCGGCCGTGCCGGCCTGGTACCACCGGTGGTCGAGCAGTGCCCACCGCCACATCGGCACCCGAAGGCCACCCGCTCGACGGCCCGGCCTGCGCGTCCACCACGCCACCCGGGCACCGGCCGGATCGCACCCGGCGCGGTGTGTCGGGACACCCCGGGTCGCCGATGCGCCCGGTGGCCGGCCCTCAGAAGGTGACGCGCACCTTCAGCGCGGTTCGCTCGTCCATCGCCCGGTAGCCGTCCGGCACTCCGTCGAGACCGACGGTGCGGTCGAAGACCAGACCCGGATCGATCGCACCGGACAGCACGTCGGGCAGCAGCTCCGGGATGTACGCACGGGCGGGGGCCACGCCGCCGCGCAGCGAGATGTTGCCGTCGAACATCCGGGAGATGTCGACACCGGCACTGCCGCCGTGCGGCACGCCGACGAAGCCGACCGCGCCACCGTCACGGGTGACGGAGATCGCGGTGCGCATCGATTCCTCGGTGCCGACCGCCTCCAGGACGGCGTGCGCGCCCTGACCGCCGGTCAGTTCCCTGACCGCCTCGACCGCGGCCTCTCCGCGCTCGGCCACCACATCGGTGGCGCCGAAGGTACGGGCGATCGCGGTGCGCGCCTCGTGGCGGCCCAGCGCGATGATCCGGCCGGCGCCGAGGCGCTGCGCGGCGAGCACCCCGCACAGGCCGACCGCGCCGTCGCCGACCACCACGACGGTACTGCCCGGCCGGACACCGGCGGTGACGGCGGCGTGGTGGCCGGTGCTCATCACGTCGGACAGCGCGAGCAGGCCGGGCAGCAGCTTCTCCTCACCGGCCGCCTCCTTCGGCAGCTTGACCAGGGTGCCGTCGGCGAACGGGACGCGGACGGCTTCGCCCTGGCCGCCGTCGGACCCGACCTCGCCCCAGAAACCACCCTGCGGGCAGGACGTGTGCAGGCCGTCGTGGCAGTAGTCGCAGACACCGTCGGACCAGACGAACGGCGCGACCACGAAGTCACCGCGGGTGACCCCGGTCGCCTCGGAGCCGGTCTCCTCGACGATGCCGAGGAACTCGTGGCCGATCCGCTGGCCGGCCACCCGGGACGCCACACCCCGGTAGGCCCACAGGTCGCTGCCGCAGATGCAGGCGCTCACCACCCGCACCACTGCGTCGGTCGGGTGCCGGAGCACCGGGTCCGGCACCTCCTCGATCCGGACGTCACGGGGGCCGTGGATGACGGTGGCACGCACGAAGCACTCCTGGCACTGCTCGACGACGGGAAGACGACAGCCAGGGTCGCCGGGCGGGGACACTCGCGTCCAGCTACATCTCCTACAACCTGGCCTTAAGATGGACTGATGCTCGATGTGAGGCGCCTCGTCCTGCTCCGTGACCTGGAGGTGCACGGCACGGTCACCGCCGTCGCCGACCTCCACGGCGTCACCCCCTCCGCCGTCTCGCAGCAGCTGCGGCTCCTGGAGGAGGAGACCCGTACCCGCCTACTGGAACGCACCGGCCGCTCGGTCCACCTCACCGCCGCAGGCCGTCGGCTGACCAGCGACACCGAGCACGTGCTCGCCGCACTCGAACACGCCCGCGTCCGCCTGCTCGCCGCGGCCCGGCACCCCGCGGGTCCCCTGCGCCTCGCCTGCTTCCCCAGCGCCCTGGCCCCGGTGGCCGCCCCGCTCGCCACGGCCCTGGAGGCCGCCCACCCGGACCTGCAGCTCCACATCACCGAGGCCGAACCCGAGGCCGCCGTACGCCTGCTGCTCCAGCGCCGCGCGGACGCCGCCCTCGTCTACCGGTACGACAACCTGGCCGCTCCCCCGCTACCGGGCGTGGCAACCCGGACGTTGTGCACCGACCCGCTGGTCGCGGTCCTGCCCCGCGACCACCCGGCCGTCCGGGCGGACCGCGCCCCCGTCGACCTGGCGGAGCTCGCCGACACGCCGTGGATCACTGCCCCGGCGCAGAGCGCGTGCGGAGAGGCCGTACTCCACGCCTGTCGCTCCGCCGGGTTCACTCCCCGGGTCCGACACGTCTGCACCGACTTCACCGCCATGATCGCCCTTGCCGCGAGCGGGGGCCACACCGTCCTCGCCCCCCGCATGGCGGCCGCCCACCTGCCGCCCGCCCTCACCGCGCTGCCGGTGACCGACACCGCCCTCGCCCGCACGATCGGGATCGCCACCCGCCACGACACGGCGGACGAACCCGCGATCACCGCCTGCCTCGACACCCTGCGCACACTCCTGCACGGATCCTCGCGGTGATCGGCACGCTCCTGATCACCGAGGGCGCCACCGGGTTGTGACCGACGGCGAAGCACCGGACGATCCACGAGGGCGCGCGGGCGCGCTCGCCCCTCGCGTGCCCGGGCGGTCGGCACTGCCCTGCCGCAGGCATCCGCATCCGCGGTGTCACCCGGACTTGACGGCCAGGACGTCGACGGGGCGGACGTCCGGGGCGCCTGCCAGCAGGGTGGGGGCGATCTCCATGAGGGCGGCGGCGATCGGTCCGTTCAGGTGGGCGGTGCGGCCCGCCTCGTCGGTGAAGGTGTCGAAGATCCCGAAGACGGTCGGGCTCTCCCGGAAGGCGAACCAGGTCACGGTCCGTTCTTCGGAGCGGGCCGCGTCCAGGGCTCCGCGCAGGAGCGTCTCGACGGCGTCCGCATGCTCCGGCCGGGCTTCGATGCGGGCCAGCAGACCGACGTTCGATTCCATGACGTGCACTCCGATCCTGAGGTGTCCGAGCGGCCCCGGCGGGGGCGGCCCCGGAGCAATCGGTAACACGGTGCGGAGGCGCGCCCCCGCAGACGGCCCCGCCGGAGCGGCTTGTTCACCGTCCTGGCGGCGTGTGGCGGACGGGCCGGGCCCGGCTGCGCCTGACGCGCCCGTCCGTGGGCTCTCCTCCCGTGCCGGAACCCCGTCACCCCGCTCCCGGGGCACCGTCACCGACCCGCTGCACTCCGCCCCCGCGGCTCCCGTGCGTCGCGTTGGACGCCGTCATCCCGAGCGGTTGGACGCGGCCTCGGGTTCAGTCGTCATCCAGCGCGGAAGAAGTCACCCGTGCAAGTGACACGTGGCAATCGATGCGGCGCAGCCGCCCCGCCCGAACCCGGACGGCTGCGTCCGTGAGATCACCGCTCCGGCCCTTCCCGCGACCCGGAGGACGTCATGACCACACGAAGGAGCCCGCGGTGACGACCCCCGAGGTACCGCCACGGCCGAGCGGCCGGCGTCTGCTGCTCGGTGTCGTCCGGGACATCGTGGTCCCGATCGCCCTGTACTACGGCCTGCGCGCCGCCGGCGTCAGCGTCTTCGTCGCGCTGCTGGCCGGCGCCTTCCTGCCGGCGCTCACCACAGCGGTGCAGTGGCTGCACACCCGCAGCCTGGAGGGCATGGCGGGCTTCGTCGCCGGGACCATGCTGCTCGGCGTCGCAGCCGCACTGGTCGGCGGCAGCCCCCGGTTCCTGCTGGCCAAGGACGGTTGGCTGACCGGTGTCGCCGGGCTCTGGTTCCTGATCTCGATCAGGGCCAGGCGCCCGCTGCTCTTCCACGGCGGCCGCCCCCTGCTGGAGGGGCGGTTCCGCTCCGACGGCACCTCCTGGGACGTGCTGTGGGAACGCGAGCCGGCCTTCCGGCGGATCTGGCGGGTCTCGACTGCGATCTGGGGCGTGGCGATGCTGCTCGATGCGGCCGCGCGGGTCGTGATGGCCTACTCCCTGCCGGTGGACGTGGTGCCCGGCCTCGGCGCGCTGCTCTGGCCGGTCACGCTGCTGCTGTTGCAGGTGGTGAACGGCATCTACTACGAGGTGGCCGGACTCTGGCGGCTGACCTCCGGCACGGCCGCGCGCTCCGCGGACGGCTGAGCGCCCCCTGCCGTGCTCCAGCCACCCGAGGCAACGCACCGCACCCGTCGACGCCGAACACCCGCCCCGCCGGCTCACCCGCTCACCCGCTCACCCGCGGACTGAACCGCTCGGTCGCGGTCCTACGGACGCGGGACCGCCCGGGGTGGTGCCACAGCTCGATGGCCGTCCGGGCGATTCCGCACGGCTGGCGCAGCACCGCCCGCACCGCAGCCGACTGGGCGTCACACCTCGCCGAGCACCCCCGGCGCCGGTATTGGCTGCTGACGCACGACGGAGAACCCGCCGGCGTCGCAAACCTGGAGCCGCACCCGGACGGCGACGTGGAGATCACCACCTTCGGGCTCGTCCCGGAGCACGTCGGCCGCGGCCTCGGCGGCTACGCGCTGACGCTCGCGCTGCGCCAGGCATGGGCCACCGAACCGCTCGGCGCCGAGTCCGTCCGGCGGGTCCGGCTGCACACCGACACCGACGATCACCCGAACGCCCTGCGCAACTACGAGAACCGGGGCCTGCGCCCGTACGACGTCCGGACCGAGACCGTCGGCACCGCCTGAGGGTACGGGGTCGCCGGGTGATCACCCGCTGGTGAGGTCGTCGGCACGGCGGCTGATGTCCCGGCCCTCGTCGTCCCACCGGTTCTCGGCTCCGGGCAGGGCCAGTCAGTAGTGGCGGTCGGTCCATTCGCTGTCAGGGATGCGGCTTTCCGGGACGTGAACGCATCGATCGGCCCAGTCGTGGGCGACGAACACGGGCCGGCTGAGTACGACATCTCCGGCGCGCTGGGCGCGGAGGACCACCCCGAGGGTCTCGGTACCGGGGTCCGCGTGCGGGCCGTAGCGCAGCTCGTGGCCGTGAGTGGTCGTGTACTCGATGAAGGCGGCTTCGAGTTCGGACGGTACGCGGCCGACCAGCCGGAGCCCGTCGAGGGCCACCTGGGGCCCGCGCCGTGCGTTGACGGCCACGCAGGTCAGGCGGCCCGCGTCGTAGTAGGCCGTGAGCGCGGGGCCGCCCGGCGCGTGGGTGAGGGCGAACTCGTAACTCACCACGTCGCCGTAGTGGTTCGTGCTGCGCAGGGAAGGCTCCAGGAAGCCTGCGACTGCCTCCGTGGCGTCGTCGTGCGCCATACCGAACCGCAGCGGGCCCACACTCCTCAACGGCTCCCACACCCACTGGGCCCGGTCGGCCTCGTCGACGACCACCCGCCACTGGTTCCAGAACGTCATTCGCCGTACTCCTCATCGAACGAGCGTCCAGGCTACCCGCCACCCCACTGCTGATCCTGTGCGCCGCCGACCTGCCGCCCCTCGCTCACGACTCGCAGGCCGTGACCACGACCGCGCTCGCTCCGCGTCCGCCCGCCCCGGCCGGGTGCGACGGTGGCCTCGTGGTGGTCGTCGCCGTGACCGGGGGTCAGTGCGGCGTCGGTGCAGATCGTGGTCCCTGGCTCCAGGGCGGGGTGGGCCCCGTATCCGTCCTGGCGGTGGGTGCCGGTCCCGTGGCTGTGCCGGGACTGCGGGTCGACGGTGGACACTGCGCCCGGGCCCGGTGGTGTCGGTACTGGCACCGCTGCCCCGGCAAGCCGATCATGGCGCTGGCACGGTCCGTACCGGCCAGTGCCGGGGCCCCGCCCCGCCCCGAGCCGGGTCAGCCGGTCGGTGCACCGACCGATGGCACCTGCCGCCCGCCGCCGGCCCGTGCACCCCATCGCCCCCGTCGTCCGCACCAGGAAGGACCCCTTCATGGCCGTCTCACGGACACCGTCCGCCGCCCGCCGTGCCACGGCACTCCGCTGCGCGAGCGTGGCCCTCTCGATCGGCATCGCCCTCACCGCAAGCAGCGCGGGCACCGCCCCCAAGGCGTGGGCCGACGACGCCCCGTTCCCCGTACCCGTGGCGGCCGGCCCGGCCGACCAGGTGATCACGGTCCACGCGGACGGCACCCGCGCCACCGTGACCCTCTGGGAACGACGCGACGGCCTCTGGCACTCCCTCGACTCCACCACCGACGCACGCGTCGGCTCCGGTGGCCTCCACGACGGCCCCACCCGCGTCCAGGGCACCGGCACCACACCCACCGGCACCTACACCCTCACCCAGGCCTTCGGCATCGCCCCCGACCCCGGCACGACCATGCCCTACCACCAGGTCACCGCCCACGACTGGTGGGTCCAGGACCCCACCTCCGCCCACTACAACCAGATGCGCACCGACACCCAGGGCGGCTTCCACCTCACCGAACAAGGCCCCCTCGGCAGCGAACACCTCATCAACTACCCCGTCCAGTACGACAACGCCCTGGTCATCGACTTCAACACCTCCCCCGCCGTCAAGGGCCGCGGCGCCGGGATCTTCCTCCACGACCTCGGCCCCCAGGCCGGCCCCACCGCCGGCTGCGTCGCCGTCCCCGCCGCCTTCATGAACCGCACGATGCGCTGGATCAACCCCGCCGACCACCCCGTCATCGCCATCGGATAGCCCCCGCGCCCCGTGCCGCACACGGCGAGCCCGCGTCCGGGCCCGCGCCCGCCCCGTGCGGCACCCGACCCGGCTCCGGCGGGGGGTCGGCCCTGCGGAGCCCGCACCAGCGCGGCAACGGACCACCGATGAACGGCCCGCGCCGGACGGATCGGGCTCGGGCCGGGCCGGGCCGAGGCGGGCGAGGGGGCCCGTCCGCGGGCTACGACCCGGCGGAGGCGCTGTCGTCCGCGGCGCGCGCCGCGGTGCCGAACCGCCAGGCCTCGATGTCGCGGTAGCGGATCGTCCCCGGGCCCCGGGCGATGTTGCTGCCGACCAGGTGGAGGCGCTCCGCCGGCCACGGCCGACCCACGAACCCGGCGAGCCCGGCCGCCGCCCGCGGCACGCTGACCGGATCCTCACGGCGCGACCGCGCCAACGTCAGATGCGGGCGCAACGGGCGCTCGGCGAAGTCGATCCCGCAGGACCGGACCAGCTTCCGGACGTCGGCGGCCAGCAGGTGCAGGCCCTCCAGGTCCCCGCCGATCCCGCTCCACAGCAGTCGCCCGTCGAAGTGGCCTCCCCCGCGCAGGCCCAGCCGCAGAGCAGGGCGCGACACCGCCTGGCCCGCCAGCACCGACTGCAGCAACGGCACTGCCGTACGCGGCAGTTCACCGAGGAACGCCAAGGTGATGTGCCAGTCCTCGATCCGGTTCCACCGCAGCCCCGGATACATCGTGTACGCGGGCTGCAGGGCGCGGGCCAACTCCTCCTTGGCGTCATCGGGCGGAGCCAACGCCACGAACACACGCAACGTCGGCGACTCGGGGGAAACATCCACCAGGGATTTCTAGCACCCCCCGCGGACTCCCACCCAACGCGGACCTGCAGTGACGACAACCAGCGATCGTGGGCAGTGAGTCCGGCGACGGCTTTCGCGTTTCCGTCAGAGGGAGACAGACGGTGTGCCGATACCTGCTGTTCCGCTGGCCCCGAAGGCCGTAGATTCACCCCGGGCCCACGATGTGGCAGAGGGCGGGACGGGCTGGAGACACCTTTGCGGGACAGTTTTTCCGACGGATTCCTTACGCGGCTGGCGCACGACACGCATCCGGTTGACCTGATGTGCCTCTATCTGCTGCACGGCTCGGTCGAACGGATCCCTGGCTTGTCGGCCGATCCGGAGACACTGTCGTTCAGGCACCTGAGCCGGCATGTCCGCGCCGAGGACCGGTTCGGCTACGGCGACGCGGAGACGTTCTCGCTGTGGATCAGGAACAAGGTCCGCGGGCGCCTGTACGGCTTGGAGTTCAGGATCTACTTCATCGCCGGTGAGCCCTTTGCCGACGCGGTGATTCCGTTCGGTGCCCCGGTCGGCCTGCCCCGGTTCATGCACCACCTTCGTGGGTGCTACGGCTCGGGGGGAGCTCCGGGCGACTGGGACTTCGACGTGTACACCGACGTGCGTGATCTGCGCGAGAGTGTCGTGCTGTTCGGCAACCGGCGCGAGGTCTGGTTCCAGGTCGCCCGCGGCCCGGTGGTGGCGGGCCGGTCGAAGTTGCTTCCCCGGACCCAGGGCCGGCTGGTGACCGGCCGTCTGCACGGCAACCGGTTCGGGACGGATGCCCGACTGCACGCGGGAGGAGTGATGTTCCCTGACCGCCTCGCCGCCGTCGAGGGCGTCTCGGCCGAGGCGCGGGCGTACCGGCGGTACGTGGCCAGGCTGCGCGATCCCCTTCCCGTGCGGGCGGGACGGCCGGTCCGCCCCGAGTTCGGCACCACGATGCGGCGGCGCTCCGTGAGCTGATCGATGCCGGGTCGTGGGACCGCGCGACCGGCCCTGCTCGCAGTGGAAGGCATGCGAACGGCGCTCGTTCCGTGAGGGGCGCGGGCCCGTGCGGCGGCGTGCCGGGCGAGGCGGACGCCAGGTGCGAAAACCGGGTGCCCGCGGGGCGATGAGTTTTGCGGCCCCGGCCGGTCTACATCCCGACAGGTACGGCCGACTCATCGGGAGTACAGACATGGGCCTCATCCACATCGAGCTGTTCACCACCCTCGACCTGGTCGGGCAGGCGCCCGGCGGCCCCGACGAGGATCCGGTCGGGTTCCCGTTCGGCGGCTGGCAGGTACCCCTGCTGAACGAGACCACCGGGGCGCAGATCGTCGCCGCGTACGAGGGCACCGACGCCCTTCTGCTCGGCCGGCGGACGTACGACATCTTCGCCGCCCACTGGCCGCACCAGGAGGGCGGGTTCGCCGAGCTGTTCAACCGGATCCCGAAGTACGTGGCCTCCCGCGGCACGCCCGCGCTGCCGTGGGCCGGGTCCGCCCTGCTCGGCCC
>NZ_JBEZIQ010000068.1:0-49932 GCF_040651155.1 Kitasatospora sp. NPDC048545
GCGGCCCCCCGGGGGCCCGGCGTGCCCGGCGGCACCTCCGTCGCCGCGGTGCACGCCGCCGCAGCGTCCCGCACCGCTGTACGGCCCGGTTGTTCGGTGTTTTGTTCAATGACCGAGGACCGAACCAGAACAACCCCGGTGCGCTACACCGGTAGCGCACGTCACAGCCGTGCCGTGCTGGGACCAGGGCCGCAACAGCGCCGAACGCCGGGAGAGTCCACCAGATGACGACGCTCTGCATCGCGAACAACCGCACCGAGGAGATGGTCGGGGACCTCACCGGGATGACGCCGCTGGAGCAGCGGTTCGCCGGCTGCGGGGCGCAGCGGATGCTCTGGTGGGCCGAGGACGGTGACGTCCTGGTGCTGCCCTGGGGCCCGGACCCGGAGTACCTGGCGTACGTCACCGGGCTGACCGGTGTGCGGGCCGACAGCCTGACCTTCGTGATACCGCCGGCGGGCGCCGAGGGCGACCAGATGCTCACCACCGACCGGCTGGCCGACCCGGGATTCCGGGCGGAGCTGCGCCGCGTCCTGGAGGGCCGGACGGTCGAGGAGGTGCTGGCGATCTCACCGAACGGCGCGGTCGCCGAACTGGCCGACGCGCTCGGCGTCGCGCACGCCATGCCCGGCCAGCCCTTCGCCGCGCAGGGCGGCAACGCCCTGGTCAACAGCAAGGCCGGGTTCCGGGCGGTGGCTGCCGGCACCGGGGTGCCGATCCCGCCCGGGCGGGTGGCGGGCTCCCCCGCGGAGGTCGAGGCCGCCGTCGAGGACCTGCTGGCGCAGGGGCACAGCGTGATGGTGAAGGTCGAGTTCCAGGCGGGCGGGTTCGGCAACGAGGTCCTCACCCGGGACGAGCGGGTGGACACGGCGGCCGGTGCCGAGCGGGTCGTGCCGCTGCCGGACCGGGCGGCGGTGGCCGCCTACGTGGCCGGGCGGTGGGCCTGGCTGACCGGTGGGCGCGGCCAACGGGTGGTGGTGGAGCGGTACTTCACCGACTCCGTGGCGCTGTACGCACAGTTCGTCATCGACGACACGGCCGTGGTCCTGGCCGGCTGCGGCGAGATGGTGATGCAGCCGGTGGTGGTCGGGGAGATCACCCCGCCGGTCACCCCGGACGCCGAGGCCGTGGCCGAGATGGTCGCCCAGGGCGCCAAGCTGTGCGAGGCGCTGCGGGTGATCGGTTACCGGGGGACGGTCAGCGCGGACGCCGTCCTGACCCCGAAGGGCGAGATCCGGTTCCACGAGACCAACGGCCGGCTCACCGGCTCCAGCCACCTGCACGACGCCTACTTCGGCCGGCTGCTGCGCGCGGAGCACCGCGACTCGCGCTACATCCTGGAGCTGGCCGGCCTCAAGGTGCCGTCCTTCGCGCGGGCCGTGGCGGCGATCGGCGAGGCCGGGCTCGCCTTCGACCCGGAGACCGGCACCGGCGTGCTGTACAGCTGCGACTTCGCGCCGGCCGACGGCTCGGTGATGTACTGCACGGTCGCCGAGACTCCGGAGGCCGCCCGCGCCCTGGAGGCAGCCCTGCTCGCGCTCTTCGCCGGATGACGTCCGACGCGGGCCGGATGACGTCCGGCGCGGCCGTGCGCGGGATGCGCGCCGCGGTGATCCACCACTACGGCGGGCCGGAGGAGTTCCGCACCGAGACGGTGCCCGAGCCGGTGGCCGGCCCGGGGCAGGTGCTGATCGACGTCACGCTGGCCGGCCTCAACTACGCGGACCTGCACTGCCGCACCGGCGAGTACGCGCGCTACCCGCTGCCCGCGGTGCTCGGCGCCGACGTGGTCGGGCGGCGGCGCGGGGACGGACGGAGGGTCGTGGCGCTGCTGCGCGCCGGCGGCGGGTACGCCCGGGTGGCGGTCGCCGAGGCGGCGCACACCGTGGAGGTGCCGGACGGTGTGGCGGACGCGCAGGCGCTCGCGCTGCTGGAGCAGGGGGCGACGGCCTACGGCGCACTGACCCTGGCGGGGCGGCTGCGGCCGGGCGAGACCGTCGCGGTGACCGCCGCCGCCGGCGGGGTCGGCCACCTGGCGGTGCAGCTGGCACGGGAGCTGGGCGCGGCCCGGGTGCTCGCCCTGGCCTCCACCCCGGCGAAGCGGGAGTTCGCGCGCTCGCTCGGGGCGGACCGGGTCCTCGACCCGGCGGATCCCGGCCTGGCGGACCGGCTCGGGGAGTCGGGCGGGGTGGACCTGTTCGTCGACCTGGTCGGCGGTCCGGTGCTGCGCGCGGGGCTGGCCGGACTGGCGCCGTTCGGGCGGCTGTTGTCGGTCGGGGCCCGGGGCGGGCCGGAGGAGAGCTTCTCGGTGGACGAGCTGGCCGACCGCTCGGCGGGACTGCTGGGCTTCTGGCTGCAGCACGTCCTGGCGGACCGGGCGCTGTTCGCGGCCACCGCCGCCCGGCTCTTCGAACTCGCGGCCGGGCGGCGGCTGGTGGCGCGCATCGACCGGACCGTACCGCTGTCCGGGGTGGCCGGGGCGCACCGGGTGCTGGCCGCCCGGGAGACGATGGGGAAGGTGCTGGTGGACGTCGGCCGCGAGGACTGAGCCGCCCGCCGGGCCCGACACCGCGCGGTGTCGGGCCCGGCGCTGGTCAGTACCCGGCGACCTCGTCCAGGCCGTGGCCGCGCAGCGGCACGAGGAAGCTGCGTTCGAACACCACCACGACCTCGCCGGTGGACTTCGTCCCGGTAGTGCGGCAGCTCACGATGCCCTGCCCGGCGCGGCTCTTGGACAGCCGGGTGGCGAGGGTCTCGGTCTCCGCGTAGAGGGTGTCGCCGGTGAACACCGGGTGGGTCATCCGGATGTTCTCCCAGCCCAGGTTGGCGATGGTGCGCCCGCTCGTCGAGCGGGCGGTCATCCCGCCGACGATGCTGAGCGTGACCAGGCTGGAGACGATCGGCCGTCCCCAGGGGGTGTGCCGGCTGTAGGCGGCGTCGATGTGCAGCGGGGCGTCGTTCATGCTCAGCATGCTCATCAGCACGTTGTCGAGTTCGGTGACGGTCCGCCCGGGGCGGTGCTCGACCACCTCGCCGACCTCGAACTCCTCGTAGTAGCGTCCGACCACCTCGCGGTAGCGGCGCTCGCCGATCCGTCGGTAGCCGGCGGGTTCGGTTCCTTCCATGGTGGCTGCTCCCGGGGCTAGAGGTCGGCGGTGAGTTCCTTGACGTGACCGGCGAACTCGCGGATCAGCCGCTCGTCCATGTCGGCGCGCATCATCAGCCGGAGCCCGGCCTCGCCCTTGGGGACGATCGGGAAGAACACCGCCGAGCTGTAGAAGCCGCGCTCGAAGAGCTGGGCGGACAGCTTGACCGCCTGTTCGGCGTCGCCGACGTCGACCCGGCGCACCGGCAGGCCGTTGCCCGCGAAGGTGGTCGGCAGCAGTTCGTCGAAGAGGTCGATGTTGCGGTTCAACTTCGCCTGGAGGTCTCCCAGTTCCGGGGAGCGGTGGATGGCGGCGCTGCCCAGCGAGGCGCCGACCAGCGGCAGGGCGACGTTCTGCGACCAGCCGACCGGGCCGGCGTGCCGGTGCAGGAACTCGAACTGCTCCCGGTTGCCGAGCATCGCGACGCCGCCGCCGGTGCCGAAGCCCTTGCCGAGGCTCGCGACGATCACCGTCAGCGGGTTCATCTCCAGGCGGGAGCGGACGAAGCCCTCGCCGCGTTCGCCCATGATGGACAGCGAGTGGGAGTCGTCGATGTAGAGGAACAGCCCGTAGCGGTCCTGGAGTTCGAGCAGCCCGTCGAGCGCCGCCGCGCCGCCCATCGAGTACGCGCCGTCCGCCACGTAGGCGACCCGCGGATACTTGCGGCAGATGTCCTCCAGGTAGTTCAGGTCGTTGTGCGGGCAGGTCAGCACCATCGACTCGTCGGCGCAGATCGGTTTCACGTACGCCATGCAGAAGTGACAGAAGCGGTCGAAGACCATCACCCGGGGCCCGCCGCCGCCCCGGCAGGTGCCGTCCAGGTGGCCGGAGGCGATCAGCGGCAGGATGCCGGCGGTGAGCGAGGTGCAGGACGCCCCCGGGAGGATGTGCGCGCCGAACAGCTCGCCCAGTTCCTCCTCCAGGCGCACCAGCAGGTTGTGCCGGATCCGGGTGGTGGAGGTGACCAGCCAGGTGCTGCGGGACTCGGTCAGTGCGTCCACCGCGGCGGCCGCGACCGAGGGGTGGTTGTTCAGGCCCAGGTACGCGCAGGAAACCATGTTGGCGAACTCGTGGCCGCTCTCGCGGACGATCAGCCGGTTGTTGGACTCCGAGTCCACGGTGATGCCGATCAGGCCGTTGGCGGCGGCCGCCTGCCAGACCGGGTCCGCGGTGGCCAGCATGGCCTCGGCGTTGCGGTACCGGCGCGGGCCGAGGATCGATTCTTCGGTCATCGTCACTTCTCCGTCGCGTGGTTCGGGGTGTCGGTGGGCAGGTGGCCCGGGGAGTGGTGCCGGCCGTCCGGCCGGGGCGGGCCGTCGGGGCGGGACGGGTCCTCGGGGCGGGGCGGGCCGTCGGGGCGGGGCGGGCCGTCGGGGCGGGGCGGGTCGAACTGCTCGATCAGGCGCTGGGAGGCCTCGAAGAACGGCATGCCGACCATCACCCCGTCCACCACGGTGACCGAGCGGCCGTTCTCCAGACCCGCCGCGACCACCCGGCGGGCGCGCGCCAGCAGTTCCTCGTCCGGGCTGAAGGTCTCGTTGATCAGCGCGAGTTGGCGCGGGTGGACGGCGATCTTGCCGCTGAACCCGAAGTCCCGGGCGAGCCCGGCCTCCCGGCGCAGCCCGGCCAGGTCGGCGACCTCGAAGAACGGGGCGTCCATCGCCTCCACCCCCGCGGCGCGGGCGCTGTTGACCACCCGGGCGCGTGCGTGGGACAGGGCCTCCCAGGAGAGCCGGGCGCCCACCGCGAAGGCGTAGTCGGCCGAGCCGAAGACCAGCCCGCGCAGCCGGTGTCCGGCGGCCGCGATGGCGGGCGCGTGCTCCACGCCCAGTGGGGTCTCCACGACGGCCAGGAACTCCGTCTCCGGGCAGTCCGGACCGAGCGCGCCGGCGGCGATCTCGACGTCCCGGGGGGACTCCGTCATCGGGATCAGCACGAGGTCCGGCTTGACGCGGTACCGGGTGATGGCGATCAGGTCGCGCAGGCCGTCCGGCCCGGACAGCGTGTTGATGCGCACCGCGCTGCGCGCGAGCTTGGTGGACGGGAGCGTGAAGAACTCCTCGGCCAGTCGACGGGCCTCCTCCTTCCGGGCGGGTGGGACCGAATCCTCCAGATCGACCATCGCGATGTCGGCCCCGGACTGGTGGCTCTTGGTGTACCGCTCCACCGCCATCGCGGGTGTGGACAGGAGGGAACGGCAGTACCGCGTGAACTTCATGGACATCTCCGAAGTCAGCGAAGGCTGCGGGCCCCGGTTCTATCCCACCGGCTTTGTTCGGCGCCGTGCGGCTGGACATTGAACATCAACTCGGAACAACCGACCCGTACGCACCATTGTTTGACGCCAACTGTGCTGTGCATGATGAATCACCGGGGGATGAACACGAGCCACGCGCGCCGCGCGTGGCTCGTCGGCACTCATGGGTGTCGGGACACCACTTCAACGAAGAAGGGGGCCGTCGTGCCGCGTCGGGAAAGTCCGCTGGACCCTGGGGACGGGTCACTGCTGCGGTTCGCGGGCGATCTACGGGCCCTGCGGGAGCGCGCCGGAAGCCCGCCGTACCGTCAACTCGCCCTCCGGGCACACTGTTCGGCCGCCAGCCTGTCGGTGGCGGCGGGCGGCCGACGGCTGCCCAGCCTCGCCGTCACCCTCGC
This sequence comes from Kitasatospora sp. NPDC048545, assembly GCF_040651155.1. Classification (NCBI taxonomy): domain Bacteria; kingdom Bacillati; phylum Actinomycetota; class Actinomycetes; order Kitasatosporales; family Streptomycetaceae; genus Kitasatospora; species Kitasatospora sp. NPDC048545. Next base: position 5,802 of record NZ_JBEZIQ010000068.1, read on the forward strand.
CTACGTCCAGGCCTGCGGCGGGGACGTGCGGGAGTGGCGGCACCGCTGGCAGCTGCTGGCCGCCGAACTGGCCGCCGACGCCGCCGCCCGGCGGCGCGCCGAGGACGCCGGGCGCGCGCCCTACCCGGGCGCGGCGGCGTTCGAGGCGGTCGACGCCGAGCGGTTCTTCGGCCGGGAGGCGCTGCTGGAGCGGCTGGTCGCCCTGCTGGCCGAACGCCGGCTGGTGATTGTCACCGGGCCGTCGGGGGCGGGCAAGTCCTCCCTGGTCAGAGCCGGTCTACTGGCCAGGCTCGGGATGACCCCGGTGGTCGGTGCGTCGGCCGGCAGGGCGGGCGGCGGCGGAGCGGGACGGGCCCCGGCCGGTGCCGACGTCCCGGTGGCGCTGCTGACACCGGGAGAACGACCGATGGAGGCGTACGCGCTCGCGCTCGCCCGGCTCGGGCAGCGAGCCGGGGAGACGACGCGCGGTGCGTCCGCGGCGGCGGCCGGGGACCCGGTGCTGGTGGTGGACCAGGGCGAGCAGCTGCGCACCCGCTGCCGGGACGCCGCCGAGCGGGCGCGCTTCCTGGACGCGCTGGTGGCGACGGCCGCGGGAGGCCCGGGCGAGGCCCTGGCCGGGCTGCCGGTGGCGGCGCCGGCCCGGTGCCGGGTCGTGCTGGTGGTCCGCTCGGACCAGAGCGGGCCGCTGTTCGCCGAGCACCCGGGGCTGGCCGAGGTCGGTCGCCACGGGGTGCTGTCGGTGGGGCGTCCGGCGCCGGACGAACTGCGGCGGGCGATCACCGAACCGGCGTTGCGGGCCGGCTGTACCGTCGAGGGCGCCCTGCTGGCCGTCCTCATCTCGACCGCCGCGCAACAGCCGGGCGCGCTCCCGCTGTTGTCGGCGGCGCTGCTGGAGACCTGGCGGCGGCGCAGCGGGAACGCCCTCACCCTGGCCGGGTTCCAGGCCACGGGCGGGTTCGAGGGAGCGCTGGCCCGGACGGCGGAAACGCTGTACAACGGGCTGGAGGCGGCCGACCGGACCCGGGCACGGGCCGTGTTCCTGCGGCTCGGCGGGGAGTTGCTCGACGCCGACGAGGACACCGCCGACCGCGCGCCGGCGCTGGGCGACGGCCTGGCGTCCGGGGGTGAGCTGGTGCCCGGCAGCGACGAGGGCACCCGCAAGCCGGTCCGGCGGGCCGAGTTCGACGACCCCGGCGTGCCGGAGGTGCTGGAACGGCTGGTCCGGGCCCGGCTCGTGGTGGTGGACCGGGACGCCGTCGAGCTGTCCCACCACGCGCTCCCGCAGGCCTGGCCCCGGCTGCGCGGGTGGCTGGCGGAGGGCCGCGACGCGCTGGGGGAGCAGCGCAGGCTCACCGCGGCGGCGCGGGGCTGGGCGGCCGCCGACCGGGATCCGGAACTGCTGTTCCGGGGCGTCCGGTTGGAGGACCTCAGGCGGCGGGTGGAGACCGGTGAGCTGGCCGCCGCCGGGGTCGAGCGGGCCTTCCTGGCGGCCTCGGTGCGGGCGGCCGTCGCCGACCGGCGCCGGGCGCAGCGGCAGAACCTGGCGGTGGCCGGGGTCGCCGCGGCGGGCGGGGCGCTGCTGGCGCTGGCGGGCGGGAACCGGATCCGCCGGGCCTGGCGGTGGTGAGCGCCGGGCGGCGCGCGGTGCGGCGGCCGGGCCGCACCGCGGGCGGCCCGGCCGGGCCGTCGGCCGGGTATTGATCAGCGCCGGAATGCGGGAGTCGAACAACGGCGGATCAATCGGCGGCCGGTCACGGCGGCGTATTCGGTGCCGATCACGGTCCTTGCGCCGCCGTCGGCCGGGCGGGTAGCTTGACGATCGATCCCGGGCCCGTCGAAAGGCGAATTCGGCTGCCCGGCCGCTGATTTCCCGTACGCCGTGGTCGGCCGGAGGCGGGCCGGCGATTTAATCCACACCGATTTCCACCGCGGGTTCCGCATGTCCGGGGACCTCGCTCCGCGGGCGGCTCGCGGCCGTCCGGCGCTCACCCGGCCCCGCCGTCACGCCGCGAAGTTCGAAGCCGTCGCGTTCGCCGCCGTATCCGCGTGTTCCCAAACCCGTGTCAAGGGGGAGTCATGTCCAATTCGGTCAGTCCGGCCGATTCGGCCGGCCCGGTCCGTCCGGTCAGCCCGGTCCACAGCTGGGACGAGTTCACCACGTTGCGGGAGGTCGTGGTCGGCACGGCGGTCGGCGCCCGGCTGCCCGAGCAGACCGAGCCGTCCTCGTGGCTGTCCTGCTTCCCGAAGACCAGCGCCGCCGACCTCGCCTCGATCCAGGCGGGCCCCTACTCGCAGCAGGTCGTCGAGGAGACCGAGGAGGACCTGGACGCCCTGGCGGCCACCCTGCGCGGCCTCGGCGTCACTGTCCACCAGCCCGAAACGGTCGACCACGCGGCCGAGTTCTCCTCCCCGCTCTGGAAGGCCGACGGCGGCTTCCACTCCTACTGCCCCCGCGACCTCTCGCTGGTGGTCGGCGAGACGGTGATCGAGGTCGCCAGCCCGATGCGGCAGCGCTACTTCGAGGTCTTCGGGCTGCGCGGACTCTTCCAGGACTACCTGCGCCGTGGCGCGCGCTGGCTGGCCGCGCCCCGGCCGCAGCTGAAGGACGAGCTCTTCGAGTTCGACGCGGACGGACTCCCGCTGCTGGGCGAGGCGGAGCCGGTGTTCGACGCCGCCAACGTGCTGCGGCTCGGCCGGGACGTGTTCTACCAGGTCTCCCGCAGCGGGAACGAACTCGGCCTGCAGTGGCTCGAGTCGACCCTCGGCCTGCTCGGCGACGGCGGCCTGCGGCTGCACCCGCTGCGCGACATCTACGGCTACACCCACATCGACAGCACCATCGCGCTGCTGCGGCCCGGGCTGGTGCTGCTCAACCCGGAGCGGATCAGCCCGGAGACCGTCCCGGAGCCGCTGCGGGGCTGGGACGTCCTGTGGTGCCCGCCGGCCGAGCCCACCGGTGACACGCCCGAGCACGCGCTCAGCGAGAGCTGGATCAGCATGAACCTGCTGATGGTCTCCCCGGACACGGCGATCGTCGAGTCGGGCCAGGAGAGCCTGATCAAGCTGCTGGAGCACACCGGGATCACCGTCCTGCCGCACCGGCTGCGGCACTCCCGGGTGCTCGGCGGCGGCTTCCACTGCGTCACCCTGGACATCCGGCGCGACGGCGGGCTGGAGGACTACCTGTCCTGACCCGTCGGCCGGCGCGCGTCCCGGGGCCCGTCCGGCTCACCCCGCCGGGGTGAGCCCGCCCCGGGGCGGCCCCCGATCCGCGGGGTTATTCTGCGGCTGATGGGCGGAACGGCGAGCGGGCGCGAACGGCAACCCGGGCTGGTGGACCTGTTGCGGACGGTCCGGGCGGACCCCGCACGCATGCCCGAGCGGCTGGCGGTCTTCGCGGTGGAGTACCTGGGCCCCCTCGCCGCCGACGCGGCGGCGCAGGCGCGCGAAGCCGAACGGGCGGGGGCCGACCGGGCGGAGGTCACCGAGCAGGCCATCGCCCGGGGCGTGCGCCGGTCGGTGGTGGACGGCTCCTTCCTCGGCGGCCCCTTCATCCTCCTGCTGCCGGTCGCGTTCGTCGCCGCGCTGCTCGCCCAGCTGCGGATGGTGCTGGAGCTGGCGGCCATGGCCGGCCACGACCCCTGCGGCGGCGACGCGGCGGTGGAGGTCCTGCTGGTGCAGGGCGTCTACCCGACGCCGGAGGACGCGGCGGAAGCCCTGCGGAAGGCCTCCCGGGCCGGCACCGACGCCGGGAGCAGGGGCTCCTGGTGGTCCGTCGTCCGCCGTCAGGCCTACCTGATCGGTCTGGTGACCCCCGAGGAGCCCACCCGGGGCCGGATCCGCAAATGGCTCGGCTGGGCCGGCATCGGGGTGCTGCTGCTCATCGGGACCGTGGTGCCGTTCGTCTGGGTGCCCGCGTGCGCGGAGATGTACCGCCGCGCCACCAACGAGCTCGCCGACCGCGCCCTGGTGCGGTACGGGTCGTCGGGGGCCGCGGCGCCGCCCCGGAACTGGAACCGGTCCGTGCTGCGGCCCGGCCTGCTCCTGGTGGTGCTGCGGACCGTGGTGGCGTTCCTGGCGACGGCCGGCGCGGTGCTGGTCGTACTGCTCACCGGGGTGCGGGTCGCCGACAACTCCCTGCTCGCGATGGTCCTCGTCCTGCTGGGCCTGAGCGGGCTGGTCGTCGGGTGGCACTACGTCCGCTCCCGCCGGCGCCGCTCCCGGCGGGGCGATCCGCCCCGGGCGGCGCGGTCCGGCCGCCGTACCGGGGAGCGCTGAGGGCGGCCGCCGCGCGACGGGCCGGGCGGCAGCCTGGCCGGGAGGTCCCGGCCGTCACGTGGCCGGGAGGCGGAGCGGGCTCAGATCAGGTGCAGTTCGCGTGCCCGTCGCACGGCCCGGCTGCGCCCGGACACGGAGAGCTTGCGGTTGATGCTCTTGAGGTGCGTCTTGACCGTGTTCACCGAGAGGAACAGCTCGGCGGCGATCTCGTCGGTGGACAGCAGCTGCGCGGCCCGTTCCAGCACGTCGAGTTCGCGGTCGCTGAGCGGCTCGACCGGCTGCTCCGGCGCGGCGGCGGTCCCGTCGGCCGTGCCGGGGGAGCCGGGCAGCAGGTCGGCGGGCAGCCAGCCGTGGGAGGCCACCAGCGCGGGCCGGGTACGCAGCAGCCGCCGCAGCCACGGCCCGGCGTCCCGGAACGGCCGGAGCAGCTGCTCGGGCCGGGCGACGGTGAGGGCCCGGGCGATCAGGCGCTGGGCGCCGGCGTCGTCGCCGAGGGCGGCGGCCGCCTGCGACCGGGCCAGCAGCAGCCGGACGGTGACGGCGGGTCCGTGGCCGCCGTGGTCGGGGACGGCGTCCAGGGCCCGGAGGGCGCTCCGGCCGTCCCCGGCGGCGAGGTGCGCCTGTGCGGCGGCGACCGCGCACTCCGGGCCGTCGACGCCGCCGCGCTCCAGGGCTTCCAGGGCCGCGGCCGGATCGCCGTCGGCGAGGTGCGCGGCCGAGGCGGTCACGGCCACGGCCTCCCGCACCCAGGGCGGCGGGGGCCCGGCGGCGGCGGTGACGTCGTCCGGCCGGGGGAGCGCGTCCAGGGCGGCCCGGGGGTGGCCGTCGGCCAGCAGCACCCTTGCCCGGACGATCGCGAGTCCGGCGGCGACGGCCGGGTCGTGGCCGGCGACGGCCGGCCCGGCCGCCCGGTCGACCGCCGAGCGCGCCGCGGGCAGGTCGTCGCGGTCGACGGCGAGGGCCGCCAGCACCAGCGGGCCGACCCCGGTGCGGGAGGCCGGCGGCAGGCCGGCCCGCTCGGCCTCGGCCGCCGCCTTCCGCAGCCGGGCCTCGGACCGCGCCGGCCTCCCGTCGAGCAGGTCGACCAGGGCGAGCCGGGCGAGCGCCTCGTGCCGTGGTCCGGCGGTGGTGGGCCCGTCGGCCGTCCGCACCGCGGCCGCCAGGGCCGCACCGGCGGCGTCGAGGCCGCCCTCCCAGAGCAGCACCGAGCCGAGGTCGTTCAGCCGGAGCGCCGTCAGCTCCGGGTGCTCCTCCAGCAGCTGCGGCGGGACGCGCTCCTCCCACTGCGCGGCCTGCTCGGCGGCGGCCCGGGCGAGGTCGGCCGAGCCGAGCAGCCGGCCTGCCAGCACCCGCAGTTGGGCCAGGGTGAGCCGGGCCGCCGGCTCGTCCTCGGCGCCGCGCTCCGCGAGGAGCTGCTCGGCGCGCCGGAGGTGGTCGAGACCGCTCTGCGCATCGTGGCGGGCGAGGTCGCGGGCCGCCCGGACCAGCTCCGGGGCCGGCCCCCGGGCGTCGGCGGTCATGCCGGCGAACAGGTCGTCGAGCCGCTCGGCGTCGCGGCCGGCGAACAGCAGGCCGATGGCCAGGTGGTCGACGAGCCGGACGGCGGCGAACTCCCAGTCACCGCCTGCCGCGGCGTGCGACAGTGCCTCCGTCAGCCGTCCCGCCCCGGCCAGCCACCGGGCGGCCGTGCGGTGGAGGTCCCGGTCCAGCCCCGGGTTCCGTGCCGCCAGGTGGACCCGCAGGATCCCGGCGAACAGCGGGTGGCAGCGGTACCAGTCGTGCCCGACGGGCTCGACGAAGGCGTTGGCGCGGGAGAGGTCCGCGAGGATCCGCGCCCCGCCTCGGCGGCCGGTCAGGGTGTCGGCGAGGTCGGGGTGGATCTGGTCCAGGACGCTCGTCCGCAGAAGCAGGTCCTGGGTCTCGGCGGGCTGGGTGTCGAGGACCTCGGCGAGCAGGAAGTCCGCGACCGTGCTCCGGCCGGCCTCGAACTCGGCCAGGAAGGCCTCGGGGTCCGCCGCGCCCTGGGCCGCCAGGGCCGACAGTCGCAGGCCGGCGGCCCAGCCGCCGGTGCGCTCGGTCAGCGCCCGGCTGCTCTCGGCGGAGAGGCCGAGCCCGTGCCGGCGCAGCAGCACGGCGGCCTCGTCCGGACGGAACGCCAGGTCCGCGGCGCGGACCTCGGTGACGGCGCCGGAGGCCCGGTACCGGTGGATCGGCAGGAGCGGCTCCGTGCGGCTGATCAGGACCAGGCGAAGACCGGGGCCCGCGTGGCCGAGCAGGAAATGGAGCCCGGAGGCCACCTCGGGGGAGGACACGTGCTCGAACTCGTCGAGCACCAGGACCACCGGTTCCTCCCGGAGGCTCAGCTGGGCGGCCAGCCGGGCCAGCAGGGAGTGGTCGACCTCGTGGGCGCGGGCGGGACTGCCGATGTCGTCGGGCAGGGCGACGCCGTGGTGCCGGGCGGCTTCCAGGACGTAGGCCCAGAACACGCCCGGCGCGTTGTCCTCCCGCTCCACCGTGAGCCAGACCGCGGTCCCGGGCAGCCGGGCCGTGGCGGCCCAGTCCGCGACCAGCAGGGTCTTGCCGGCGCCCGCCGGACCGCTCACCAGCAGCAGGGACGTCCGCAGGCCCTCGCCGAGCCGCTCGACCAGGCGATGCCGGCGGACGAAGGTCTCCGGGGTCGCCGGCACCGCGAAGCGGGCCGCGAGCACCGGGGCGCCGCCGGGTATCCGGTTCGTCACGGCGGGGCCGCGGCGGGTGCCGTCCACCGGACGGGCCGGGGTCCCGACGGCTGGGCTGAGGGCCATGGTGCTCACCTCAGGGTGGGCGGCGCACGGGAAGCGCGGATCACTGACGGTTCCCATCCTTTCCGACCCGGCCCGGCTCGGCAAAGGGGGCGACCGGCCCTGGCGGCCGGTCCCGAACGGCCCCGTGGCCCGCGGCCGACCGGTTCCGGCGCCCGTCCCCGGGCCGTACACGGGCTCACCCGCACGGGTGAACGCCACCTGCGGCGACCGCCCCCGGCGGGCCTCACCCCTCGTCCTGCGGGGGCGGCTCCGGAGTCCCCAGCAGCCGCACCAGCCGGCCCTGGTGCGCCAGCACGTAGCCGATCCCGATGCCGAGCGTGACGGCGGTGAACACCACGATGAGCCAGCTGAGCAGGGTGAAGACCAGGCCGAGCGGGCCGAACTGGGTCACACTGCGGTTCAGCGAACGCGGGACGTAGAGCCGCGACCCCCAGGCGAGCGCCGTCAGCGAGGCACCGGTCAGCAGGGCCCCGGGGAGCAGCGCGAGCCAGGGCACCCGGCCGCCGAGCAGCAGGTGCTGGGTCCACCACCAGAGCAGCGTGGCCGTGATCAGGTAGAGGAAGACCCCGAGGATGTCGCCCGCCCCGAACCCGGACCGCACCTGTCCCTGGATGACCAGGGCGGCGAGCCACACCAGCAGCCAGGTGAGCCACCGCCAGGCCGCCAGCCGTCCCGACAGGTGGGGCAGGTGCCAGGTCCGCTCGCACAGCCGCTGCAGGATCCGGCTGCAACTCGTGGCGGAGAGCAGCGTCACCAGGATCCCGATGCCGCCGAAGGTGTCGGTGGTGGCGGTGTTGCCCTCGGGTTGGAGGACCCCCTTGACCTCGTCGAGCGAGGAGCCCTGGAACCCCAGGGCGGTCCGTACGGAGTCGGAGACGGTGGTGCGCACCTCGTCCGGCATGAAGGCGGCCAGCACGAACAGCACCGGGATGGCGGTCAGGAACACCTGCGCCGCGAGGCGGGTGGCGGTGTCCAGGACGTGGATGTGGATCAGCTGCGCCGCGAGCCGGCGCGGGAAGGGGGCGTCGCGCAGGGTGTCCGTGCGTGCCCGCAGCCAGGCGGACCGGGCGCGGAGCCAGGCGGTGCGGCCGGGCCGGCCGGGCTGTCCCGCCACTGCGCTCTCCCTCCGTCGGTGTCGGCGGCCGGGCCGTCGATGCGGCTCGTTCGTGGGGGCGTCGGCGGGGCCCGCCGTCGGTGGAGGGTCCGTCGAAGGGGGCCGGTGCGGGCACTCCGGATTCCGTCCGGCACGGGGCGACGTGGCGGGGTGCGGCACGTCGGGCGGGCCGCCGTTCGGCGCGGCGGCCCGGCGCGGGTTCAGCCGCCCGGGGTCCGGCTCCGAGGCCGGTCGGCCGGGTCCTGCTCGGGCAGTTGACGCAGCTCCACGACGTGCAACCCGAGCGCCTGGAAGCGGCTCAGCAGGCCGTAGAGGTGGGCCTCGTCCGTGACGCGGCCGAACAGGAGGGTCTGGTCGGGCACGAGAACGCTCTCCAGCTCGGGAAAAGCCTCGCGGACGGTCACGTCCGGCATCGCGCCGGCGATACGGAACTCGTAACGCATGAGCGTCCTTCCTCGAATGCCCGCCGATCCCCGCTGACCCCCGTGCGACCAGGCTGCGCGTCAGGGCGCCGCGGGGGATCACCCAGCCGGGGTGACTCCCGGCCGCGGGCGCGTTCACGGTCCGGGCCGGCGCCCGGTGGCGCTGTAGCCGCGGACGACCTGGAGGTAGGCGCCGACGGTGAACGAGACGCCCATCAGGACGGGTCGCCGTCGATGCGGTACATGATCTGGAGGCGTTCGCGCTCGCTGCCGGCGGCCGCGACCCGGTCCCGCACCCAGCGGCGGAAGGCCCGCGGTGTGCTCCCCGGTGGGCGAAGGGACGGCCTTCGCGCTCACGGTACGAACGGCGGCCGGGCCGCGGGTCACCCGGCGTGGGTGAGCGGGCGGTGCCGACCGGTACGGCGGCGCGCCCTCCGGTGCGGGGCCGGCGGGCCGGGCCGGAGGGCGCGCCACCGCTCACCTGCCGGGGGTGAGGCCGGGGCCCCCGGGAGCGGCGAGGATGGCTGCAGCGTGCTCATCGGTCGTCCCCCCGCGCGGGGACGGGAGGAGGCACCGTGGCAACGTCCCGTAGTCAGTCCCCGGCCCCGCCCGGACGGGCCCCGGAGGGGGCCGCGAACCGGACGGACTACGCCGGCGCGGTGTACGGCTCGATGCTGGCGGCGTCCGTGATCGCGGCCTCCAGCCTCCAGGAGCCGCACCCCCGGCTGTCGCTCATCCTGCTGCTGGTGATCACCGGGCTGGTCTTCTGGATCGCCCACGTCTACGCCGAGGTGGCCGGAGAGCGCGAGGTCGGCCGCACGGTCAAGTGGCACCAGGTGCGCGAGGTCGGCCGGCACGAGTGGCCGCTCGTCGAGGCGTCGGCACTGCCCGCCCTGGCGGTTCTGGTCAGCCCCTGGCTCGGGGCCGGGGAGAACGCCTGGCTCGCCCTCGGCGTCGCCGTGGCCCAGCAGGTGACCTGGGCGACGCTGGGCGCCCGCCGGGCCGGAGCCACGACGCGCCAGGCCGCCGCCGAGGGCGCGGTCAACCTGGTCCTGGGCCTGGTCATCGTGGCGGCCAAGGTGGCCGTCGGGCACTGAATCACCCGGTCCGGGTGGTGCCGCCGCCGCGCGGATCTGACTGAGTGGTGGCATCGGGCCCCTCGCCGCTGCCGCGGACGCCCGGCCGGTGGACCAGCCGGTCCGCCGACGCCACGGTCGCGCGCGCACGGCCGTACCCCCACTTGGAGGCAACCATGACCGCCATCGCCCCGCACGGTGCGAACCCGCCAGCCGGCGCCCGCGGAACCGGTCATCCGGGCTCCGGACTGATCACCTTCGCCGGTGTGCTGCTGGTGCTGCTGGGCGCCCTCAACGCCCTGGACGGCATCGCCGCCATCGCGCGGTCGCACGTCTTCATCGGCGACGCCCACTACGTCTTCGGCGACCTGCGCGCCTGGGGCTGGGCGATCCTGGCCCTGGCCGTCGTCCAACTCGCCGCGGCCTACGGCGTCCTGGTGACCCGCGCGCAGTGGGCCCGGTGGACCGGCGTCGTCGTGCTCGGTCTGAACGCCTTCGCGCAGATGGCCTTCGCTCCCTCGTACCCGCTCTGGTCGGTGACCCTGCTCGCGATCGACGTGATCGGCATCTACGCCCTGACCGCCCACGGCGGCCCCGGGCAGCCGGAGCCGTCCCTCCCGCCGGCCGCGCCCGCCGCGCCGCGGGCGGAAGGGGGTTCGCAGTCCACTCCGGGCGCCTGAGCACGGCGTCCGGTGCACGGACCGGTCCGGTGTCGGGGTGTCCCGGCACCGGACCGGTCCGTGCCGTGCGCGGTGCCCACCGGTCCGTCCCTGCTGCTCTCCCCGGGGCCGTGCCCGTGGGCGGGGGCCGCAGCGGTCGCGGGCCGCGGACGCGACGGTGCCCCGTCCCAGGCCGGACCGGGACGGGGCACCACGCGTCGACGGCCGTTCAGCCGGCGACGCCGGGGGTGGTCAGCCGGCGAGGAGCCGCTGCTTCTGCGCCGCGAACTCCTCGTTCGTGAGCACCCCCTGGTCCCTGAGCTGCGCCAGCTGCTGCAACTGCGAGATCTTGTCGTCCATGCTCGCGGGTGCGGGAGCGGCGGGAGCCGGTGCGGGCGGCGGGGGCGGCGGCGCGGGTTCGGCCGCCACGTCCTGCTGGGCCCAGCGGCCCGCCTGACGGCGGGACACCCGGTTGGACACGGCGGTCGCCGTGCCGGCGACGACGGCGGTGCGCGCCACTCCGCGCAGTAGTCCAGGCATGACTGGTTCTCCTCTCGGTGAGGTCACCCGGCGGCGGACGCCCCGGAGGCGGAGCCCTCCGACGCGTCGGCCCCGGCGGTGTCGTCCAGTTCGTCCAGGGAGCGCAGCAGGTCCGCCACCGGCACCCGGCCACTGGCGACGACCCGGGCACCGCCCCGGCGCAGGGCCGTGGCGAACGGCGCGGCCCAGGTGTTCTCGTAGATCAGCACCCCGGCCGAGTTCCCGGGTTCGAGGACCGCGGCGGCCTCGCCCAGGTCGTCGGCGCCGATCAGGCCCGAGCTGACCCCCTCGAAGACGGCCAGGTCCAGCAGGCCGTCACCGTCGAAGTCGGCGATTTCCATCCCGACGACGGTGCCGTCGGCGTCCTTGCGCACGAACGCGAAGTCCAGGATGCGGATCACGCCCCGGTCCACCAGGTCGATCAGCAGGGGAAGCCCCTCCCCGGTCATGCGGTTGCCGGGGAACTCGACCACCAGGTAGTCGACGGGCCCGGTCTCGACGAGGTCGTCCTCGGCCATGGCGGTGCTCCTTCCACGTGGAGTCCGTCGCCCGGCCGACCGGCCCGGGCGCTGCTTCGACGCTAGGTCCCGCCGACCGCCCGGGGATCACCTGCCCGGGGTGAGGGCACGGTCCGGTGCCGGACGCCGAAGGCCGGGCGGCGGCAGCGGGCACGGAGCCGGCGCGGATCGGGCACGGAATGGGCGCGGAGCGGGCGCGTGCCGCCGGAGCGCCGCTCCCGCCGCTCGTCCGGGCGGCCCAATCCGGCGTGCCGGGCGGCGGACCTTGCGGCGTGAATGAGGAACAGCGGCAGTACGGCCGCGTGCCGACCGCCGGGAGAATCGTTGAACGGGCCACTGGAAACCCCTTCGTCCGAGCCCCCCGCGGGCGCGCCGCTGAACGGGGGCACGCCCCCGGAGCACCGGCACCGCTCCCGGGCGGGCGGGATCGTCATGAGCACCGTCTCCGCCGTGCTGATCACGCTGACCTGCATCCTGGTGCCGATCTCGCTGCTCACCGTCTGGGTGCACGACATCGTGCTGGACACCGGCCGGTACGTCTCCACCGTCGCCCCGCTGGCCACCAACCCCGCGATCCAGGACGCGGCGGTCGCCCGGATCACGAAGGCGGTGGACGTGAAGGTGGACGGGCCGGCCGTCGCCTCCGACGTGTCCTCCTGGCTGCAGTCACAGGGCCTGCCGCCCAAGGCCGCCTCGGCGGTGAAGGCACTCGGGCCCAAGATCGACGACGCGGTGGACCAGGTGGTCACCAAGGCCGCGACCAAGGTCGTGCAGAGCGACGCCTTCGCCACCGCGTGGACGCAGGCCAACCGCGCCGCCCACACGGCCGTGGTCCACGCCCTCACCGGCGAGGGCCGGGGCGCGGTCGAGGTCAACGGCGGCACCGTCACCCTCAACGTGGGGACGGCCGTCGACACGCTGAAGAACGACCTGGTGTCCGCCGGCCTGACCCCGGCCGAGAAGATCCCCGACGTCAACAAGCAGCTCGTGCTGTTCCAGTCCGACAAGCTGGCCAAGATCCGCCGCGCCGCGCACGCCCTTGACGTGATCGGCAACTGGCTGCCGATCATCACCGTGCTGATCGGCGCGATCGGCGTCGTGCTGGCGCGGCGTCGGCGCCGCGCCCTGGTGGCCACGACGCTCGGCGCGGCCTTCGCCTGCCTGCTGGTGGCGATCGCCCTGGTGATCGCCCGCCACTACTACCTCGACCACCTGCCGCCCGCCGTGCAGTCCCCGGCTGCGGCGGCCGCGGTCTTCGACACGCTGCTGCACTTCCTGCGGATCAGCCTGCGCACCGCGATCGTGCTGGGCGTGGTGATCGCGCTCGGCGCCTACCTCTCCGGCGCGGGACGGCTGCCGCGCGGCGTGCGCGGCCGGGCCGACCACGTCGCGGACTCCGTGGCGGGCTGGAGCGGCTCGCACGGTGTGACCACCGGCCGGGTCGGGACCTGGACCGAGGCCCACCGCCGCTGGCTCATCCTCGGCGCACTGCTGATCGTGGCCCTGGTGTTCGCCCTCTGGAACCACCCGACCGTGCTGACCGTGCTGCTGCTGGTCCTGGTGCTGCTCGCGGTGCTCGCCGTCCTGGCGCTGCTCGCCGCGTCCGGCCGGGTCGTCGCCACCAGCCCCGCCACCGGCGCGGGCGGAGCAGCCGGCACCGATGGCGGAGCCGGCACCGGTGGAGGCGCCGGCCCCTCGGCCGGTCAGGGCGGCCCCGCCGGGCAGGGCGGGGCTTCCGGGGAGGGCGGCCCCGCAGGTCAGGGCCCCTCCACCGGTCAGGGCGGCCCCGCCGGGCAGGGCGGCCCCGCCGGGCAGGGCGGGGCTTCCGGGGAGGGCGACGCCGGCAGTCGTACCGACGAGTGACGGACGACCGGCCGCCGTGGGTCCTCCGCCGGGGGTCCTGCGGCCGGCCGGTCGCCCGGCGTGGGCGTCACGGTCCGTGACCGAGGAGCGTCCCGCCCACGACAGGACGCGGGTCCGGTCCTACCGTGAACGTAGGGCTTCTGTTCCGGGCTCTTTCCGCCAGCCGAGCTTGACGGGCGGTCGGCATGCGAGACGACGACGTGTTCCCCACCGGTTCCGGGCCGCACCCGGGCGCCGGGCCGGTGCCGCCGCAGGACGGACCCGGCACCGCCGCCGCGCCGCCGATGGCCGGCGCCGCGGTCCGGAGCCTCGCGGTCCGGAGCCTCGCGGCCCGGCCGCGTGAACCGGACCTCACGGCCGCGGGCCTCACCGTCCGTCACGGTTCCGGTCCGCGTGCTCCGCGCCGTGTCACCCCCGGCCTCCCGCCGCCCGCCCGCGCCGGTGGGGAGCCGGACGGGTGGCACCTTCCGGGAACACTCCCGCCCGACTGTTCGTCCCTTCCGACCCCCGCCGTCCGCGAGGCGGTGCCATCGAAGGAGTCCATGCCATGACCAGCAGTGTTACCGGGTCCGGCCAGAACGCCCGAGCCCGCGATCCGCACCCCTTCGCGAGCGGGTGGACCATCTTCGCCGGGGTCATGCTGATCACCGCCGGCCTCATGGCGATCTTCCAGGGGACCTCCGCGATCGCCAAGGACGACCTGGTCGTCGTCACGCGCTCCTACGTGTACTCGATGAACACCGAGGGGTGGGGATGGATCCACCTCGTCCTCGGCGTCATCGTCGTGGTGGCGGGCATCGCGATCTTCAGCGGAGCCGTCTGGGCGAGAGCCGTCGGCATCGTCGTCGCCGGGCTGGGAATGATCGCCAACTTCCTCTGGCTGCCCTACTACCCGTTCTGGGCCATCGTCCTGATCGCGATCGACGCGACCGTCATCTGGGCGCTGTGCGTCGGCCGGATGAAGACGGAGCTCTGAAGACGGAGTTCCGAGGACCCCCGACAGCAGGTCCGCCCGGGCTTCCGCGGTGCCCGTCCACCGCGGAAGCCCCGGCGTGCTGTGAGCGGTCCTGCGCGGAACCGCCCGGGGCGGGGGCGGCACTAGACTTCCGCCATGCTCAAAGCTGACCGTACCGCCCGGATCCTCGCGCACATCGCCGAGGCGGGCAGCGCCGACGTGCACGAGCTGGCCGGGCTGCTCCGGGTGTCCCCGGCCACCGTCCGGCGGGACCTGCAGGAACTGCACGACCAGGGGCTGCTGCACCGCACCCGTGGCGGAGCCGTGACCGGGGCCGTCAACCTGGAACTGCCGCTGCGGCACAAGCACGGGAAGCGGCAGGCGGAGAAGCGGCGGATCGCCCTGGCCGCCGACCGGTTGGTGCCGGACGGCGCGGTGGTGGGCCTGACCGGCGGCACCACGACGAGCGAGCTGGCCCGGGTGCTGGCCGAGCGCGGCGGGATCACCATCGTCACCAACGCCGTCAACATCGCGGCCGATCTCATCGTCCGGCCGGACGTCCGGCTGGTGGTGGTCGGAGGCATCGCCCGGACCACGAGCTACGAACTGGTGGGACCGGCCGCCGACCGGATGCTCGCCCAGTACCACCTGGACGTCGCCTTCATCGGGGTGGACGGCCTGACGGCCCAGGAGGGCTGCACCACGCACGACGAGATGGAGGCCCAGACGGACCGGGCGTTCCTGCGCGCCGGCGCGCGGGCCGTCGTCCTGGCGGACAGCACCAAGATCGGCCGGGTCACCTTCGCGAGGATCTGCCCGCTCTCGGACGTCCACGAGCTGGTCACCGACGACGAGGCCGGCGCGGCCCGGGAGCAGGAGATCGCCGCGTGCGGCGTGCGGGTCCTGCGGGCCTGAACCCTGTGCCGACCCGCACGCACCCCTGACGCCCGGCCGGGCCGCCCCGGCCGGGCTTTTCGGTGTCCCGGCCGTTGACATGAACTGCCTGAAGCAGGAAGCTCTTTCGGAACTGCTCAGAACCAGCTCTCTTCAAGCAACTTGGATCAGCCGATCGAGCTCGCACGAAGGCGGTAACTGCGGTGAACAAATCTGTGCTGTCCCTCGCCACGACGTGCGCCCTCGCCGCACTCGCCCTCACGGCCTGCGGCAGCGGCGGTGGCGCCGGGAGCGAGGACGCCGGGTCCGGCCCCGGGCGCAAGGTGACGCTCAAACTGGTCGCCGCCGACTACGGCGACAAGGAGTCCAACAGCTCCAAGGCCTACTGGAAGGGCCTCGCCGCCGCCTTCACGGCGGCCCACCCCGACATCACCGTCGACGTCCAGGTGGTCAACTGGAACGACATCGACAAGCAGGTCAAGACGATGATCCAGAGCGGCAACGTCCCGGACGTCCTGCAGACCGGCGGCTACGCCGACAAGGTCGCCGACGACCTGCTCTACAAGGCCGAGGACGTGCTGTCCGCCGACACCCGCGCCAACCTCATCGACGGCCTCGCCCAGGCCGGCCGCGTCAACGGCGTGCAGTACGGCATCCCGTTCGTCTCCTCGGCCCGCGCCTTCTTCTACAACAAGGCGGTCCTCCAGCAGGCCGGCATCACCCGGCCGCCCACCACCTGGGACGAGCTGCGCGAGGACGCCGCGCTCATCAAGGCCAAGGTGCCCGGGGTCACCCCGTACGCGCTGCCGCTGGGCCCCGAGGAGGCCCAGGGCGAGAGCATGCTCTGGGAACTCGGGAACGGCGGCGGCCCCACCGGCAAGGACGGCACCTACACCATCGACAGCCAGGCCAACGTCGACACCTTCCGCTGGCTCAGGAGCAGCCTCGTCGACCCGGGCCTGACCTACGCCAACCCCGCCACCACCGACCGCAAGACCGCGTTCGCCGACTTCGCCGCGGGCAAGGCGGCCATGCTCAACGGGCACCCCTCGCTGATCACGATGGCCCGGGACGGCAAGGTCGACTACGGCGTCGCGCCCGTCCCCGGCAAGGCGGGCCCGCTCACGTCCACCCTCGGCGTGGCCGACTGGATGATGGCGTTCAAGAAGAACGGCCACCGCGACCAGGTCCGCAGCTTCCTCGACTTCGTCTACACCAAGGACAACACGCTCCGGTTCTACGAGACCTACAACCTGATGCCGGTCACCCAGGACGCCCTGCGGGAGATGACCGCCAGCGGGAAGCACCCGGACCTGGAGCCCTTCTTCGCCCTGCTGCCCGGGGCCACCTTCTACCCGCTGGGCGACACCAGTTGGGAGGCCGTCTCGGCCGAGCTGAAGAAGTCCGTCGGCAGCGCCGTCGCCGGTGACCCGGCCAAGGTGCTCGGCGACCTGGAGAAGAAGGCCCGGGACGCCGTCGCGAACAAGTAGCCGCGAACAAGCAGCTGCGAACAAGTAGCCGCGAACAAGCAGCTGCGAACCAGCGGCCGCCCCCACGGGAGGCCGTCCCCCACGTGCCCCGCGAAAGGCACCCGCCATGACCGTCCGTGCCCCCGCCCCGCAGGCGGCCGGGCCCCGCCGGCGCGCACCCGCCCGTGCGCCCCGCCGCCGCGGCCCCGGACCGCTGCCCTGGATCGCCCCGGCCCTCCTGCTGATCGCCCTCGTCGTCCTGTGGCCCGTGTACGAGATGGTCCGCACCTCGTTCCTGCGCGTCAGCACCAGCGGCTTCGTCCGCGGCCCGGCCGGGCTGGACAAGTACCGCAAGCTCCTCGGCGAGGCCGACCTCGGCCGCGTGCTGCTGTCCACCGTGCTCTGGACCGTCGCCGTGGTCGCCCTGACGATGGTGCTCTCGCTCGGCCTGGCCCAGCTGTTCGACCAGCGCTTCCCCGGCCGCAGGTTCGCCCGCTGGGCCCTGATCGCGCCATGGGCGGCGTCCGTCCTGATGACCGCGATCGGATTCCGGTGGATGCTCGACCGGACCGCCGGCGTGCTCAACACCGCGATGACGGACCTCGGCCTCGTCGACGGGCCCCGCGACTGGCTCGGCGACCCGGCGACCGCCTGGCCGTGGATGGTGGCCGTCGCCGTCTTCGTCTCGCTGCCGTTCACCACCTACACCCTGCTCGCCGGCCTGCAGACCATCCCCGGGGAGCTGTACGAGGCGGCTCGGGTGGACGGCGCCTCCCGGTGGCAGACCTACCGGAGGCTCACCCTGCCGCTGCTGCGCCCGGCCTTCCTGGTCGGCCTGGTGATCAACCTGATCAACGTCTTCAACTCCTTCCCCGTCATCTGGGGCATGACCCAGGGCGGCCCGAGCAGCGACACGGCCACCACCACCGTGTTCGTGTACCAGTTGAAGAGCTCCGACATCGGCGAGTCCGCGGCCATGTCGGTGGTCAACTTCGCCCTGGTCGTGGTCATGGTCCTGGCCTTCCTCAAGGTCACCGGCCGGGCTCGTGGGGAGGAGAGTTGACGGACCGTCGGACACCGCGGGGCATCCGACCGCGCACCCTGCTGGTCGCCGCAGTGGCCTGGCTGCTCGCCGCCGTCTTCCTGCTCCCGTACCTGGAGATGGCCGTC
Organism: Kitasatospora sp. NPDC048545; assembly: GCF_040651155.1. Lineage (NCBI taxonomy): Bacteria > Bacillati > Actinomycetota > Actinomycetes > Kitasatosporales > Streptomycetaceae > Kitasatospora > Kitasatospora sp. NPDC048545. Next base: position 23,564 of record NZ_JBEZIQ010000068.1, read on the forward strand.
ACGGCGCTGCGCCCGGCCGACGAACTGCGCGACCCGACCTACCTGCCGCGGCACTTCGCCTGGTCCAACTTCGTCGACGTCTGGCGCGACTCCACCCTCGGCGCCAACCTGCGGGTCACCCTGCTGGTCGCGGGCGGCTCCACCCTGCTGGTGCTGCTGGTCGCGCTGCCCGCCGCTTACCACACCGCGCGGGTGCGCTACCGGGGGCGCCGGCTCTTCCTGCTCCTGGTGCTGGTCACCCAGATGTTCCAGCCGACCTCGCTGCTGGTGGGCCTGTACCGAGAGTTCTACCGGCTGGACATGCTCAACTCGGTCTGGACGCTGATCCTCTGCAACGCCGCCTTCAACCTGGCCTTCGCCGTCTGGATCCTCACCGCCTACATCGGCTCGATCCCGGTCGAGCTGGAGGAGGCCGCCATGATCGACGGCCTCGGCCGGCTCGGCGCGCTGCGCCGGGTGGTGCTGCCGCTGGCCATGCCCGGTGTGGTCACCGCGCTGGTCTTCACCTTCATCGCCGCCTGGAACGAGTTCGTGATGGGCCTGACCCTCTCGACGGCGCCGGAGCGCCAGCCCCTCACCGTCGGGATCAACAGCTTCATCGGCAACTACACCGTGGAGTGGAACTACCTCTTCGCCGGCTCGGTCGTCGCCATCGTGCCGGTCGTGGTGCTGTTCGCCCTCATCGAGCGCCGGGTGGTGTCCGGACTGACCGCCGGATCGGTCAAGTAGCGCCCGCCGCCGTCCGGTCGACCCGTCCGACCAGCCCCTCCGAAGGAGTCGCCGCATGACCTCCCACACCGCAGTCGAGATCGCCTCGCAGCCCGCGTGCTGGCGCCGCGCCGCCGAGTCGCTGCCCCGGCACGCCGACGTCCTGCCCCGCCGGGGCGAGCGGGTCGCCGTCACCGGGTGCGGCACCTCCTGGTTCATGGCCCAGGCCTACGCGGCGCTGCGTGAGGGCGGAGGCCACGGCGAGACGGACGCCTTCGCCGCCTCCGAGTTCCCCCACGGGCGCCGCTACGACCGGGTGCTGGCCATCTCCCGCTCCGGCACCACCACCGAGGTGCTGGACCTGCTCGCCCGCGCCCGCGCCGCCGGAGTGCCCACCGGCGCCCTCACCGCCGACCCGGCCACGCCGGTCATGGCGCTGGCCGACACCGTCGCGGTGCTCGACTTCGCCGACGAGCGCTCCGTGGTGCAGACCCGCTTCGCGACCACCGCCCTGGCCCTGCTCCGCGCCCGGCTGGAGACCGAGGACGCCCTCCCGGCGGGAGTGCGCCCGCTGGCCCGGGCGGTGCGCGACGCCGAACGGGCCGTCACGGAACCGCTGCCCGCCGCACTGGACGGCGCCGAGCAGTTCACCTTCCTCGGCCGGGGCTGGACCCACGGCCTGGCGCTGGAGGCCGGGCTCAAGCTGCGCGAGGCGGCCGGGGCGTGGACCGAGGCGTACCCGGCCATGGAGTACCGGCACGGGCCGATCGCCATCGCCGCGCCGGGCCGGGTCACCTGGACGTTCGGCCCGCTGCCCGACGGGCTCACCGAGGACATCGCCCGGGCCGGCGGCCGGCTCGTCGCCGGGTCCGGCGACGCGGCGGCGGACCTCGACCCGCTGGCCGACCTGGTGCGGGCCCAGCGGCTGGCCGTCGCCGTCGCCGCCGCGCGGGGCTGCGATCCGGACCGGCCCCGCCACCTCACCCGGTCGGTCGTGCTGCGCGACCACGGCGCCTGAGGAGGGAGCGCCGACACCCCGCCGCCGACACCCCGCCGCCGGGTCCGCCCCGGCCCGTCCACCGAGACCCCCTGTCCACCGAACCCCCCGTCCGCCGAGCCCCCCTTGTGCCGCGACTCCCCGTCCGCCACCACCCCCCCGAACGGAGGCACCGCCGTGCGCTTACCCCGCTCCCGACCCAGCCGGCCCCACCGACCCCGACCCCACCGACCCAGGCCCCACCGACCCAGGCCCCGTCGGGCCGCCCTCGCCGTGGCCCTGAGCAGCATCACCGCGCTGGCCGGGCCCGCGCTCCCCGCCCGGGCCGCCACCCCCGGCTCCGCCGTCCTCGACCAGGGCCACCAGAGCGTCACCTGGCAGAGCCCGCAGTACGCCAAGGGCACCCTCGGCGACCCGGCCTCCTGCCCGCCGGCCGCGCAGGACCCGGGCGGCGCCGTCTGCGACCACTTCGACCTGACCGTGAACGTGCCGGCCGGCTACTGGAACGACAACCCGGAGGGCGGCGTCCCGGTCTCCGTCCGCTGGCAGAACCAGACCGACGACTTCGACCTCTACGTCTACGACGCCGCCGGCAAACAGGTCGCGAGCAGCGCGGGCACCGCCGACCCGGAGGCCACGGTGATCCCGAAGGCCTCGGGCACCTACCGCGTCCTGGTCGTCCCCTACGACGTCCACGGCGGCTCCTACACCGGCACGGCCTACCTGCCGCAGACCTCCGACGCGGGTGACCTGACCTCCTTCGGCGGCTCGCAGGGGAGTTACGACGTCGCCGCCGGCACGCTGAAGGCCAGGGTCGACTTCCTCGCCGACGACCAGCTGCGGCTGCGCGCCGCCCCGGACGGCGTCCTCACCGACCCGGCCGGCAGCACCATCGTCCGCAAGCAGCCCGAACCCCAGCGCGACACCAGCACCTTCGACGCCGGCGCCTACTACGGCATCCGCTCGAAGGACCTGGTCCTGCGGGTCTACAAGCACCCGTTGCGGTTCGGCCTCTACAAGGCGGACGGCACCGCCCTGTGGCAGGAGGACGCCCCGCTGCGCTGGAGCACCGGCGGACTGCGGCAGAGCCTGGTGCGCGGCCCGGACGAGCAGTTCTTCGGCGGCGGCGAGCAGAACGGCTCCTTCTCGCACCGGGACAGGACCGTCCACGTCGCCAACAGCTTCGACTGGAACGAGGGCGGGTGGAACAACTCCCAGCCGTTCTACGTCTCCAGCGCCGGCTACGGCGTCTTCCGGAACACCTTCGCGCCCGGGACCTACGACTTCGGCTCCCCCGTCCACACGGGACAGCAGGAACGCCGCCTGGACGCCTACTACTTCACCGGTGACGTCAAGTCGGTGATCGGCCGGTACACCGCCCTCGTCGGCAAGCCCTTCATGCCGCCCGTCTACGGCCTGGAGCCCGGCGACTCCGACTGCTACCTGCACAACGCCAACCGCGGCGAGCGCCACACCACCGACGCGCTGAAGGTCGCCGACGACTACGTGCGGAACCGGATGCCGCTGGGCTGGATGCTGGTCAACGACGGCTACGGCTGCGGCTACGAGAACCTGGCGCAGACCGGCGAGGGCCTGCGCAAGGACCACGCCCAGCTGGGCCTGTGGACCCAGAACGGCCTGCCCGACCAGGCCACCGAGGTGAAGGCCGGCGTCCGGGTGCGCAAGCTCGACGTGGCCTGGGTCGGCAACGGCTACGACTTCGCACTGAACGCCTGCGACCAGGCCAAGGCCGGCATCGAGGACAGCAGCGACGCCCGCGGCTTCGTCTGGCTGCCGGTCTCCTGGGCCGGCGCCCAGCGCTGCGGGGTGCTGTGGAGCGGCGACCAGAGCCTGTCCTGGGACTACGTCCGCTGGCAGATCCCGACCTACGCCGGCGCCACCATGTCCGGCATCGCCTACAACACCGGCGACGTCGGCTCGATCTACCGCCGCGACCCGAAGATGTACACCCGCGACCTGCAGTGGAAGGCCTTCCTCCCGGCGATCATGACGATGGACGGCTGGGCCCGGGACATGACGGGCAAGCAGCAGCGCGACCAGCAGCCCTGGCTGGACGGCGAGCCGTACACCTCGATCAACCGGAAGTACCTGCAGCTCAAGGAACGGCTGCTGCCCTACATGTACACCCTGTCCGAGGAGGCCACCCGCACCGGCATCGGTGCCGTCCGCCCGCTCGCCCTGGAGTACCCGCACGACCCGAACGCCCTGGGGCCGAACGCGACCTACGAGTTCCTCGCCGGGCCCGACTTCCTCGTCGCACCCGTCTACTCGGACACCGCCGTGCGCGACGGCATCTACCTGCCCGAGGGCACCTGGACCGACTACTGGACCGGCCGCACCTACCAGGGGCCGACCACGGTCGACGGCTACTCCGCCCCGCTCGACACGCTGCCGCTGTTCGTCCGCGGCGGCGCGATCGTGCCGATGTGGCCCAAGGGCACGCTGTCCTGGGAGAACCGGGACCGCTCCGAACTCGACTACGACCTCTACCCGCAGGCGAAGGGCGACTCCTCGTACACCCTGTACGAGGACGACGGCGTCACTCGGCAGTTCGCCGCCGGCTCCTCGGCCACCCAGCGGGTGGACGTGCACACCAACCGGGCCGTCACCACCGTCGACGTCGGCGCCAGCGAGGGGAGCTACGCGGGCAAACCGGCCGAGCGGGGGTACCGCTTCACCGTCCACGGCCGGCCGGCCCCGCGCCTGGTGGTCACGGACGACGGCCCGCTGCCCCGGCTCGGCTCGGCGGCCGCGCTCGACTCGGCCCGCTCGGGCTGGTACTACGACGCCGCGACCGGGGTGACGCAGGTCCGGACGCCGTCCGTCCCCACCGACGACGGCTTCTCGCTGCGCCTGATCCACGGCGGCAACTGACCGGCGCCGCAACGGGAACCGTGCCGCGACGGCGGGAACCGTGACGCGACGGCGGGAGCGGGAGGTCGGCCCGGCCGATCTCCCGCTCCCGTTCCGCGCTGCTGGAATGCTCAGCCGGCCGGCGACGGGGGCGCGGCCCGACCCGACGGTTCCAGTACGGGGAAGTCGTGGACATCTCGTGAACGGGTCGACGAGTGGCTTCACCGGAACTGCACGGCCGAGGTTCGGCCGAAATCGCGCGATCCGCGGCGCGGAGCGTCAGCGGCCCGGCCGGGGAGACGAGGCCCGCCGGACCGACGACGAAGGGCCCCGCCGGCCGCTGCCGACGGGGCCCCGCGCGCTCCGGTTCAGGCGAGACCGAACCAGCCGAGGACGGTCTGGACGAGCAGGATCGTCGACATGGCCGCGACGCCGACGACCACGACGGTGGCCGCGAGGCGGTAGCGCGGGCTGTTGGCGGCATCGCCGAGCACGGCACGGCGGTTGGTCAGCACGAGCAGGTAGATCAGCACGATCGGGCTGATCAGACCCTGCAGGACCTGGGTGCCGATCAGCAGCTGGATGACGTCCACCGGGGTCAGTGCGACGACGGCGCCGAGCGCGATCTGGGCGGTGAACACCCCGAGGAACAGCGGGGCGTCGCGGAAGCTGCGGGAGACGGAACGCTCGACGCCGGCGGCCTCGCCGATGGCGTAGCTCGCCGAGAGCGGCACCACGGCGCCGGCCAGCGCGGAGGCGCCGATCAGGCCGAAGGCGAACAGCAGCTCGGCGCCGTGACCGGCGACCGGTGTGAGTGCCTCGGCGGCCTGCGCGGCGGACTCCAGCGGGCCGGTGCCGCCGATCGCGGCCGCGGTGGCGATGATGATGGTCAGGCTGATCACGCAGGCGAACACGGCGCCGAGCACGGCGTCGGCGCGGATCAGCTTGTAGTCGGCGGGCTTGGCGCCGCGGTCGACGACCCCCGCGGCGGCGTAGAACTGCATGTAGGGGCTGACGGTGGTGCCGATGAGCGCGACGGCCAGCAGGATGAAGTCCTTGCTGGGCTCCAGGTGCGGGACGACCAGGTGCTCGCCGACCCGGCCCCAGTCGGGGTGGCCGAGGACCATGGCGACCGGGTAGGCGAAGAACGCCAGCGACATGATCAGGAAGATCCGCTCGGCCCACTTGTAGGAGCCGAACAGCACCAGCGACCAGAGCAGGACGGCGGCCGGCGGGATGACCGCCCACTTGGGCACCCCGAGCAGCTCGAACGCGGCGCCGATCCCGGCGAACTCGCTGACCACCAGACCGGTGTTGGCGAGCAGCAGGCAGAACACCGCGAGGGCGGTCAGGCGCAGGCTGAACTGTTCGCGGATCAGCGCGCCCAGGCCCTTGCCGGTGTGGGCACCGAGCCGGACGGCCATCTCCTGCACCATGACCAGGGCGATGGTGACCAGCACCATGAAGAACAGCGTGCCGTAGGTGAACTGGGAGCCCGCGCTGGCGTAGGTGGCGATGCCGGCGGCGTCGTTGCCGGCGTTGGCGGCGACCAGGCCGGGGCCGGCGACCATCGCGACGGCGGCGATCCGGCGCCAGCCCCGGCGGCGGCCGGGCGGTGCGGTGCCGGGCGGCGCGGACACCGGGTGAGCGGCGTCCGTACCGCGGTCCGAGCGGGTGCCGGGGGTGCGGGTGTCGAGGTCGCGGGTCACTTGAGGAGCCTCCGGAAGTGCAGGCGCCCGCGCTCGGGCAGCAGCGTGTCGAGGATGTCGTCGGCCAGGACGCGGCCGAGCGGGCGGCCGGTGTCGTCGACCACGAGCAGGGAGGTCGCGCGGGCCGCGATCAGGTGGTCGGCGGCCTCGGCGAGGCGGGTGTCGGGCGGGACGGTCACCGGCGGGCCGAACTGGGCCAGCCAGCCGAGCAGGTCGGCGACCACCGTGGTGTCCTCGGCCACGGCCAGGTCGAACAGGGGGAGGTCGCCGAGCAGCCGGCCGTCCTCGTCCAGCACGGCGACCGCGTCGATGTCGGTGCGGTGGTCGGCCTGCGCGGCGAGCTCCGCCCGGACCCGGGCGACGGTGTGCGCGGGGCCGGCGGTGACCAGCAGGGTGGTCATCGCGCCACCCGCGGTGCCCTCGCGGTGGGCGAGCAGGGCGCGCAGCTCGGCCGCCCCGGGCGCGGGCATCCGGGCGAGCAGGGTCTCGCGCTCGCCGGGGTCGAGGTCGCGCAGGGCGTCGGCGGCCTCGTCGGGTTCCATCTCGTCGACCAGCCGGGCGGCGTGCTCGGGCGGGGCCTCGCGGAGCAGGTTCTCCAGCTCGGCGGGTTCCATCTCCTCCAGCGCGTCCGCGGCGTGCTCGGGCTCCAGCCAGCCGAGCAGCTGCTGGCGTTCGTGGCGGCCGAGGTCCTCCAGGATGTCGGCCAGGTCGGCCGGGCGCAGTCGGTGCAGCGCGGAGCGGGAGGCGCGCAGCCGGACCTCGGCCGGTCCGTGGGTCGCCTGCTCGCCGAACGGGGCGACGGACTGCCAGTCCAGGACGCGGTCCGGGGTCGGGCGGGCCTGCCAGCGGCGGGGGCCGAGGCGGCGCAGCAGGGTCGGCAGGGAGACGTCGACGCCGACCAGGACGGTGCGGGCGGCCAGCGGGGCCAGGTAGAGGTCGGCGGCGCGGGTGACCTGCACGCCGTCCACGTCGACGAGTTGGTGGTCCAGCACGTCGCGGGCGAGCAGCACCTCGCCGGGCCGGCGGTTGAACTCGCGCAGGTCCACGCGGGCGGTGCGCAGCCGGACCCGGCCGGTCAGGATCCGGTCGACGGCGTCGGCGGCGATGAAGGCGCGGCGACGGCCTATCCGGATGATCAGACCGGTGACGGGAGGGTAGGGCTCCGGCCCGTAGAGCCGGGCGACCACGTCGACGATCCGGCCCATCTCCTCCCCGGCCTGGTTGGCGACCGGGCCGCCGATCAGTCCGGCGAGGGAGACCAGCGAGGACCGGACGGCCCGGGAGGCCGTGGTGCGGCGCTCGGCGTCGACCGTGCGGTCGCGCAGCCGGGCCGTGGCGGACGAGAACAGTGTGGTGGCAGCCACGAGGAAGACCCCCTCACCCCGGAGGGACCGGGGCACACGGGCCGCCCGACGGCGCGCCGCGCCACCCCGGCCGCGGGCCGGGACCGGGCGCGCGCCGACGCGTCCCGAGGTGGTCGGGACGGGCGGGGGCGGAGCGGGCCGGACCGGAGCGGTCAGGGCAGGCGGGGGCGCCTCGGACGGCGGAAGGACGGCGAGGACGATGCGGGAATGGGCCGACTATGGCCAGGACTTCCGTCCATCACGCCTCCCTCCCGGTCTCGGCCGCGCATCGGGGCGGCGGCGGCACGGCAGGGGGGACCGACGTCTCCGCCCGGTGCACCCCCACTCGTCAGAGCTTTGGCACTCCACGGCGTGTCCCTGGTCGTCGGCGGGCCCGGTCGAGTCCGGTCGCGAGCGGCGGGAAGCCACTTGGGGTCACCCCTTGAGCCGGGGAGACCTGTCCTGATCCGGAGCGTCTCTCGACGGGTGGGATCAGTGGCCTGTGTCCGTGAAGACGCCTCACCGAACGAGGTGTCTGTTCAAATCTGCCCCAGGATAGGCCCCGACCCCCCTTCCGGCGAAACCCTTGACCGGACTTTGACCCCCGGCCGACCTGCGGGGGAGCCGCCGGGCGCGCGTCGGCGCCCGGGCGGTGCGCGGCGACGGTCCCCGACTCCCACCGTCGGGAACGATCATGACGGAGTGTCAGGAAGGCGGCCCCGCCGACGGGGCCGACCGGTCCCGGGGAGCCGGTGGACAGCGGGCGCGGCCGGGCGCCCCGGCGGTGACGCCCTGGCCGGGCCGACGCCGTTCGACGGTCGCGGCCCGGTCCCGTCACCGTCCTGTCACAGCCGCCCGCCCGGGGAACCGGTCCCGCGGCAGCGGTGTGTACCGGGCAGGTGCCGGCAGTGGGCCGCACCGCTCGAACCCTCGGGGGACCTCATGCGGAACGGACAGTACGGAACGAAGACCCGAAGAGCCGCGGTTGCCGTCGTCTCGGCCGCCACCGCCGCTCTGCTGGTGACGGCGTGCGGGCCCGGGGGCGACGGGCCCGGGCCGGCCGCCGCGCCGACCGCGGCACCGACGGCGGCACCGACGGCGGCGGCAACCGTCCCGGCCGCGCCGGGCGCACCGGCGCCCACCAAGGGCGGCCCGGCCACCGGCGGCCCGGCCACGGGAGCCGCTCCGGCCGGTGGATCCCCGTCCGCCGGTGCGACGGCTCCGGCCTGCGGGATCGGCGACCTGAAGGCGGACGCCCACCAGGCCGGGCAGCGGCCCGCGGGCACCGGAGTGGGAGCGGTCGTCGTCGCGTTCACCGACACCTCCGCCCACCCGTGCACCCTGCAGGGCTTCCCGACCGTGGCCGGGGCGGCCAACGGCTCCCCGGACCGCAACGCCCCGCTCGCCGTCACCCACACCGGCGCCGCTGCCCCGGTGCGGCTGGCCCCCGGCGGGAAGGCCTGGCTCAAGCTCACCTTCGTCCAGGTCCAGGGCGAGGGCGACGGCACCTGCGCGTCGGGGGCCACACCGGTCGCCTACCCCACCCTCGTCGTGGGCCTGCCGGGCGCGGGAGCGCACCAGGTGGCCCTGGACGACGGCCTCTTCGCCGAGTGCGACAACAAGGTGACCGCCACCGCGGTACTGGGCACCAGCCCGTCCTGACGGGGCGTCCGCCGGGCCGGCTCACGCGTCGATCGGGCCGGGCCGGGGCGGCCGTGTTCCCGGCGGCCGGGCTTGTACGGCCGTGTTCCGCGGGTCGTGCCGGGCGACCGCGGGGCCATGGGGCCGGGGGCCGTGGGGTCAGGCCGTCGGCCGGGTCTCGGGCAGGGCCGGGATGTCGGCGACGCCGTCCAGCACGTGGGTGTGCGGGCGGCCCTCGAAGGCGGCGCGGGTGAGTTCCCCGGTCAGCACGCCGATGACCACGCCGGCCCCGGCGTTGGCGCCCGCCTCGACGTCGACGACGGTGTCGCCGGCGACCAGGACGCGGCGGGTGTCGATGACCCCGGTCTTCTCCATCGCCCGGTGGATCATGTGCGGCGCCGGACGCCCGCGCGGGACCTCGTCCGAGGTGACGACCGCGTCGAGGTTGCCGCCCTCGCCGGTGGACCAGCCGAGCGATTCGAGCAGCGGGTACGCGACGTCGTCGCTGAAGCCGGTGGTCAGCGCGACCTTGATGCCGCGTCGGCGCAGCTCGGCGAGGGCGGCCTCGACGCCGGGCAGGGCCCGCGGGGGAGTGGTCCGGTAGGCCTCGCGGAGGAACTCGGCGAAGGCCGCGTAGCCGTCCTCGACGAGCTCCAGGGTCGGGGTGCCGCCGCCCGTGCGGACCAGGGCGGCGATGGCCTCGCGCTTGTCGGTGCCCATCCAGGTCTGCAGGTCGGCCTCGGCGACGGCGACTCCGGTGCGCTCGACGGCGGTACGCAGTGCCCGGTAGACGGCGCCGGCCTCGTCGATGGTGGTACCGGCCATGTCCAGGGCGGCGAGCTCGATCACGGTGTCAGTCCTCTTCGGTGCGGTAGCGGCCGATGACGGTACGGCCTTCGATGGTGTTCTCGATGGTGAAGGTGGCCATGGCGGGCAGGTAGCGGTCGTCGGCGTCCTCCAGCGGCACGCCCCGGCCGGACGTGGTGAGCCGCCGCACGCGCAGCAGCGGGTCGCCGACGGCGACCCGGAGGAGTTCGGCGTCGTGCGTGTCGGCGGCGACGGCGTCGATGGTGTGCCGGGCGCGGTGCAGGTCGACCTCGCGGCGCAGCAGTTCCTCGTAGACGGATCCGGTGTCCGGGTCGAAGTCGAAGAGGACGCGGCCGACCTCGTGGACGAAGGTGGAGCGCTCCAGCATGGCGGGGACGTCGTCCAGCAGGCGCAGCCGGACGAGTTCGACGACGGGTGCGCCCTCGACCAGGCCGAGCCGGGCCGCGGCCTCCGGGGACGCCCGGCGCCGGGCCACCTCGATGGTCGTCTGTCCGGGCTCGCGGCCGATGGTCCGGGCCCACTGGGTGAAGGACAGGAAGGTGCCGAACGGCTGGGAGGGCGCCGTGCGGCGGGCGACCGGCGGCTTCCCGCGTCCGCCGGTCAGGCTGCCCTCGTGGCGCAGCATGGCCAGGGCCTGGCGGACCGGGCCGCGGGAGGTGCCGAACTCGGCGCAGAGCTGCGACTCGCTGGGCACCGGACGGCCCTCGGGCCACTCGCCGGACTCGATGCGGCGTTGGAACTCGGCGCCGAGTCGTTGGTGGAGCGGGAGGTCCTCACTTGTCTTCACAAGTCGACTATGACACTCGGGGGTGGAACTTCTCAAGGCGGCCCACCTGCGTGTTTTCCGGAACAAGTGCCCGCGTCCGCTGGTCGTCGCGTGGATGAACGAACGGTAACTTGTATAGACACCTCTTGACGTCGAGGTCGCCGAGCCCGGAATCTGGAGCCATGAGCAGCAGCACCGCACCCGCAACCGCCTCCGCCGCCCCCCGTACCCGCACGACCCGCACGCCCGGCACGACCGGCACGCCCGGCCGCAGCGACGTGGTGATCGTCGGCGCCGGCATCATCGGCCTGGCCCACGCCTTCGAGGCGCTGAGCCGGGGACTGTCCGTCACGGTCGTCGATCGCGACCGGCAGCCCGTCGGCGCCTCGGTCCGCAACTTCGGCCACTGCTGCATCAGCGCCCAGGACGGTGAACTCCTCGCCCTCGCCCAGCGCTCCCGGCCCGGCTGGCTGCGCGCCGCCGAGGCCACCGGCATCTGGGCCGCGGAGGCCGGCACCCTGGTGGTGGCCCGGTCGGCGACCGAGGCGGCCGTCCTGGAGGAACTGCGCGCCGAGCGCGGCGGCGACGCCGTCGAGCTGCGCACCGCCGCGCAGACGGCGGCGCTGCTCGGCCGCGCGGACGCCGACGCCGGCGACCTGGTGGGCGGCGCGCTGCTGCCCGCCGACCTGCGGGTGAACCCGCGGGAGGCAGCGCCCGGCCTGGCCCGCTGGGTGGCCGACCAGCCCGGCGGGCAGGTCCTGTGGGGTACCGCCGTCACCGGCGTCGAGCCCGGGACGGTCCACACCACCCGCGGTTCGGTCCACGGCGACCGGATCCTGATCTGCGTCGGCCACGACCTGGACTACCTGTTCCCCGACGTCGCCGAGGACCACGAGGTCCAGCGCTGCCGCCTCACCATGGCGCGGGCCGAGGCCCCGGCCGGCTTCCGCACCGACTCCGCGGTGCTGACCGCCACGTCGATGCTGCGCTACGACGCCTTCGCCACCCGCCCGTCCGCCGCCCGGCTGCGGGAGGAGGTGCTGGGCCACAGCCGCGAGCTGCTCGACATCGGCGCCAACGTGATGTTCGCCCGGCTCCCGGACGGCACGGTGCTGGTCGGCGACTCGCACCACTACGACGCCACCACCCCGCCGTTCATCGACGAGCGCACCCACGAGCTGCTGACCGCCGCGATCGCCCGGGTCCTGGGCGTGGAGCGGCTGCGGATCGTCGAACGCTGGCAGGGCGTCTACGCCGGCAGCTCCCGCGGCCCCCTGCTGGTGCGGGACCTGGCGCCGGGCGTCCGCGCCGTCACCGTCACCTCGGGCATCGGCATGACCCTGTCCTTCGGCCTGGCGGCCGCCACCTTCGACGGGACCCTCGCCGCGACCGCCTGATCCGCCGCCCGCCCGAATCCGAACCCGATCCCACGGCGGCCGGCTGCTGCGCCGCATCGAGGCCGGGCTCCCCGTCACCCTGGCCCGCTCGGGCTCGGGCTCGGGCTCAGCCGGGCACGGGCCCGCGGCCGTCGGGCGGCCCGAGGAGGGCTGACCCCCGACGGGCCGCCCTGCGAGGGGGAGTGGAGCAGGGGCGCGCGGCGCCGAGCGGCCGCCCGACGTGCGCGCCCGCGTGCGGGTCCGGTGCCGGCGGGCTCCGGGACGGCGTGAACTCGCCGTTCCGCAGCGGTGGCCGGGGGTAGGGAGGGCGGCATGGGCGTTCATCTCATCACCGGTGCGGGCTCCGGGATCGGCGCGGCGACGGCCGGGCTGCTCGCGGCGCGGGGCGAGGACCTCTGGCTGCTGGCCAGGGACGAGGAACGGGCGGAGGAGTTGCGGTCGCGGTTCCCGGGGAGCCGCACGCTGGCGGCGGACCTCGCGGAACCGACGGAACTGGCGGCGGCGCTCGGCAAGCAGGAGCTGCCGGAGCGACTGGACTCGCTGATGCACGTCGCCGGGACGCTGGAGCCCGGGACGGTCGCGGACCTGGACCCGGGGGTGTGGCTGGGGATGCTGGCGGTCAACTGCGTGGCCCCGGCCGAACTGACGCGTCTGCTGCTGCCCGCCCTGCGGGCGGCCCCGGGGCGGGTGGTGTTCGTCAACTCGGGCGCCGGGCTGCACGCCCCGCCCGGTCTCGGGGGCTACGCGGCCTCGAAGTTCGCCCTGCGGGCGCTCGCCGAGTCACTGCGGGCGGAGGAGTACCGCAGCGGGGTCCGGGTCACGACGGTGTTCCCGGGCGAGGTCGACACCCCCATGCAGGCCAGGCTCCACGACGCGCTCGGCCTGCCGTACGACCCGGGGATCTGCCTCGCCGCGGCGTCCGTCGCCGCGGCGGTGGTCGGGGTGCTGGACTTCCCCGCGGACGGCACCCTGAGCGAGCTGACGATCCGCCCGGGCTGCTGAACGGCCGACCCCCGGACGCGGACGCCCGTCGGCCGCGCCCGGGGGAGGTCACGTTCCGCCGGCCCGTCAGTGCCGGTCCGCAGTCTGACTGTTCGTCAATTTCTTCACGGTGAGGGCTTCGTGGCGCCACCGGGCTCAGGTTCGCCGGTCAGCCGGCGGTAGGCCGGCACCTCGGCCAGCAGGCTGCGGTGCGTTCCCAGCAGGGGCTGCGCCCCGTCCAGGAACAGGACCCGGTCCGCGCGGCGGGCCGGGCCGATCCGGTGCGTGATGGTGACGACCGTGCCGGGCCGGTCGCGGAAGGCCCGGTCCACCCGGAGTTCCGCGGCCGCGTCGAGGTGACGGGTCGCCTCGTCGAGGATGACGAGCCGTGCGTCGCAGAGGTGGGCGCGGGCCAGGGCGATCAGCTGCCGTTCGCCGGCCGACAGGGCGGCCGGGGTGACGTGCCCGCCCGGTCCGCCGAGCCGTTCCACCAGGGACCGCGCTCCGACGGCGTCCGCGGCCGTCAGGACGGCGGCTGTCGAGGCGTGCGGGGCCAGCCACCGGAGGTTCTCCGCGACCGTCCCGGTGAAGACGTACGGGTCCTGGGGGAGCAGGACCCGGGCGCGGGCGAGGTCCGGTCCGGTCAGCCGGGCGGGCGCGATCCCGCCGAGCAGCACCCGGCCGCGGTCCGGGGCCACCACGCCGGCCAGGATGTCGGCGAGCGTGGACTTCCCGATGCCCGACGGGCCGACGACGGCGAGGTGTTCGCCGTCGTGCACCGCGAGGTCGAAGCCGTCGAGGACCGGGTCCGCGGCGGCGCCGTAGGCGAAGGAGACACCGGTCAGTTCGACGGAACCGTCGGCGGGGCGGGCGGCCGCGTCGTCGGGGTGGTCGACGGGCATCGCCGTCCCGGCCTCGGCGGCCCCCGGGGCGCCGTCGTCGGGGTGGCCGCCGGTGGTGGCGAGGCGGTCGGCGGCCACCGCCAGCCGGAGCCAGGAGGCGCCCGCGCCCTGCACCAGCAGCCGCAGGGCGGGTTCCAGGGTGCCCGTCAGATATGCCAGCACGCCGACCACGGCGCCGGGCGTCATCCCCCGGCCGACCAGGGTGGGGGCGGCCAGGACGACCAGCAGCAGCGGGAGGTGCGCGCCCGCGGACACGATCAGCCGCCGCGCGCCGGCGAGCCGGGCGAGGGACCGTCCGGCCGCCTCGTTCGCCGCGACGGTGGCCAGCACCTCGCGCTGGGCCTCGTCCCGGGCGCCGCACGCGACCAGGTCGCGCAGGGCCTGCAGGACGTCGGCGCAGGACCGCGCCAGTTCCTCCTCGGCCGCGAAGGCCTCCCGCTGGCGGCGGACGGTGGCCGGTGCGAGGGCCGCGAACGCGAGGAGCGACAGCAGCAGCGGGCCGGCGATCAGCAGGGCGGCGGCCGGGGCGAGGGCCGCGCTGCCGGCCACGACGGCGACGGCGGTCAACGCGAAGTGGGACACCACCAGCAGCTGTCCCGCGACGGTGTCCCGGACCGCCTCGACCTGACGGGTGAGCCGGGCGACCGCGACCGCGCCCGAACCGTCCGTCCGGCCGCGGGCGGAGGCGGCGCCGTGGACCATGCCGGTCACCACCCGGCCCAGCAGCCGGTCGCGCATCGGTTCGACGACCTCGGCCAGCCACGGGTACGTCTGCCTGGACGCCCAGGCGCCGGCCACCGAGACCGCGGCGAACAGGGCGAGCCAGCCCGCCGCCTGGGCGGGCCGACCGGCGAGGAAACCGCGGTCGACGGCCAGGGCGAGCGCCTTGCCGGACACCAGGGCGGGCGCCGCGGAGAGCAGTGACCAGGTGAGGAGCCGGAGCACCGCCGGCCGGCTGTGGGCGAGTGCCGAGCGCAACAGCCGCAGGCCCGCCCGGCCCGGTCGGTCCGCCCCGCCCGGCGGACGGGGCCGGTCCGGCGGGCGTGCCCGGTCCGGTGGATGCGGCCGGTCCGGCCGGTCCGTGCGGGAGGGAGACATCGCAGCCGCCTTTCACGGGTGAGGACCGGCGGGTGACGGCCCGCGCGGGTGGACCGGGCCGGGCGGGGCCGGGCGGGGTCAGTCCTGCGGTCCGCCCCCGAACAGGGCCCGGTAGGCGGGGACGGCGCAGAGTTCCTCGTGGGTGGCCAGCGCGCGGACGCGGCCCTCGCAGAGCCAGGCCACTGTGTCGGCGTGGGCGGCCACCGCGGCGCGTCGGGTGACCACCAGCCGGGTGCGGTGGCCGGCCGCTTCGCGCAGGGCGTGCAGCACCCGGTTCTCGGTGGCCGCGTCCAGGGAGGAGGTCGCGTCGTCCAGGACGAGCAGCCGGGCGTCGCGGGCCAGCGCCCGGGCGATGCCGAGCCGTTGGCGTTCCCCGCCGGAGAACGGGGCCCGGTCCATCGGGGTGCGGTAGCCGTCGGGGAGGCGGCGGACGAACGCGTCGGCCCGCGCCGCCCGGGCGGCGCGGTGGACGCGCTCGTCCGGGCCGGGGGCCAGGCCCAGGCCGATGGCGTCGAGGACCGTCCGGCCGGGCAGGGCCGGATCGGCGAAGGCGCAGGCGACGGCGGTGCGCAGCTCCTCCGGGCGGACCGCGCCGAGCGGGACGCCGTCGAGCAGCACCGCCCCCTCGTCCGGGTCGAGCAGGCCGGCGGCGACGGCGGCGAGCGCCGAGGTGGCGGCGTCGTCGGCGCCGACCACGGCGGTCCACGTCCCGCCGGGGACCGTCAGATCGAGCCGGTCGAGCACGGGGCCGCCGGGCCCGCCGACGACCACCCCGCGCAGGTCCAGGCTCCCGGCGCCGGGGCGGGCGGGCGGGAGCGGACGGGTGCCGACGGGCCGCTCCGGTGCGTCGAGCAGCTCGGTGAGCCGGGCGGTTCCCGCGCGGGCCCGGGAGACGTCGAGCAGGCTCTGGGCGGCGCCGAAGCCGCCGAGGCCGATGCCGGTGTAGCCGAGCACGGCCAGCAGCCCGCCGACGGACAGCGTGTGGGTGGCCACCGCCGTGCCGGCGGCCGCCAGGACGGCGAGCTGGGTCGCAGGGGCGAGCAGGGCGGAGCACCAGGCGATCCGGCGCTGGCTGTCCCAGAGTTCCCGGCCGTGCCGGGACAGTGCGGGGACGGGCCGCAGCACGCGGGCGGCCTCGCGGTCCACGGCGCGGGCGGCGGCGATGCTGCGGCTGCCGGAGACGGCGTCGAGCAGCCGGGTCGCGATGTCGGCCTGGGTCCGCTGGTAGTCCTCGCCGAGCCGGGCGGTGCGGCGCAGTTGGCGCCGGATCGCCGCGTAGCCGAGCGGGGCGGTGCCGAGGAAGGCGAGCGCGGCGGTCGGTGCGAGGACGGCCAGTGCGACGAGGGCCGCGGCGGCCATGGCGAGTTGGGACGCGGAGTAGACCACGGCGGGAGCGGCGAGGGCGGCCTGCGGGGCGCTCGCGGTCAGTCGCGCCGCGACGTCCCCGACCGGGAGGCGGTGCGCTCCGAGCGGGCTGCCGGCCAGCACCCCGTGGATCGCCCGTTCGCGCAGTCGCGCGGTGGCGTCGGTGGAGATCCCGGGGCCGGCGTACTGGCCGACGGCCTCGGAGCCGGCCAGCAGGGCGAGGGTGCCGGCCAGCGGCAGGACGCCCCGGGTGCCGGCGCCGGCCAGGGCGGCGTCGACGGCGCGGGCGAGGACGGCCGGGAGGGCCAGGGCGGCGCCCGTGCTGGTGGTGACGGCGAGGGCCATGACGGCTGCCCGGCCGCGGGTGAGGCCGAGTACCTGCCGCAGTCCGAGCGGTTGCCGCCGTGCTCGCCGGGGAGGGGCGGGCTCGGCCGGGGGCCCGCTCGGCAGGTCGTTCGGCAGGTCCTTCGGCGGGGCGGCGGTCGTCGCGGGTGTCGGCGCGGGCGCCGGGCGGGCGGGGTCCGTGCGCAGTGCCGCGGACGGGGAGGGTTCGGTCGGCACGGGTGACCTCCGGACGGGTGCCTCGCCCGGAGCGGGTGCCGGGACCGGGCCTGGAACGGGTACCGGGCCCCGGCCGTGGGACCGGGGCCCGGCGTCGTCCTCGGCCGGCCGGCCCCGGACCCACGGGGACGGCCGGCCTCGGACACCGGCCGCGGGACGTGCCCGCGGCCGGTGGTTGCTCAGAGGCAGAGCAGGGTGCTGACCGTGCTGTTGGTGCAGTTGACGGCGCTCAGCGAGCTGAGGACCGAGCGGTACTCGACGGTCTCCTCGACGGTCTCCAGGGCCTGCAGGTTCAGGATCGACATGGTGAACTCCCATCAGGTTGTGGTGCCGTGCTTCCGGCAGTAGCCGGAACTCGTGGGCGGCGGGTGTCGCCGCGGGGGTGGGCAGCCGGCCGGTGGTCGCGCTCGGCGTGCCGGGGGTGGGACGGTCCAGGGCGGGTGCGCACGCGCGGCGTGGCGGGCCGGCCGGATCGCCGGGGTGGTCGGGTCGGCCGGGCCGCGGGTGCGGTCAGGCGCGGTTCTCGCGGGGCCCGTCCGGGGCCGCCGGCGAGGGCCAGAACGGCATCGCGGGCGTGTCCGCGTACACCGCTCCGAGTGCGGTCAGCACGCCGGCGCTGCCGGTGGCCAGGTCCATCGAGAGGCGCAGCAACTGCTCGCCGGGGAAGGCGAGGTGGCCCTGGTGGGGGATGGCGTGCCAGGCGAGCCGCCGGACGTGGCGGCGGATCGCGTCCGGGCGCGCGGTGTCCCCGTCCCGGGCCTGGCGGAGCAGGGCGATCAGACCGGCCCGTCCGTTGAACAGGCCCGACTGGACGATGAATTCGGGCTCTGCGGCGCCGCGGATCTGCTCCAGCCGTTCGGTGAGCGCGGCGTCCGGGCGGTGCCGCAGGTATTCGTGGAGGACGGCCGCGATGCCGGCGCTGCCGGACTCCAGGTAGGGCAGCACCCGGGTTCCGTCGTCGACCTGGAGGGTGCCGTCCTCGGCGAGGACGCAGCGGTCCAGGTCGAGGTCGAGGGCCCGCCGGGCGAGGTCGAGCAGCCCGGTGTCACCGGTGTCCTCGTAGAGGCGCAGCAGGAGCAGGGCGGCTCCGGTGGGGCCGTGCATCAGCCCGGTGCGGGCCCCGGCCGGGGCGCCGGTGTCGTCCGGCAGGTGGAGGCCGAGTTTGAGCACGGTGCGCCGGGCGGCGTCCACGGCGGCGTCGAACATGGCCTTGTTGCCGGTGGTGCGGGCGAAGTGGTGCAGGGTCAGGCCGACGCCGGCCAGTCCGCCGGCCAGGTCGGTGCCGAGGCCGTCGGGGTCGTCCTTGCCGAGCCGTTCCAGCAGGTCCAGTGCCTCGGTGCGGCGGCCGAGCAGGTCGAGGACGTAGGCGACGCCGTGGCCGCCGAGGAACAGGCCGGACCGGCAGGGTTCGCGGTTCACCGCTTCGGTGAGCCAGCGGACGTGGTCGGGGTCGATCTCGGCGCCGGTGGTGTGCAGGGCCCAGAGCACGCCGGCCGCGCCGTAGGACAGGCCGAGTCCGTCGTGGGTGAACTGGCCGGGGTCGCCGGGGAAGAGCCGGTCGGTGCGGTCCGGGGTGGCGGTGGCCGTGATGGCGGCGGTGAGCTCCCGGCGCAGGCGCGGCCAACTGGCGGGCTCGCCGTCCAGCAGGTCCTCGAAGGACCGGTACGGCGTGCCGGCGGCGTCCGGGGCCGAGGGGGCCGGCGGGTCGGGCAGCAGTTGCGGGGAGAGCCCGAACCGCTGCCGGGCGGCCCGGACGAGTGAGCCCGCCTTGCCGGGGCTGAGGACGGTCAGCGGCATCAGCGGCAGGAAGAGCCAGAGCCGGATGGCGGCCAGTGCGTGGTCGTCGACGGCGAATCCGGTCAGTCCGGGCGGGGCGGCGAATCCGGCCGCGCCGAGTGCGGGCCTGAGGAACTCGTCGACGGGTGAGGCGAGTTCGAAGTCGACGAAGGTGACGCCGCCGTCCGGCCGGACGATCAGGTTGCGCGGGTGGAGGTCGCCGAACACGATGCCGCGGTCGTGGATCGCGCGCAGGCCCTCGGTGATGCCGTCGAGGATGCGCAGCGCCTTGGTGCGGTAGTCGTCGACGGCCGCGGTGTCGGTGTGCGGGTGGACCAGCGGGTAGTTCAACCCGAACCAGCGGTGCAGCGGTTCGCCCTCGACGTACTCCTGGACCAGGAAGTGGTGTTCCCAGGAGGTGAGGTACCCGAGGGCCTGCGGGACGGCGTCGAGGCCGCGCAGGTGCTGCAGGACCTCGTGTTCCCGGCCGAGGCGCCGGACGGCGTCCTCGCCGCGCTGGTCCAGGCCGGCGTAGGGCCGGGCCTCTTTCAGCACGACCTGGGGTCCGCCGCCCTCGGGGCGGCCGAGGTAGATGCCGCCGCCGTTGGAGAAGTGCAGGGCCCGTTCCACCGTGTAGGGGAAGTCGCCCGGTCCGGTCCGCGCCGGGTCGGCCAGGGCCGGGGCGAGGACGGCGGGCACCGGTGCCCACTCGGGGACCTCGAAGACGGCGCGGCGGACGTCGGGGCGCAGCGCGCCGGAGGGCTCGCGGAAGGCGAGGACCAGTTCGCCGGTCTCGGTGCGACAGAACTGTTCGACGAACCCGCCGTAGCGCAGGTAGAGCGGCCCGTCCCGCCAGCGGAGGTCGCTGAGGACGTACGGTCCGGGTTCGCCGTCGAGGGCGGCGTCGAGGTCGGTGAGACATCGCTCCAGCGCGTCGTCGCCGACCGGGTAGAGCGTCATGAACTTGCCGCTGGAGCCGCGCGGGGCGTACTTGGCGTTCTGCGTCTGGACCAGCGCCGGGCTGCGCAGGAACTTGAACGGGACGCGGTGCTCGAAGCAGTGGGCCCGTACGAGGTCCAGGATCCGCGGGGCGTTGTCCATGCGCGCCGAGACGTGGATCTTCCAGCCCTGTTCGGGCAGCCGGAGGTCGACGGGTTGGAAGCCCACCCACACCTCGCGGGTGTTGCGCGTCCAGCCGGACGGCGCCGGCTCGACGGCGGCGGGGAACTCGTCGAGGGTGGCCCAGCGGACCGGAGAGTCGTAGAAGAGCGGATCGGCGTAGGAGTACGCCTCGTAGCGCATGTCCATCGGAATCCTCCAGGGGGCGTCGAGCAGCGTCGACCGCACGCCGTCGTCCGGGCGTACGGCACCACTGGGCCGGGGAGAAACCTGGGAGAGGGGGATCGCAGCTGTGGAGGCCTCGGGTGGGAGACCGGGGCGGCTGGTGAGCGGCCCGGGGAGAGTCTGCGGTCAGCGCTCCGGCGGACGCCAGTAGATCCAGGATGTTTGGCTGAATATCCCATCGGGATATTGGTCGGGACGATTGGCATGGGCCCCCACCAGCGGTGATCGCTCCGGGTGCAGGGGCGACTGCGTCCCGTGGTGGGATCGCGCGGGGCCGCGCGACGTGATCGCAGGTCGCGCGGCCAGGCCGGCGCACCGCCGCGCCGGGCCGGCCGCCGGTCCGCCGGACCGGTCCGGCCGGCACCCGCGGCGTGATCTTCACCCGGAAGGTGCGGTCGGTTCGGCGGCGTACGACCGCTCCGGATTTCCGGTCATGGCCGGATCCCTCCCGGCGCGCTCGCGGCGCAACCGTCGGCGCGTCCGGTCCGCCCGACGGCGCGCGCGGGGGGACGGCCCGTCCCGTGCGACCGGGGTACGAACGGATCGTCCGTCACCCACGGCGGGCCGGGGGTGACGGCGCGGACGCGGTCCGGGCGGCGTGCCCGCCGCCCGGACCGGACGCCGGCCCCCGTGGGCCGGGAGTTCACCCGCCCCTGGTGGGCCGGGACCTCACTCGCCCTCGGTGAACGCCTCCCGCAGCCGGGCTTCCTCCTCCTCGGAGAGGTTCGTCTCCAGGAGTTCGGCGTGCAGGCCCCCGAACGCGGACCGGACGGCGTCGAGCACGGCGTCCGTGCTGAGGACGAACAGCGCGGAGGTGCCGGGCGTCACCTTCTCCCGCAGCCGCTTGACGAAGTCCTCGTCGAGTCCCAGGTGCGCGAGGTGGCCCCCGAGGGCGCCGCCGGCCGCACCCACCGCCGCGCCGAGGACCGGCACGAAGAAGACCAGCCCGAGCAGGAAGCCCCAGAAGGCGCCGCCCAGCGCCCCCATGCCGGTCATGTCGCTCAGGTGGCGGGTCCTGGGCTTCTTGGCGCCGTCCGGCCAGGCGACCACGGCGCCGTCCTGGACCTTGATCAGCTCCTGGCGCTGCAGCTTCTTCAGCGTGTCGAGGGCCTCGTCGGCCCCGGTCGCGGTGGGGAAGCGCCATACCGTCAGGGTCGCCATCACGGCCTCCGATCGCAGGGGAATGCACGGCAGCCCCATCGTCGGCCCGGACCCCGGACCCCGCCACACACCGGCTCCGGTGGAGCGACCCCGCGCCGCCGAGGGGCCGCTCCACCGGACAGCCGTCGCGCACCTCCGCGCCCGGGCCGTCGCACGGCCGGCCCGGCGGACCCGGAAGGACGCCGCCGGATTGCCGCGGTCACCCGCCTGCCACAGCGTGGCACGTAGCACCCTCCGGGAGAGGACGTGGTAAGGCGATGTCGGATCGACGGACGGCCAAGCGCATCGCGAAGTTCGTCAAGCCGCTGCGGGTGGAACCGGGATCGCGGGTGGACCTCGCGGAGGACTTCGACCCCCGGTACAAGGCGGGCATGAAGAAGCGCGACGGAGTCGAACTGCTGCGCACCGGCGTCTCGCTGCTGTCGGAGTACCAGGCGCGGCTGGCCGCCCAGGACACCTACGGGGTGCTGCTCTGCCTCCAGGCGCTCGACGCCGGCGGCAAGGACGGGACGATCCGGCACGTCATGAGCGGGGTCAACCCGCAGGGCGTCCACGTGAGCGGCTTCAAGGTGCCGTCCGCGGAGGAGCTCGACCACGACTACCTGTGGCGGTACGCGCAGCGGCTCCCCTCGCGCGGCGAGATCGGGATCTTCAACCGCTCGCACTACGAGGAGGTCCTGGTGGTCCGGGTCCACCCGGAGAACCTGGACCGGCAGAAGCTGCCCGAGGAGGCGAAGGGCGCCAAGGTCTGGCACCGCCGCTACCGGGAGATCAACGACTGGGAGCGCTACCTCACCGACAACGGGATCAAGGTGGTGAAGGTCTTCCTGAACCTCTCCAAGGAGGCGCAGCGCACCAGGTTCCTGAAGCGGATCGACCTGCCGGAGAAGAACTGGAAGTTCTCCGCGGCCGACATCCACGAGCGCGAGCGGTGGGACGACTACCAGGAGGCGTTCTCCGACATGCTGTCGGCGACGAGCACGCCGTGGGCGCCCTGGTACGTGGTGCCGGCCGACCGGAAGTGGTTCGCGCGGATCTGCGCGGCGGCGGTGCTCGCGCACACCCTGATCGGCATCGATCCGCAGTACCCCGAGGTCGACGACGCGGTCCGGAAGGACCTCCTCGCCGCCAAGCGCCGCCTGGAGCGGGAGGCCCCCAGGGGAGCCGCGCGCGACCCCTACGCGACGAAGCACCGGACCGACTGACGCACCGCGGGCCCCCCGGGACCGCACCGGCGCGAGTCCCGCCGGCGCCTTCCCGGACCCCGCCGGCGCCTTCCCGGACCCCACCGGCCCGTTCCCGGACCCCACCGGCCCGTTCCCGGACGTTGAGTTCCCGGACGTTGAGGAGTGAAGATGTCGGAGCAGGCCGACCTGCCGGGACCGCAGGAGCCCCCTGACCCCTGGTACGCGCGTTCTCCCCGGGAGGTCGCGGCCGCGCTCGGGGTGGACCCGGCGACCGGGCTGAGCTCGGCCCGGGCGGCCGAACTGCTCGCCGCGCGCGGGCCGAACGCGCTGCCGGAGGAGAAGGCGAGGCCGGACTGGCTGCGCTTCCTCGACCAGTACCGCAGCTACATGCAGATCATCCTGGTGGCCGCGGCGGTGGTGTCGCTGGCGATCAAGGAGTGGACCACCGCGGTCCTGCTGATCGTCCTGACCCTCTTCAACGCGGTAATCGGCCTGCGCCAGGAGGGCAAGGCCGAGAGCGCGATGAACGCGCTCAGGTCGATGATGAAGACCACCGCGCGGGTGCGGAGGGACGGCACGGAGGCGGAGATCCCGGCCGAACAGCTGGTCGTGGGCGACGTGGTGCTCGTCCGGGCGGGCGACGAGGTCCCGGCGGACGGGCGGATCGTCGAGGCCAGCGCGCTGCAGATCGACGAGTCGGCGCTGACCGGCGAGAGCGTCCCCGCCGCCAAGGACGTCGCCACCCTGCCGGCCGGGCCGCTGTCCCCGGGCGACCAGACCGACATGGCGTTCATGGACACCCCGGTCACCCACGGCAGCGGACTGCTCGTCATCACCGGGACGGGCGCCGGGACCGAACTGGGCAAGATCTCCGGGATGCTGTCGGCGACCGAGAAGGAGCAGTCGCCGCTCACCAAGGAGCTCGACACGCTGACGCTGTGGATCGCGTCGGCGGCCGGTCTGACCATGGTGGTGATGTTCGTGCTGGGCCGCAGCCGCGACCAGGCCTGGGACGCCCTCTTCGTCAGCGCGGTCTCGCTGGCCATCGCGGCCATCCCCGAGGCGCTGCCGACGGTCAGTCAGGTGATCCTGTCCGTCGGCAGCCTCAACCTGGCCAAACGGAACGCGATCGTGAAGGAACTGCCGTCCGTCGAGACGCTCGGCTTCACCTCGGCCATCAACTCGGACAAGACCGGCACCCTGACGATGAACCAGATGACGGTCGTGGAGGTGCTGAGCCCCACCGACCGCTACACCGTCTCCGGCACCGGCTACCGGCTCGACGGGCGGATCCACCACGCCGTGGGCTCCGCCGCGAGCATCGAGGAGGCCGTCCTGCCCTACCTGGTCGCCAACGACGCCAAGCTGGTCGACGGCGAGGTCGTCGGCGACCCGACCGAGGGCGCCCTGCTCGTCCTCGGCCACAAGGCCGGGCTGGACATCGAGGCCACCCGGGAGCGCTTCCCCCGGCTCGCCACCCTGCCGTTCGACCCCACCTACAAGCTGATGGCCACGTTCAACGAGGCGAAGGACGCCGACGGCCGGCCGGTGGTGCGGTGCTTCGTGAAGGGCGCCGCCCCCGCGGTGACGTCCCGCGCCGGCGCCGCCGTCGCGGACGGCGCGGTCGTCCCCTGGGACGCGGACCTCAGCGGGCGCGCCCAAGCGCAGGCCGAGCGGATGGGCGGCGAAGGACTGCGGGTGATGGCCGGGGCCGTCCGCGACCTCGACCCGGCGGAATTCGACCCGGACGGCGACCTGTTGGCGCTCGTGCGGGACCTGCGGGTGACCAGCCTGGTGGGCATGGTCGACCCGCCGCGGGAGGAGTCCCGGGCCGCGGTCGCCAGCGCGCAGGCCGCCCACATCCGGGTCCGGATGGTGACCGGCGACGACGTCACCACCGGTGCGGCCATCGCCCGGCAGCTCGGCATCGACGGCGAGGCCGTCCTCGGCGCCGACTTCGCCGCCCTGCCGGAGCACGAGCGGCTGGCCCGGATCGACGGCATCGGCGTGGTCGGCCGGGTCGCCCCCGAGCACAAGGTGCTGCTCGCCGACACCCTGAAGAAGAAGGGCGACGTGGTCGCGATGACCGGCGACGGCGTCAACGACGCCCCGGCCATCAAGGCCGCCGACATCGGCATCGCGATGGGCAGCGGCACCGACGCGGCGAAGAACGCCAGTCGTATGGTCCTCGCCGACGACAACTTCGCCACCATCGTCTACGCCGTGGAGGAGGGCCGGAAGCTCTACGACAACCTCACCAAGTACATCCGGTTCGTCCTGGTGCTGCTGGTGACGTTCGTGCTGACGTTCCTCGGGGCGGCGCTCCTGAACATCGCCGCCGGTGAGCCGTTCACCCCGGCGCAGGTCCTGTGGGTGCACTTCGTGGTCAACGCCCCGTTCGGCTTCGCCCTGGGGTTCGACCAGGAGAGCCCCGGCCTGATGCGGCGCACCCCGCGCCCGCGCGGGGAGACGGTGCTGACCAAGCCCGTCATGGTCACCGTCGGGCTCGCCGGGCTGGCCGTCACGGTCGCCCTGCTCGGGCTGACCAAGCTCGGCGAGGCGCACTACCACAGCGCGGCCGTCGGCAACTCGATCGCGTTCACCGCCTTCGCGCTCTGCCTGATCGTGGCGGCCTTCGAATGCCGCAGCGAGCGCGGCACGGCGCTGACCGTCCGGACCTTCGACAGCAAGCAGATGAACCGGGCGGCCCTCGGCGAGTTCGTCCTCGCGGTGCTGGTCACCCAGATGGACGCGTTCCACCGCCTCCTCGGCACCACCGACATCAGCGCCCGGCAGTTCGGCTGGGCCGTGCTGGCCGCCGTCGCGCTCCTGCTGCTGTGGGAGCTGGGCAAGGCCCTGGCCCGCCGGTCGCCGGCCGCCGACGGCGCCGCGGCGACCGCCGACCGTCCGTGACGGCGCTCCCGGATCCCCCGCCGGAGCCCGGCGCCGTCCGTGGCACCGGCGGCCGGCACCGTTTCGTGCCGGCCCTGCCGGGGCTCGCGGTGCTGCGCGGCTACCGGCGGGACTGGCTGCGCGGCGACCTGCTGGCCGGTGCCACCGTGGTCGCCTACCTGGTGCCCCAGGTCATGGCGTACGGGAGCGTGGCGGGCCTGCCGCCGGTGACCGGACTGTGGGCCATCCTGCCCGCGATCGTCCTCTACGCCCTCGTCGGCTCGTCCCGCCTGCTGTCGGTCGGGCCCGAGTCGACCACGGCGCTGATGACCGCGACCGTGGTCGGGCCGCTCGCCGGCGGCGACACCGGCCGCTACGCGAGCCTGGCCGCGAGCCTGGCGGTGGTGGTCGGCGTGCTGTGCGTGCTCGCCTGGCTGGCCAGGCTGGGCTTCGTCGCCGATCTGCTCTCCCGGCCGGTGCTGATCGGCTACCTCGCCGGCGTGGCACTGATCATGATCGTGGACCAGCTGTCCAAGCTCACCGGGATCGACGTCCGGGGGGAGGGCTTCTTCCCGCAGCTGGTGTCGTTCGCGTCGGACATCACCGAGGCGCACCTGCCGACGGTCGCCTTCAGCGTCGCGACCCTGCTCTTCCTCCTCCTGGTGGCCCGCTTCCTCCCTCGCCTGCCCGGCCCGCTGCTGGCCCTCGTGCTCGGCACCGCGATCTCGGCGGCGTTCTCGCTCCAGGACCACGGCCTCGCGGTGATCGGCGACATTCCGGCCGGACTGCCCCGCCCCGCGCTGCCCGACCTGACCGAGCTGAACCGGCTGCTGATGCCG
>NZ_JBEZIQ010000069.1:0-49136 GCF_040651155.1 Kitasatospora sp. NPDC048545
CGTGACCTGACCTCCGGTCAGGTCGGCCCGGCTTCGCTCGGGCCCGTCGGTCACTCCGCTTCGCTCCACTCCCTCCGGGACGGCTGATGTCGGATTACATGCCTGAACTGGGTTTTTGGTTGACCTCACTACAGGCTCACTAGGGGGAGGGGTGCGCTCCGGGGGCGCGTGCGGGTCGACTTCACTCCTGCCAGATTGGCCTAGACCATGGTCCAGACCAGCAAAACGGCTGCGCGGCCGGTCCCGGTCCGCTACCCTGATGGGGTGACTCTCAAGAGCGAGTGTATCAGTTTTGGCCCGCTGGGCGATCCCGCCGCAGATGCCGTGTGGAAGCTGCCCGACGGGGCCGTTTTGGCCCTCTCCGGTTTTCTGCACGGCGTATCCGATTCTCCTGTTCAATTGGGTTCGGCTTTCACGGATTGTCCGGCCTCTATTGTCCGGCCAATGTATCAGAAACGCACTGCTCGAAATTCCGGCGGGAGTCCCGGGGTCGGTTCCGGGAATGGGTGAGGGGAAGAGATTCTGTGAGCATCGTCAAGCCGGGCCTGAAGGCCGCGAAGGCTGCTTCGGGGGTCACGCTGCGCGCGCACCAGGAGGAGGCGCTGGCGGCCATCGTGAGGGCGCTGACGCCCCGTCCGGGACTGCTGACGCCCCATGGGCTGCGGGCCACCGTGCAGATGGCCACAGGCTCGGGGAAGAGCTTCGTGGGGGCGGCGGCTGGCCAGAAGCTGGCGCCGCACGGGGCGGTCCTGGTGGTGGTCCCCACCTTGGATCTGCTGCTCCAGATGATCGGGGCCTGGAAGGCCGCGGGCCGGGCCGGGGCGATGTACGCCGTGTGCTCGCTGACCCAGGGCGCCCTGCCACTGGGGGTACGGGGCAGCACCAACGGGGTGCAGATCGCCGACTGGCTGACCGAGGCGGGCGAAGGCCGGCGGCCGGTCACGCTGTTCGCCACGTACGCCTCCGTCGGCGCCCTGAAGGACGCCTACCAGGCCGGGCCGGCGGTCCTGGGCAAGGAGGTGCCGCCGCTGGCCCTGATGGTCTGTGACGAGGCGCACCGGGCCTCTGGGAGCCTGGAGAAGACCTGGACGGTGGTGCACGACCAGGACAAGATTCCGGCTCTCAGGCGGCTGTACATGACCGCCACGCCGCGCATCTGGGCCCCGCCGAAGGCGGCCGTGCGACGGCGTGAGGGCGCCTACCAGCCGCTGCCGGACGACCTTGTGTGTTCCATGTCAGATTCCCGTGTCTTCGGGAAGACGATCTTCTCGCTCGGGCTCGCCGAAGCCATCGACAGGAAGCTGCTGGCGCCCTTCGAGGTGGTGGTGCTGGAGCTGCGCGATCCGGAATCGGACCGCAAGGCCGCCAAGCGCCAGCCACTGCCCTGGGGGCCGGGAGTGGGCGAGGACGAGAACGGCGAGGAGGACCAGGTCCGCCCTGAGCGCCTGGCGGCCATCCAGGCCGGCCTCATCAAGACCGCCGTCGAGCGCCAGCTCGGCCGGGTCATCACCTTCCATTCCCGCACCATCGAGGCCCGCTATTTCGCCGAGACGCTCGGCCAGACCGCCGAACGCCTCCACGAGGAAGACCCCGAGAAGTATCCCGAGGAGGTATGGGCTCAGTGGCTCTCCGGGGAGCACTCGGTGGATTACCGGAAGGAGACCATCCAGGGCTTCGGAACGGCGCAGGAAAAGGAGGGCCTGGCGCACGCCTTTCTGGTGAATTGCAAGGTTCTCGGCGAGGGCGTTGATATTCCGAATGCAGACGCGGTTCTCCTCCAGGGGCGAGGGTCGATGGTGGATATCGTCCAGGCCATCGGCCGTGCCCTTCGCATGAAGCCCGGCGAGGGGAAAGTGGCGTCTCTTATCGTGCCCGTTTTCCTCAAGGCCGGGGAGGAATCCGGGGACCTGCTGGAGTCCGATTCCTACGCGCCGCTTATCAAGATCCTTACCGCGCTGAGGGCCCACGACGCCAAGGTGGTGGAGAACCTCGCCGTGCCGCAGAAGTCCGGCAAGCGGACCACCGGGCGCAGCGCCGAGGCCGTTGCCGCACCTGGTGAGGGTGAGGTTACGCCGGAGGGGACGCCTGCGTTCACGCTGCCGGTTCGGTTTCAGGACCCGGTCGATCCGAATGTGCTGGCTCTGTTTGTGAGTCTGCGGGTTCTGACGGGTGAGAATGAGGCATGGCGGGTTGGAATCGGGCACGCGCGGCGTTGGTTCGAGGAGCACGGATCGCTGGACATGCCGTATTCCACGATGGTCGGTGAGGATGATTCCTTTCCGCTTGGACGGTGGTTGTCGGACAGGCGTGGGGAGTATTCGGAGGGGACATTGGCGCGTCACCGTGTCGGGATGCTGGATGACCTGGGCATGGTGTGGTCGGTGTCGGAGCTGCGGTTCGAGACCGGGTTGGACTGGGCGCGGGTGTGGGCGAAGGAGCACTTCGGGTCCCTGGCGGCGCCCACTCGGGCTGCGGTGGGCGGGTTCGGGGTGGGGGCCTGGCTCGCGTCGATGCGGCTGGCCGCCTCCTTGCCGGAGGGTGAGGAGGGCGCCCTGGAGGCGGACAAGCGCCGGCGGTTGGAGGAGATCGACCCGTGGTGGAACCCCACCTGGCCGGTCACCTGGCAGCGCGCGTACGTGGCCGCCAGGGCGTGGTGGCTGGAGTGCGACGGCCGGGTCGACTGGCCCGCCCTCCCGGCCGACACTGAGTTCGAGGGGGAGCAGCTCGGGAAGTTCATCGCCCGGGTGCGGGCGGAGTGGCCGACGCTGGAGCAGGACCAGCGGGACCTGTTGACGGCGCTGGGCATCGAGGAGGACCCGGAGCTGGTGACCGCGCGGGAGGCGGCCGCGGCGAAGCCGAAGACGTCCCACGCGGATCGTTTCCAGCAGGGCCTGGAGGCCTTGGCGGCGTTCGTGGAGCGCGAGGGCCACGCCCGGGTTCCCAGGGCCCACAAGGAGGCGCTGGGGCCCATGGAGAGGCCGGACGGGGGCGGCGACGTCGATGCTGGTGCGGTGGTGGCGTTGGGTACCTGGCTGAACAACCAGAAGGCCCGTCGGAGCAAGCTGACGGCCGGTCAGCTCGCACAGCTCGCCGAGTACGGCGTGGCGTGGGCGTGAGCGGCCTCATGGTTCCGGCCGTGCTGATGAGCTGGTTGTAGCACTGTTTCCATCAGGTCCTGCTGGCCGATCCCGCGATGCTGCGGGGTCGGCCAGCAGCGTTCGGTGGGGGCGGCCGACGGTGTGTACGCCCGGCCGGCCGCCCCGGGACCGGCACCGCCCGGCGGGCCTGGGGCGTGGGGGTGTCCGTCCCGGGCCGGTGCATGAGCAGTGCCGTGCCGCGCCCTGGTCGGGGCGCTCGGCTGGTTCAACGAGCGGAGCGGGCCGCGGGCACGTCCGGGTCGATGGGGACCCCTGGTCGGCGCCGGTGGTCTCCAGGCTCAAAAGTGTGTCACTGTGACACACTTTCGGCCCGGCACCCTGGGTCGGGCGGCGGGCCGAAGGCGGGTCAAAAAGTGTGTCACAGTGACACACTTTTCAGGTCAGTCGAGGGGTACGCCAGCGTCGGCCAGCGCTGCGGTGAGGGTCTTCACCAGGAGCACTACCCGCTCCGGGTCGCGCTCGACGGCCAGCCGCACGGTGTTGGGTTCGAGGATCCTGACGGCCTTGTCCAGCTCGGCCGCGGGGTTCAGCTCGCCCTTCTCCGTACGCTCCGCGTCCTCGTCCGGCCGCAGCTTGTAGCCGCAGTCGGTGATGGCCTTGGTGAGCTCTTCCGGGTTGGGGACCGATCCCTTCTTCGCGCTCCATGCCGCCGCCCACACCTTGAGGACCGCTTCCGCGCCCTTCTGGCGGCGCAGCGGGTGCAGGACGAGTGCCTGGCGTGCCGCCAGCTCGGTGACGGGGGGCTCGGCGGCCTGGAGGATCTGGAGCAGGGGGATGACGCGGGTGATGCGGTATCCGCTGGCGCGGGAGATTCCCCAGCGCTCCTGGCAGTAGCGGCTGAAGGACTTGTAGGGCTTGCCGTTGGCGTCCTTCAGGTGCTTGTAGAGCTTGTTCTCGTGGACCCAGACGAAGAAGGGGCCGGCCTCGTCGAGGAACTCGGCCATCGCCTTCTCGGCGGTCTCCTGCCAGCGGGCCTTGGCCGCCTCGATCGCGCGCTCGCAGACGGCGATCTGCTCGCCGGGCTTGGCCTTCGGGTCGGGCAGGGAGGGGCGGGGCGCGGCCGGCACCGGGGCCGTCTCCGCCTTCGGGCCGGGGCTGCCGTCCTCGGCGTGGGGCGAGGTTGCCGGGCTGGAGTCGTTCAGGTCGAAGTCAGCGAGTCGTCCCATCAGGCGGCCATCTCCAGCGTCTCGACCAGGGCCCGGTAGTGACCGAGCTCCTTGGGGCAGGTTTCCATGGCGTCCTCGTAGTCGACCAGGTCGGGGATCTCGGCCGCGAGCAGGTCGTAGCCGGCGTCCTTGACCTTTCCGCGGGCTGCTTCGTTGTGGGAGGCCCTGGCGTTCTTCACGCGGGTGAAGACGACGTTCGCCGAGATTTCGTGGAGTCGGCCCGCGTCCCGGGCCGCCGAGAGCGCACCGTCGAGGGAGCCCTTGATGCGTCGCATCTCGGCCTTGCGCGGGCTGGTCACGAACAGGACGTGATCACAGACGGCGACAGCGGACCCGAAGATGTCCGAGCTCTCACCGCCGCAGTCGATGACGACGACGTCGTAGCCATCGGTGTCTTCCATGACGCGCTGTCCGACCCGGGCGTGGGGCCAGGTCTCGATGTCGAAGGGGAGCGGGTCGCCCTTCTTCTTCGCGATGCGGTGCCAGTCGTACGCGGTCTGGGAGAGCGGGTCGGCGTCGACCAGCAGCACCTTGAGGCCGTAGGCGACGGCGTACACCAGGGCGAGGTAGACGCTCATGGTGGACTTGCCGACGCCGCCCTTCAGGCCGCCGACCGCGATCACCTTCTTCTTCCGCGTCTTCTCCGGGTCGAGCCATGTCAGGGTGGACCGGGCGGCGGCCTGGGCGGCGCTCAGCGCTTCGGATCGGGGGATACTCTCGGGGCTGGTGGTCGTCATCGCTTTCTTCCTCACCGGGTTGGTCGTGGTGCGGCCCCATCGGTGCCCCGCCTCGGCCAGGCGGGGCTCCGTGCTTTCCGGGCCGGAATGAGCGTAGCCGCCCCTATGGCCGACACGGACGGGTCCGCACCGTCTCGATCCGGTGGACCTTGCCGAGCGGCGGGGATTCGCTCCGCCCCGAAACGCAAAAAGGCCCTCCCGCCCGGTCGGGAGACCGGACGGGAGGGCCTTGGGGTGGTGCTGTGCGAGCTCAGGCCGGGACGGGGCCGCCGACGCGATCGAGCCCGATTGCCCGGGTGACGACCGCGAGGGTGGAGGCCCAGTCACCCGCGTGATGGACAGCGCGGTCGTCCACGTAGCAGGCGGCGCCCAACTTGGTGTTGGTCACCAGAATCGGACCGCCGACCGATGTCCAGTACGCCCGCTCAGGATCCGGGTCGACGAACGCGGCCAGGCCGGAGTACCAGGTGACCCAATCTGCCACCTCGGGAAGCCAGCGCCTCGGCCTGGCCGTGTAGACGAACACCGCCCTGTGCTCAGCGAGCGTGCGCAGCGCGTCGATGGCGCCGGGCTGGGGCAGGCCGATGCGGCCGCCGAGCCAGGGGCCGGGCTGGGTGAGTGTGCCGTCGAGGTCCAGGCCGACGGCCTGGCTGGCTGGGCTGTCGGGGCTGGGGGCGATGACGGAGCGGGTCACGGGGTCCTCCAGGCTGCGGGGCGGTTCGGGGAGAACGCGCCCGGCCCGGTCCGCTGGGGCGGGCCGGGCCGGGCACTGCTGGGTCGTCAGGTGCAGCGGGGGTTAGAAGGGCGGCTCCTCGGAGTAGCCGCCCGCGAAGGTGGACTGGCGGGCGTCGGGGTCCTGGTCGTCCTCGTCGTCCAGGTCGCGGTGGTCGTCCGGCTCGTCGTCGCCGTACTGGTCCTCGTCGCGGTAGTGCTCGTCTTCGTCGACGTCGGTCTCCGGGTCGAGGGTGCCGGCCTCGGCGAGGCGGTCGAGGAGGGCGACGATCTCGGCGAGGGTGTGGACCTCGATCGGGCGCTCGCCGTCGGCGACCAGGTAGTAGGTGCGGGCGCCGGCGCCGTACCGGTCGCTGGGGGCGGGCAGGCACAGCAGGTGGGCGTCGGGGGTCAGCTCGCAGGTGGCGCTGCCGTCGGCCTGGCCGGTCCAGTTGGCGGCCTGGGTGAGGCTGCCGGAGCCGTGGTCGAGGCTGTGGGCGCGGGTGGCGGCGCGGTGTGCGGCGTCGGCGGCGGCTTCGGTCGTGAGCTGCTCCGGCGAGGGGGCCGGGGTGGTGGTTGCGGTGGCGGTGTAGCCGTAGGCGGGCAGGCCGAGGCGGCCGCGCAGGGGGCGGCGGAGCAGGGTGGTGGCCTGGTCGGCGAGGCAGAGGGCGAGGGCGCCGGCGGCCGCGGTGAGGGTGAGGCGGGTCTCGGTGGGGCGGGCGGCCAGGGCGCGGTAGGTGGCGAGGCCGGCGGCGGCTCCGGCGAGGACGGTGGCGGCGCTGTCGGCGGTGTCCAGGGCGGTGGCGAGCAGGCGGGTGCGGGCGGTCTCGGTCATCTCGGGATGTCCTTCCGGTGGTGGTGTGCGGGGTGCGGGGCAGTCAGATCCAGGCGCCGGTGGGGTCGTCGCTCACCGGCTCCGGTCCGGCCGCGGCGGCCGGGGCGGGGGCCGGCTGGTTGAGGAGGGCCAGGAGGAGGTCGGCGACCTGGAGGACGCCGACGCGAATCCACGGCTGCGGGCAGCAGTCGTACAAGCCGTCGACGCCGGGGTGGATCGGGGCGCGGCCCCGGTGGTCCTGGTCGCAGGCCGGCGCGATGGCGGGCAGATCGTCCAGGCGGACCAGGCGCCAGGTGCCGGGCAGCGGCCGGTCGGCGTGCCGCTCGATCTCGCGCTGAGCGGCGGCGCGCAGGGCGGCCAGGTCGGGGGAGAAGGTCATCTCGGGTGGCTCCGTGCTTCCAGTGCGAGGCTCGGCCGGGTGGCCGCGCCGCGCACCAGAGCGCCCCGCCCCCGGCTGGGTGCCGGGGACGGGGCGCGCGCTGGTGGGCAGCGTCAGGACCCGGAGAAGCGGTGCAGTCGGACCTCGTCGAACCCTTCGCCCGCGAGCAGCTCGCGGGCCGAGCGGACCATGCGGTGCTGCCAGCGCACGACGTCCTCCGGCACCCGCCTCTCGGCCGGCCGCCGCGCGTTCCTCGCCAGACACACCGGCAGTGGCACGTCCACCCACGTCGCCACCACACGGCGGCCGTGCTGGTGGCCGAGCTCGACCAGCTGCGCCCTGTGGTGTGCCTCGGCCGACGTGTTGTCCACCCAGGTCGTCAGGCCACGTCGCAGCCGCATGGCCAGGATCTGGTTCTGCAGCAGGACGGCGTCGGCGGTCGCCTCCTGCTGGCCGGCCGAGTCCGCGACGACAGCGCGCAGGCCATCGAGGCTGACGACCTGGGTGGGCGGGAGGTGGCGCAGCAGGGTCGACTTGCCCGAGCCACTGGCCCCGATCATGACGACCAAGTCGCCGGGTTCGGCCGGTGCCAGGACGTTGTCGATGGCGGAGGGCTGGGTGGAGAGCATGGGCGATCCCTTCGGTGGGCGGCTCTGGGCGGGTGTCAGCGGGCCAGGACGGCGGCGGCGATGGTCTCGAAGCCGTGGTGGACGGCGGCGTCCATCCGCGCCGCGCCGTTGATGCCGTGGTCGGCCAGGCGGTAGAAGTTGCCCTTGCCGGTGGCCTCGGCGAACCGCTCCAGCAGCCCGCCCGGGACCCTTCGGTCAATGGCGTAGTGAGTGAGTCCCGAGATGGCGAGGGCGGCGGCGAGGTGGCCGGGGCGCAGGCGCAGGCCGAACGCGCGGGAGCCCAGGAGAAGGGCCGCGGCCTGGGTGGCGGAGTAGGTCAGGCAGTGAACCGCGCACGCCTTTCGGCCAGCCTTCGTGCCGTGGACGGTGCCGTCGTCGCCGACGGCGGGAGCGGCGTCGGTGGCGCCCTTGGTGCGGGCACAGAAATCCGACTGCACGAGGTGGTCCCCGATGTCCGCTGCGGCGCGCAGCAGGGCGTAGCAAGAGGCGAAGCGGGCGGCGCGGTCCGTGCGGGCGGTGGTGTTCACGGCGGGTTCCTCCGTCGGTGGCGGGTGTGCGGCTCTCCGCCGCTTCGCCCCCGGGCCGGGGCGGGCATCGGGGGCGAAGCGGCGCAGAGCCGGGTGAGGGCACGAGCTGGTGGGTCAGGCCAGTTGATCGGCGGCGGCGGCGACCAGGCGCTCGCTGGTGGCGGCGGCCTCGGTGCGGGCCCGGTCGAGGGCTGTGTGGTCGGCTGCGCCGCGCAGGGCGTAGGTGGCGCGGGCGGCGTCCTGGGCGGCCTGGGCAAGGACGGGGGCGAGAATGGCGAGGGTGACCAGCGGGGCGGTGATGTCGGCGCGGGTGCGGTGGCTCTCGCTGCGCGCCTCCGCGTATACCGCGTCGTCGGCGCCGGTGAGGCGCAGCCGCTCGCGGGCCCACATGGCGCGGCGGTGCGCGGCGAGGGCGGTCACCAGGGCGGTGACGGCCTGGACGAGTTCGCGGCGCCGCTCCTGGTCGGTGCGCTCGGTGCGCTCGGTGCGGGCGGCCCGGTGCTGGAGCGCGGTGACGGTCAGGGTGCCGGCGAGCGTGCCGACGACGCCGACCAGGGCGATGGCGAGTTCGGCGGCCATCAGGCACCGGCCTGCTGTGGGGCGGGGCGGCGTCCGGTGATCGCCTCGGGGCGACGGGACCAGCGCACGTAGTCGACGGAGCTCGCCGCGTAGGTGGTGGTCATCATGCTGCCGGAGCGGTCGATCGCGTCGTGCAGGCTCTCCAGGCGCTGCCAGGCCAGGCGCAGCTGGTCGAGCAGCCAGGTGCGGTCTTCGCCGGTGAGCTGCGGGGCGGTGGCGACGACGTCCAGGCGGCCGCGGTCCTGGACGCCGGCCGCGAGGAAGGCGTCGATCCGCCGGGCCTCGTCGGCGGTGAGCTTGTCGGCGAGGCGCCGGGCTTCCTCGGCGCCGGGGTCGTCGTCGTAGCTGGCGAAGGATCGCTCGGAGAGCGCGAAGCGGGCCAGCGCCCAGTCGGTCGCGCCCTCCTCGATGCTGTCCTGGCGCCAGATTCGTCCCGGGCGGGCGAACGGCGCGTGGACGGTCGGGGTGGTGTCGGTGGTCACGGTGTCCTCCCGTGGTCGGTGTCGGCCGGGCGGCCGCGCCGCGCACCACCACGCCCGCCGCGCCGGCCTGGCTGGCCGGAGGGGGCGGAGGTGGTGGTGGGCAGCGTCAGTGCCCGGAACGGCGGTCAGTCGAGCCCGGCGCGCAGCTCGTCGGCGCGGGCCTGGGCGCGGCGGGCCATCTCGGGGTTGGCGCCAGCGCCTCGGGCGGCGGCTTCGGTGAGGGTGCGGATGAGGACCTGGCGGCCGGCCTGGTCCAGGGGCGGCATGGGCCGGCCGTCACGCCGGGCGGCCCACCGGGCCGCGAGCGGTTCCAGGTCGGCCAGGTTCGCGCGGTACTGCGGCTCGGTGCTCTCGTTGGTGGGCATCGGGTGTCCTTCCACTCAGGGGGAGTGCGGGCGGTCTCTCATTGGGTGGTCCGGCCGGGCGCCGGCGCCGCGCACCACGGCGCCCGCGGTCCCGGCCTGGCTGGGCGGGGACGGCGGGCGTGGTGGTGGGCAGCGTGAGTGCCCGGGCGTCAGTGCAGGGCGCTCCAGGCGATCAGCAGGAGCACGGCGGCGGCGATGAGGACGGCCTTCGGCGAGATGCTCGTGGTGGACTCCAGGCGCCGTATCTCGGCGTGGATGGCGTCGCACTCGGCCTGGATTCCGGCGTGGGAGTGGCTGCCGGGGGTGAGGCCGGCCAGGATCGCGGAGCGGTGGTAGAGCTTCTCGTAGAGCGCGGCGATCTGTGCGTCGCGGGATACGGCCAGGGCCACGGTGGGTGCCTTCCGGTGGGCGGTGCTCGGCAGATGGGCGGTGAGGCCGGGGCCGACGCTGTGGGCGCCGGCCCCGGCGGTGCGGGTGGTCAGGTGAGGCTGCGGGCGTCGGTCAGGCCCTCGATCCGGGACGCCTGCCCGTGGATGCGCTGGGCCAGGACGGTGAGCCGCTCGGTGTCGGTGGTGCTGACCCCGCGGGCGAGGCCGGCAGCGAGGCGGTCGGCGTCGGCGCGCAGCTGGGCGACGTCGGCGGCCAGGGCCTGGGTGCGCTGGGCGATGATGTCGGCCACCCGGACGGGGCGGGGGAGGGCGGGTTCGGGCACGGGTCGGCTGCTCCTGGTGGTCGTGGCCGGGGCGGGGGTCAGCGCTGGTCGAAGGGGCCGGTCGGTGCGGGGACAACGGTCGGCCGGGCCCGGGTGACCGTCTTGGGCTCGGGGGCCTGGATGGTGATCTGCGGGGCGACGTCGGTGCGGTTGATGACGGTCGGGCGCAGGCTGAAGCTGATGCCGCGCAGGGCGAACAGGGAGACGACGGCAAGGGCGGCGGCGGTGAGGCCGGTGGCGACGGGGCGGCCGGCCACGGGGGCGGCCTGCCACACCATGGCGAGCGTCGCGCAGGACCAGGCCGACCACGCGAGACGCGCGACGGCGCCCTGGCTGAGGAAGGCGAGCAGGCCGACGACCACGCCGACCGTCTTCCACGCGCCGTACGCGGTGGCCTCAGTGAGCGGGGCGGGCAGGTGGGCGGCGAGGTAGGTGTGGATCGGGCCGGTGATCGCGGCGCGCAGGCCGTCACCGGAGCCGGGGATGTGCTCGGGCAGGTGGATCGCGCCCATCACGGCGGCGGCGCCGTTGAGCAGGATGCCGCCGACGGTGCCGAGCACCAGGACCGCGAAGGCGGTCCCGACCAGGAAGGTGAGGCCGCGCACCCACGGCTCGGCGGTGGCGAAGTCGTCCAGGCCGTCGACGACGTCGCTGCGGCGCTTGTCGAGCCAGCCGCCCGGGGCGGTCAGGGCGCGGGCCCGGCGGCCGGCCGCCTCGCGGATGCTCGGGGACGGCTGCGCCTCGGTGTTGTCGGGCTCGCTGTACTCGGTGTGCTGGTTCACGGGGTGCTGCTCCTTGGTGAGGTTGGTGTGGTGGTGCGCGGTTCGTGGCCCGCCCCGGCGGGTGCCGGGGCGGGCGGGGTCGTGCGGGGTCAGCCCTGGAGGCGGATCGGCATCAGCAGGTGCTGGTAGTCGCCGCCGGTGTCCTCGCCGCTGTGGCCGAGGACCAGGACCGGCTTGGTGGAGGAGGTGAGGTGGAAGCGGGCCTCGGGGGTGGTCATGGACTTGAGGCAGTCGGCGAGGTAGCCGGGGTTGAACGCGGCGTCGCACCCCTGGACCCGGTCGTCGAGCGAGCCGACGGAGTTGCAGGGGATGCGGTCGGCCGCGCGGGCGTCGTCTCCGTCGCCGGCCTCGATGAGCAGCTGGTCGCCGTCGACGGCCAGGCGGATCGGGCGCTTGTCGGAGGCGACCAGGGCGACGCGCTTGATGGCGGCCAGCGCCTCCTCGACGGGGACGGTGATGGTCAGCTCCGCGTCGGCCGTACTCGGGAACAGACCGCGGAACTTGGGGAACTCGGCCTCCAAGAGGCGGGTGCCGGTGGTGCGGCCCGGGATGGAGAGGGTGAGCTGCCCGTCCGACCAGCCGATGCTGACAGGGTGTTCCCCGGCCAGGGCGCGGGCCGCCTCGGCGAGGAACTTGGCGGGCACCAGGACGGTGCGGGCCGCCGCGTCGAGCTCCTCGGCCGTCGGCCCGGCGTCGTCACCCTTCTTCTTGGCCTTCTTCACCGGCTTGGTGTCGGGCAGGGTGCCGGTGGGCTTCACGGTGAGTTCGCGGACGGCGAAGCGGTAGCGGTCGGTGGCTGCCAGGGTGAGCCGGCTGCCCTCCAGGACCATCTGCACGCCGGTGAGGGCGGGCAGGGTGTCGTCGGTGCCTGCGGCGACCACGGCCTGGGCGACCGCGTCGGCGAGCGCGTCGCCGTCCACGCTCAGCACGGTGTCCGGGGCCGCGGGCAGGGCCGGGTACTCCTCGACGGGCAGGGTCGGCAGGGTGAAGCGCGCGGTGCCCGCGGTGAGCAGCAGCCGGGCCCCGGAGAGTTCGATGTCGACCTCGGCCGCCTTCGGGAGCGCCTTGCAGATGTCGTTGAGCAGCCGTCCGGAGACCAGCGCGGTGCCGTCGTCGGCGATCTCGGCGTCGAGGCGGGTGGTCGCGCAGGCCTCGTAGTCGAACGCGGCCAGGTGCAGCCCGTCCGGGCCGGTGCGCAGCAGGATCCCGGCGAGGACCGGCACCGGGGGCCGGGTGGGCAGGGCGCGGGCGACGTGGGCGACGGCGTCGGCGAAGGGGCCGGCGAACAGGCGGAGCTTCACGGTGTCCTCCAGGACGGTCAGGCGGTGGCGGTGAGGGCGGCGAGCTGTTCGCGCTCGTCGTCGGTCAGCTCGGAGCAGGGCAGGCAGGAGCCGAGCGACTTGAGCGGCAGGCAGTGGTCGTAGCGGGTGCGGCAGATCGGGCAGGTCTGGCGGGCGGCCATCGCCCGGTCCAGGGCGGCGGCCCGGCCCGGCGTCATCGGCCGAACCGGCAGCGCGCCGTCGAGGCGGTAGAGGTAGGCGATGCGAAGGCCGCGGCGGGTGACCACCTGCGCGGCTGGCTCCTGTCCCCCGGGCCGGAGGCCGAGTTCGCGGAGCTGGCGGCGGGTGTGCAGTCCGGGGTCGGCGAAGCGCCAGGGCCAGGTGGGGAGTCCGCCGTGGTGCTCGCCGGTCGGGTCGAGGTCGGGTGCGCGCACGGCGGACTCTCCCTGTCTGCTGGCTGGTGGCGGGTGGTCAGGCGCTGGCGGTGCGGCGGCCGTAGGGGGTGATGCGGGTGCGGCCGCGGTTGTAGTGCGGGACCGGGTCGGTGCCGGGCAGCAGCACCCAGTCGTGGGGCTGCAGTTCCTGGCCGTCGCGGTCGCTGTAGCGGCTCTCGCCCGATGTGGTGCTGTCCTCGTCGTGGGTCTCGGCCTGGACGCCGGCTGCGGCGAGCTGGGCGTCGGTGAGCTCGCCGACCTCGCGGACGGTGCCGGGGACGACGTCGTACGCCTCGGCGCGGGCCACGTGCGCGAAGGCCTGGTCGAGTTCGGTGAGGCAGGCGACGGTGCGCTGCTGCCAGCTCGCGGGCATCGACTGCAGCAGGGTGCGCGGCACCACCAGGTAGTTGGCGTAGGTGAGGCCGAACCAGCTGTGCACCGGGCCGTCGGCCGGGATGCCGGGCAGCGGGTTCTGCCCGGTGATGGGGGCGGCCGGCGCCGGGCGGCTGTCGCGGGCGGCCTCGTGGTCGCGGTCGTCGCTGCCGCAGATCAGCCAGCCGCCGCCGGTGTCCGTCCACTCGCCGTCGACGGCCTGCTCGACGGCTTCGCCGACGGTGCTGTGGTGGCCGTACTCCTCGTCGAACGGCTCGCCGCAGACCTTGCAGCGCGCCGACCAGAGGAGAACCGGCTGCACGGCGCCAGAGGCGGCGTGCGGCTCGGGGGACCAGACGCGGCCGCGGTGCAGGACCACCGCCCGGTCGACCGGTGCGCCGAGGCTGCCAGTGTCGTGCAGGGCCGCTTGGGCGGTGTGCTGGGCGGCGGTGAGCAGCGCGGTGATGTGGTCGCGCATGGGCCGCTGCTCGCCGGTGCCGGTGAGCCACAGCGCCCATTCGGTGCTCTCGTCGCCGACGGGGGCGGGGTCGACGGCCGGGCCGGGCAGGGCCGGGGCGGTGGTGGTCGGCGTGGTGGTGAGGGTCACGGAGTCCTCCGGGGTGGTGGTGTCGGTGAAGCGGCGGGCCCAGGTGCGGCGCTGCCCGCCCTGCCGGGGT
The DNA here is from genome assembly GCF_040651155.1 of Kitasatospora sp. NPDC048545. Lineage (NCBI taxonomy): Bacteria > Bacillati > Actinomycetota > Actinomycetes > Kitasatosporales > Streptomycetaceae > Kitasatospora > Kitasatospora sp. NPDC048545. Next base: position 13,826 of record NZ_JBEZIQ010000069.1, read on the forward strand.
TCGGCGGGGCGGGCGGCGGCGGGGTCGGGTCGGTCAGTCGCGGACGGCGGGCAGCGCGGCGGGGGAGCCGACGTTCTGCTGGCGCTGGGTGGCGAGCCAGGCCCCGGCGGCGGTCATCAGCCGGCCGTCGCCGAGGGCGTCCAGCGGGGCGGTGTCGATGTCGTGCATCAGCTCGGCCGGGTCGAGCTCGCGCATGTAGGCGATGGGGGCGTGGGGGAGGACCTCGCCGGTGGCCAGGACCTGGACGGTGGAGCGGCCGCGCAGGTGCTGGCCGTAGGGCAGGACCTTGCAGACCTGGGTGTGGTCGGGGTGGCTGGTCAGGTAGCGGTCGGCGTCGCGGTACAGCACGTAGTCGCCAGGGGCGAGCCTGAGCGGGGCCGGGGCGGTGGCGGGCTGGATGGCGGGCTGCTGCATGGCGTGGTTCCCTTCTCGGCGGTGTCGGCCGGTCGGCCGGCCCCGCCCCCGGACGCGCCCCGCCCGCCCGGCCGGAGTCGGCGGGGCGGGCGGGGTACTGCCGGGGGCGAGACCGAGCGGCCGGTCAGCTGATGTTGTTGGTGACGGAGCCGCGCCACCCGGCGGACTGCTTGGCGATGTTGGTGTTGACGGTGCGGTGAACCAGCGCCAGGACGGTGCCGGTCGCATTCGCGCCGTCACCGGTGGCGGTGGCGCTCGCCCCGGAGGCGGCCTTGGAGGCGACGGCGCGCAGCTTGCCGATCAGGGCGGCCACGCCGACCGCGACGGTGGCGACCGCGATGGCCATCCACTTGAGGACCTCGGCGATGTCGCCGGAGTGTGGGGCGACCAGGCCGATCCCCGCGCCGACCATCCACACGAAGCCGCCGGCCGCGAGGGCCGCCGCCGATCCGTACAGGACGCCATGGCGCACCGCGAGCGGCAGGCCCGGGTCGGCCGGCGGCTGCATCGGGGCGACGGCCGCAGGGGCGGGCTGCGCCTGGGCGGCCTGGGTGGCGAGCGGGTTGTGCACGGGGACGGCGACGACCTTGCCGTCGACCAGGGCGGGGATCAGGGCCGGGGTGTCGGCGGCGGGCCGCAGCGGGACGGCGACGACCAGGCCGTCGAGCGAGGCCGGCACGAAGCCCTCCTGGAGGAGGTAGGCGTTGAGGTCGATCGCCGTGTCCGCGCGGGGAGCGGTGACGGAGGTGGTGTAGATGCTGTCCACGGGGTGCTCCAAAGGGGTGCGAGGGGCGGTCGGGGAGGGGTCTGCGGGGCGCCGCGGCGCCTTCTGGGGCCGCCGGACCGCACCCGGTGGCGGGCGGGTCCGGCGGCCCCCGGAGAGGCCGGGAGAGGGGCGGTTGAGCTGGCGTCAGCCCTCGGTGGGGGCGAAGGTGCGGAACAGGTGGGCGGGGGCGTGGGGGTGCTCGGCGAGGGTGCCCAGGCCCGGGGTGAGGCGGGCGGTCATGACGACCTGGTGGGCGTCGCGCAGGGCGGTGTCGACCAGCGGCAGCGGCGGCTGGAAGTCCACGCCCCACGTCTCGACGCGCAGGCTCATCCCGGCCAGGCGGCCGGTGCGGGCGATCTCGTCCGCCAGGCGCGCCACGTCGCCCCGGGTGGACAGGTGCGGCCAGTCGCCGAGGGTGATGCTGATCAGCGGCCGCTGCGGGGTGGGGGCGTAGGGGCCGTCGGCGTCGGTGTCGAGCAGCCGCTCGCGCAGCAGCTCGACCGCTTCCAGCAGCAGGTCGGCGGCGCCGTCCTTGGTGGTGGTGGCGCGGTCGGCGTACTGGTGGCTGGGCCGGGTCCCGTTCGCGTCGGCGACCCAGGACCGGACGAGCGGGCTGGCGTGCTCGGCGGCCAGCAGGTGGTCGATCAACGTGCTGGATCCGGCGCCGGTGCGGGCGCTGATGTGCAGGTGCACGGCGCCGTTGACGTTCCACAGCGGCACGCGGGCCAGGCGGCCGTCGGCGTAGCGGCCGATGGCGGCGGTGCCGGTGGCGGTGTCGAGGAGCTGGTCGGTCGGCGGCCGGGGCGCCGGGTCGGCGAGCTGGGCGGTCTCCTCGTGCTGGCGGGTCAGTTCGGCGTGGTGCTCGGCGGCGTGGGCGGAGGTCATGGCGTTCCCTTCGGGAGAGGTCGTGCCCGCCGCTCCGGGGCGGAGGCGGCGGGCACGATCGGGATGGCGGTGGCGGTGGCGGTCAGGCGTTGATGCGGGTGGTGCGGCCGACGGCGAGAAGCTCGCGGACCAGGCGGGCCGCCTCGGGGGAGAGCGCGCTGCCGGCGGGCCGGGTGAGCAGCTGCGCGGCCTCGTCGACCAGGACGACGGTGCGACGCGGGCCGCGGGTCAGCTCGCGGCGCCGGGGCGCGGCGGGCAGCATCCGGCGGTGGCGCAGTTCCATCGCGGCGTGCAGGACCCTGAGCTGGGTGAGGCTGTCCTCCGCGGTGGGCCTGGCCTGGGGTCGCACGCGCGGGTCGAGGGCGGCTTCGGCGAGGAGCTGGTCGAGCGGGCCGAAGCGCTGCGGGCAGTGGGCGGGGCGGGTGTTCACGGGCGTGGTCCTTCCGGTCTGTGGTGCGGGCGGGCGGTGCGGCAGCGGTCAGACGCGGATGCTGCCGAGGAGGTGGACCAGGCCGGTGAGGAGCTGGGTGATGGTCGGGCCCAGGCCGGTGGAGGCGAGGGTGAAGCCGAACAGGATGAGGGTCAGGCCGGAGAGGACGCGGACGGCTCCGCTGCGGAAGAGGAAGACGGTGGCGATGCCGAAGACGACGGCGAGGGAGGCGGAGACGACCACGGTGGGCTCCAGGCGGGCAGGGGCCGGGGCGCCGCGTGGGCGGCGCCCCGGCCGGGGTGGTGGAGGGGTCAGGCGGGCAGCGTGTAGCGGCCGCTGCCGAGGGCGGTGATCCGGTCGCTGCGGTTGAGGACGGACAGGTTGTTGCGGACGCTGGCGGCGCCGACTGCCTTGCCGCCGTCGGCGTTGACGGCGGCGAGGATCTCGTCGAAGTCGAGGGAGCCGGCGCCCTCGCTGTCGTCGCCGTCGGCGGCTTCGGCGGCCTCCTCCAGGGCGCGCATGATGCGCACCGCGATGGGGGCCTTGCCGCTGGTGGAGGCCTTCTGCTCGGCGGCGGCCTCCTCGACCAGGGCCTGCGTCTGCTCCTGGGCGGCGGCCACCAGCTCGGCCGGTCCGTCGCCGTCGCGGGTCAGGTAGGCGGGGCCGGCGGCCTCGTACGAGGTGGCCTCCAGGTGGGCGGGCTCGCCCGGCCCGTACAGGTCGAGGATCAGCGGGTCCAGGCCCTCGACCTCGTGCATGGATCCGACCGGGAAGAACCGCATCATCGCGGTCGGCCGGTCGGAGCCGAGCAGGTAGGCCATGCCGCCGGTGTTGCCGCGGGCGACCTTCGCGCCGGGCCGCACGGTGGCGAACCGACTGCGCAGCACGGGCGGGCCGGTGCGCTTGGGGATCGGCACGATGTGCGTGCCGGGGGGCAGCAGGCCGTCGGAGACCAGCGACTGCATCATCGAGCTGGACCAGCGCAGCAGGATGGTGTCGCCCTCCTTGAGCATGCCGCGCAGGGTGTCGGAGCCGCCGAGCTCGTCCACGTGCGAGGCCTGCGCGGCGATGCTGATGCCGACGCCCACGGAGCGGCCGGTGCGGCCGAGCTCCTTGATCAGGGCGGCGATCTTGTCCCGGTACGGGGCGCCTTTCTCCAGGGCGCGGTTCGCCTCGTCGATCCGCACGCTCAGCAGCGGGTCCGGCCGGTTGATCAGGAACGAGCTGCGGCCCATCGCGGAGTAGCGGCTCATCCGCTCCTCCGCGACGCGCACCGCCGCCTGGAGCATGGCCAGCAGGCCCTCCTGGGTGGTGACCCGCCAGTCGACCTGGCCGGCGGCCTCCGGCACCGACTGGCCGCCCTTGAGGTCGGCGAGCCAGGTGACGATCCCGGAGCGCTTCTCGGCGGCCAGGATCAGCTGCAGGGCGCGGGACTTGCCGGCGCCGGTGGTGCCGAACAGGGCGCCGCGCTGCGCGCCGGAGCCGGGGACGTACAGGCGGATCTGCGCGGGCTGGCCGTCGTGGTAGCGGCCCACCGTCAGCCAGCCCTGATTGTCCATCACCAGGTCCTCGGGGCGGACCGGGTCGAGCTTGTCCAGCGGCGGGGCGGCGTAGACGGTGACCAGTGCGCGGGTCAGGCCGTCGGTCTCCACCGCCATGCACGCGGTGTCCAGGATGTGCAGGGAGGAGGCGAGGGAGCGCAGGTCGTAGGTGAGGAGCTTGCCGGGCGGGACCTCCACCTCCAGCTCCATCACGTCGATCTCGAAGCCTCCGGGGGCCGTGGGCAGGTTCATCAGGGGCGCAGCCTTTCTTCTTCCATCTGGCCGGTCTTGGTGTTGCCGCGTCGAATCGCGATGAGCTGGGAGTGCGGCATGGCGACGGGGGCGATCGTCTTGTCCCAGCGGGTGAAGGGGTCCATCTGCTCCAGGCCGCCGGCGTTCTCGGTGCGGTCGGTGACGGTGAGCTGGCGGCGGCCGGCGCCGTGGCCCTTCACCGCCGTGATGGAGATCAGCTCCTCGGGGATGTTGGTGATCGCCGAGATCGCCGAGATCGGGATGTCCGGCACCGGGCGCCCGCCGACGGCGACGATCTGCGCGCGCCACTCGGTGCGGCCCTCGACCACGGCGTGCTCCAGGTAGGTGCCGGCCGCCGGGCACTTGTCCGTCTGCGCCCACCGCGCCCAGTCGAGCGTCAGCTGCTCCTCCGGGGTGCCGGCGAGCAGCACCACCGGGGCGTAGTCGGGGACGGCCGGGACCAGGGCGCTGGGGCGCACCAGTTCGCGGGCGAGCCGGGAGGGGCGCTGCCACCAGGTCAGCCCGGCCCACACGGCGACGGCCACGCCCTCGCCCCAGTGCGCGCCGGGCACGATCCGGAAGGCGAGCATCTCGCCCAGCAGGAACGCGGACGGCGAGGCGTACAGGGCGCTGACCGCGCCGGGGGTGCTGCGCCGCCAGGGCCGGATGGAGACGGCGGCGGAGACGACGGTCGTGCCGAGGACGACCGGGGTGGCGAGGGGCAGCACCTGCGGGGTGAAGATGGCGGCGGTCAGGGCGGCGGCGCCGGCCACGGTGGCGGTGCGGCCCGCCCAGTGGCGGGCCCGGTCGAGCTTCGACACGGGGTGTTCTCCTCTCTAGTGGGTCAGGCGGGCGTACAACTCGCCGAGCAGCCACAGGACGCCGGCGGTGATGACGAGGGCCGCCAGCAGGCGGGCGGGCAGGGACGACGGCTCGGGGCCGCGGTTGTCGGGGGCCACGGGATGGTCCTTCCGGGGTCGGGTGCGGCGCTGCCCGGCACCGCGGGGTGCGGTGCCGGGCAGCGGACGGTGTTGAGGACGGGTCAGCGGTTGGCGTAGAAGCCGCGGTCGGCGGGCTCGACGGGCATCGCCTGGAAGGCTTCGGCGACGTCGCCGTAGTCGGCCTGGTGCGCGTCGGAGGCCTCGTCGAACAGGCTCGACATCTCCTCGCACTCGGCCGCCATCGTGGTGGCGTTGGCGAGGGCGCCGCGCATGATGTCGGCAGCCTGGTGGTGCTCGGCGACGGTGCCCGCGTCGACGTTCATCCCGGAGGCCATCTCGGCGAGCCGGTCCACGCTGGCGGCGACCTCGCCGACGTACTCGAACGTCGACTTCGCGAGGGCTGCCATGTGGCGCAGCGCCAGGCCGGCCTTGGCGAGGCGGGCGATGAGGATGCCGTAGCGGACGCCGTCGGAGACCACCTCGATGGCGGCGCCGACGGCCTGGCGGGTGGCGGGAAGCAGATCGGACACGCGCTACTCCTTGTGGTAGTCGGTCTCGGCCGGGGCGGCGTAGCCGTGGTCGCGGGTCTTGTCGGCGGGCCGCTGGTGGATGGCGGCCGCGTGGTCGGCGGCGGTCTTGATGGCCTCGGACGCGGCCGGGAGGGCGGCGGCCAGGGCCTCGGCCTCGCTCTTGACGCGGCCGGCCTTCTCGATCAGCCGGTCGACGTAGCCGAGCAGGCGACCGGGGATCTTCAGGTTGAGGACCTGTGCCTTGAGGCTTTCGAGGTGGTGCTCCAGGTCCTCGCAGGCGGGGGCGGCCTCCTTGGCGTCGTCGACGCGGTCGAGGATCTCCTCGGCGGCGTCGTTGTCGGCCTCCAGCAGGTCGTAGATGGTCAGCTCGGAGTCGGCCGACGGGGCGTAGACATCGCTCATGCTGTGGTTCCTCGCGGCGGTGGGGGAGGCCGTCCCGGCGGCCAGGGCGGGCCTGGACGTCGGGGCGGCGACGGACGGGGCGGGCGGCGGCGGGGGCTTGGGCGGCCGGATGACCTCCAGCTTCACGTTCGTTTCGTGCACCATGCCGGGCGGCGGGGCCGCCCGGCCCCGGCCGGCCGACGGCCCGGTGCCGGTCCGCGCACCCGACGACGCCGAGAACGACGTGGAGCCGGCGGCGGAGGTACGGGCGCTGGTGCGCTCCCAGCGGGCCCGCTTCCCCGCGTTCGCGGACGACGGCCCCGCCGAGGACGGGCCGGATCCGGCCCGTCGCTTCGCCCGGCCCTTCAGCCGGGCGGCCTTCGCCTTGGCCTTCGTCCAGAAGCCCTTCCCGGCAGCCGCCCCCTTGGCCGTACCGGCAGCGGCACCGGCCGTGCCAGCCGCCGCGCCCGCGGCGGCCTTCTTCGCCCGGGCGGCCTTCTTCGCCTTCGCGGTGGCGGCCTTCGCGGTCGAGCCGGACGTCTTGCCCTTGGTGGGCGGCTTCACCCCGGGCTTGACCGTGCTGGCCGCCGCCGTCTTCGGCGCCCCGGAGGATGTGCCCGCCGCGGGCTTCTTCTTCCCCTTCTTCTTGGGCTTGCGCTTCTTCGGCGCCCGCCAGACCGGCGTGTGGTTCTTGCGGCGCTTGTCCAGGCGCCGCTCCGCCTCCTCGCTGATCGCCGCGCCCAGCGTCGTGCGCCCGGCCGGGTCCGTCCCGGGCTTGTCCTTCTTCCCGCCGCCGGGGGCCGTGGGGGACGAACCGCCGGCAGCACCAGCGCCCTTCTTCGCCCCCGGTCCGGCTGGGCCCTTCGCCCCGGCCGACCCGCCGGACGTCCCGGCGCCCGCGCCCTTCTTCCCGGCACCGGCCGCCGGGCCGGACGAGCCGCCCGCCGACTTCTTCTCCGGCGTCGTGCTGCTGCTCCCTCCGCCCGTGGAGGCGGGGTCCTTCCTCTTCTCCCTGTCCTTCCTCTCCTTCTCCTTCTCCTTCTCCCTCCGCTCCTTCTCCTTGTCCTTGTCCCTCCTGGCCCTGTCCTTCTCCTGGTCCCTCTTGAAGCGGTCCGCCAGGCCGCGGTCGCCCGCCCGGCCCGCCCGCGTGGACAGGCCGGGGTCCGGCCGCTGCGCCCCGCCGCCGCGACGGTCGGTCCGACTGTCGGTCTTGGACTGCGCACCGGGCCGGTCGGTGCCCTTGCCGCCCCCGGACGGCCCGGAGCGGAAGGACGCGGGCACGGACCCTCCGGAGCCGCCGCGCCCGGTCGGGCCGCCGGAGGAGCCGCCGCGGCCGGTGGGCCCGGAGGTGTTCTGGCGCTGGCGGGTCTGCTGGCCCCACTCGGGTCCGGACTGGACCCGGCCGCCGGCGCCCGGGGCGGGCTTGGCGTCCTTCGCCTTGTCCCGCACCGCCTTCACGTGCTCGGCCTTCGCGGCGATCCAGGAGACGATGCCGGCGCTTCCGCGCACGGCCGCCAGCGAGATCGCGGACAGCGTCAGCATGCCGAGCGCGACCGCGTCGCGTACCGGGGCCGCACCGCCCGCCGCCCCCGGCGCGGGAAGCGCGGGGGCGGCGGACGAGCCGGAAGCGGTCACCGCCGGGGCGGTGGAGGCGATCGCAGGCAGGGCCACCGGCAGCACGGCCGGGGCGGCCGGGCGGCGGTGGCGCAGCTGCGGGAAGGCGGCCGCCGGTGCCGGTACGGCCGGGGCCGGAAGCGTCGGGGCCGGGGCCGGCGCGGGGGTGTTGGGGGCCTGGCCGATGGGCGGGCGCAGGCCGATTCGGGGGTGGAGGGTGACCACGTTTCCGTCGTCGGAGTCGCTCACCGCGCCTCCTCTCGATGTTGACAGTCAGTTACGGATCTGGGAGCCTCACGCGCGCGCGCCGCGCGCGCGCCTTGGGGCCCCGTGATGAGCTCGCGGAGCCGGTGATGATGATTTCGGGGCCCCGGCCGGTCACCCTCCGTTCTGGTTGCACCAGGCGTCGAGGTACTGGGCGAGCAGGTACCACTTGCTCGGATCGCCCGCCTTCTCCGCGTTCTTCGCGATCGCGCGAGCCCGGTCGAGCATCACCGCGGCGAGCTCCTGGTCGGTCTTGGCGGCCTGCTGCCGGTCGTCGTAGAACTTGTGCAGGTTGGCCAGGCGGCGCTCGACCGCCTGGCGCGCCGCCTTGTCGAGGACCCCGCCGCTCACTGCCCGGTGCCCGTCTTGAACATGTCGAAGACCGGCGGGTGGGCGGGCTGCGCGGGCACGGCCGGCTGCCCGCTGTCGCCCTGCCCGGCCGCGCCGTTCTGGCCCGCGTGCTCGACCATCCGGCGCACCAGGTCGTTGACGTTGCCCGCCGAGCGGGCCACCTGCGCGCCCTGGCTGCTCTTCTCCAGCGCCTTGGTCTCGGCCTTCTCCGCGCGGCGCTTGGGCAGCTCGACGTAGACGGCGTGGTGGGTGGCGCGCAGCTTCGCGGCCAGGGTGATGATGGCCTGGGCGTGGCCCTCCATCTGGTGGAGCAGCCGGGCGGTCTTCCAGGCGTGGTAGCCGGCCTGGAGGCCGTTGTCGCCGGCGGGCGGGTTGAACTTCAGCTCGCCCTGGAGGTCGTTGGCCAGGGCGCGGAAGTCGTCGCGGTGGTCGCGGAAGATGCCCTTGATCTGGTCGGTGTACATCTCCATGCCGCCGGGGGCGCGGAGCTGGTCCGCCTTCCAGCCGTACTCGTTGTCGTCGTCGTGGGCCACGGTGGCCGTCCTCTCACACGCTGGGGGGAAGGTTGGTCGACCCGGGCTCCGGCCGGATGCACGGGTCATAAGGTGGTGCTCGGTGCCGTCGGCACCTTCGGCGGTCACCAGGGCGATGTCTGCGCCCTGGTGGCCACCGGAGAACCCGACGATTTCCGTTGCTCTCTGTGACTGCTGCGGTGGGACCGGGCCGCCGCCGCGCGCCCTGTCGGAGCGTCAGCGGGCGGGCCGGTCTCAGCCGGTCTTGCGGAAGCGGCCGCGCGCGGTCTCAAGGCGCCGGGCGGCCGTCGCCCGGGACTTGCCGGTGACCTCTTCGGCGTCGTCCAGTGAGACCAGGTCCGCGCCGCCCCGGCGGTGCATGAGACTGAGCAGCGCGGTGATCTCGCCCTCGATCTCGGCGTCCTGGGCCGAAGCGCGGCGCTTGGTCTCACCGGCCCGCTTGGCGAGCGCGCTGCCTGGTCCGGTCTCACGGTCGCTCTCGCGCTCTGACCTGCCGGTCTCACGCTCGCTGCCGTCGGTCTCAACCAGTCGCATCGGGCGTCCGGTCTCACGGCCGTTGGTCTCACCGTGCCCGGCCCCGATCTCACGCCGGTCTCGCGTACCGTCAGGGTCGGTGCCGGTCTCGGGTGAGAGTGCCGCAAGGTCGTCGGTGAGATCGACGTAGACGCCGTCGGTGGTCTCATCGTCGTCCGGGTCGCTCTCACTCTCACCGGGCCCGGTTCCGTCGTCGCCATGGCCGCTCTCAGCGTCGGCGGTGATGTGGTGCAGGCGCCACATCACCCACGGCGCGATGGCCGCGACCGTCACGATGAGCCACCACAGCGGCTTGCCCTTGTCGGGGCCGCCGGTGTGGACGCCGACCAGGCCGGCGGCCGCCAGGTGGTAGCCGGCGTTCGAGACGACCATCAGCACGATCGCGCCGAGCACGTCGCGGTGGCGCCGGAAGCTCTGCACGACGTAGACGTCGATCGCCAGCGGCAGCGCCCAGGCGACCTGCCAGGGCCAGCCGGACAGGCGGGCCAGCGCGAACTCACCGGACGCGGTGAGGACGATCGTCGCGGCGAGCGCGACCCGAGGGCCCCAGGTGTCGACGAACTTCGTGCGGACCCTCGTCTTGGCGACCAAGGCCTCGGCCTGCTCGGCCTCCTCACGGATCGCCGCCAGGCGGGCCTGCGCGTCCATCTGCTGCCGGGCGCCGGCACCGAGCACCTCGCGCACCCGGTCCTCGGCGTCGCCGACCAGGCGGCCAGCCTGCTCCCCGGCCTCGGCCTGGAGCGTGGCCGCGTCAGCCTCGGCCTTGCGGACCACCCCGGACGCCATCGCCTCGGCCCGCGCCGTCACCTCGGCGACCGCCTCCTCGGCCTGGCCCTCGGCGGCGGCCAGCACCTCGGCCGCCTCCCGCTCCAGCTGCTCGGCCTGCGCCTCGGCGCTCTTCAGCAGCTCACCGGCCTGCTCCCTCGCACGGTCCAGCATCTGCGCCGACTCCTCCTCAGCGGCCTCGACCGCCGCCCGCGCCTGCACCCGCAGCCGCTCCGCGTCGCTGTCGGACTCCTCGCGCGCCTTGGCCGCCGACGCCCGGCGGGCCTCGGCGTCCTGCTCGGCGACGGCCACCAGGTCGGCCGCGCGCTGCTTGGCCTCGACGACCAGGTGCTCGGCGTGCGCGGCGACCTGCTCGGCCTCCGCGCGCGCCTGCTCCGTGACCTGCTCGGCGTCGGCAATGATCTGCTGCGCCCGCTCGCGGCCGGCGGCCACGATGCGCTCGCTCTCGGCCTCCGCCTCCGCCTGCAGCTTCTCGGCGGCCTGGCGGCGTCGGGCGACCGTCTGCTCGGCGGCGGCGAGGTCGCCGTCGGCGATGGTGCGCAGCCGGGCCACCGTGTCCTCGGCCGCCGCGATCTGCTGCTCGGTCAGCGCCGCCAGGCGGGCGACGTGCTGCTCGGCGGCGGTGCGCCGGCGGATCGCGTCGGCCAGCTCCTCGCGGGCGGTGGTCAGCCGGCTGTCCAGGTCGACGGCCGTGGTCTGCGCCTGCTCCTCGGCCTGTGCCAGGACGGCGTCGGCCTCGGCCCGCACCTCCTGGGCGCGCTGCTCGGCGTCGGCCACCGCCTGGCGGGCCTCGGCGAGCAGCTGGTCGGCGTCGGCCTGCGCTGCGGTGCGCAGCTGGTCGGCGTCGGCACGGGCGCTCTCCAGCAGGGTGTCGACCGCGGCCTGGTCAATGGCCGGGGTGGCGTCGGCGCGGGGGGCGGGCACGGTGTCGGCCGCCGGGGCGGTGGTGGGCTTCGTCGGGGTGGCGGGCTTGGCCGCCGCGCGGGTGCGGGCGGCGGTCGTGCGGGTCCGGGCGGCCACAGGGGCTCTCCTTCTATACGGGCGCGGGGAACGCGGGGGTGGGCTCAGCGGCGGTGGAGCCAGCCGACGCGGGTGGCGCTGCCGTCGGTGTCGATGACCTGCTGGACGTAGTCGACGACCTCGCGGCCGCGGGCGTTGCGGCCCCGGCTGGTCAGAGCGGCGGCGAGGGTGCCGGTGCGGAACGTGCCGGCGGCCTCCCGGTCGCCGGCGGCGGCCTGGGCCTTGATGTCGCGGGTGAACTCGGCGTGGCCCTTCAGCTCGACGGCGGTGTCGGTGACGGCGTTGCGCAGACGCTTGAACATGTGCGGCGGTCCTTCCTGATCGGTCCCGCCGGCGTTCCGGCGGTCGGTGCGTCGGGCACCTTCGAACGCTGCCGCCCGCGCCCGGTGGAACTGGGCGGGGGCGGCAGCGAACGACAGAAACCGACGGTCAGAGCCGGTTGGGCTGGACGTCGAAGAACAGGACGTTCGCGCGGCTCAGCTCCGGGTGCTCGCGCACCACGCTGCTGCGGACCTGCTCGTAGAAGTCCTGCCGGGTCCAGGCCTGCGGCGGGGTGTGGGTGCCCTGGGTGGTGAACACCTGGAACCCGGAGCCGAGGGAGGCCTGGAGGGTGAGGATGAAGTGGTGGGTGCCCTGCGACGGCGCGGCAGCGGCGGGGGACTGGGCGGGGGCGGCGGTCTGGGACATGGGCTTCTCCCGTGGTTGGAAGGGCGGGGCGATGGGGTGCGTCGGGCACCTTCGAACACCGCCGCGCCCGGCCCCGAGGTACGGGGTGGGCGCGGTGGCGAACGACAGAAACCGAGGCGGTCAGCTGGTCGGGGCCGGGGCGGGCGCCGGCTGCTGCGGCGGGCGGGCCGGGGCGGCCTCCTCCGGGCGGCGGTGGACCGTACGGGCGGTGGCCTGCCGTGACAGGCGCAGCAGCAGGTCGGTGTCGTAGGTGGAGTCCAGGGCAGCGCTCATCGGGTGCCGTCCTTCGGGGTGGCCGGCGGGACCGGCGGGGTGGGCTGGGGAACGGGGGTGCCGCCGCCGATGTAGGAGCGGCAGACGGCCAGGTCTGTGATCACTAGCGGCCCTTCGGGGTGGCGGCCTTGAGGGCTTCGGCGGCGGCCCGCGCAGCGGCTTTGGCGGCAGCGGCTGCGGCCTTGGCGGCGAGCAGCTTGATCAGGGCCTCGCTGGCCACGGGGTCACCCGGCCAGCGGGAGCGCGCGGAGGGCCGCGACGGCGGCGGAGACGGTGGCCGGGAGCGGCCGGACCGTGGTGAGCACGGTGACCGGCTCGTCGGCGATGTCGTCCAGGTCGATGACGACCTCGCGGATCGCCTCGCTGGCGGCGATCGAACGGGCGCGGACTCGGCGGACCTTGTCGCGCAGCAGGACCAGCAGGCCGGCGAAGCCGCGGCGGCCCTCGGGGTAGTGGCCGGCCTCGACCGCGTCCCACACCGCGTCGGCCAGGTCCTCGTCGAGGTCGGCGGCGGCCGGGCTGATCTCGGCGAGCTGCTCGGCGGCCGCGGCGAGCAGTCGGACCGCGTAGCGGCCGTACAGCTCGTCGAAGTCGCCGTCGTGCGGGTTGCTCGCCGGGGTGCCGACGAGTGCCATCATGGTGTCCACGGTCGTGTCCTCTCGTCATGGTGCGGTGCGACCGACAAGGCCCCGGGGCCGTAATCCCTGGGGCCTTCTTGCTGCTCTGTGCTGCGTACGAGCAGCCACGGCCGCCGCCCACCCCGTCGTGCGTGGGGTGGGCGGCGGCCGTGGCGGTTCGTGCCGGTGGTGGGTCAGGCGGCGGGGTGCAGCGTCGTCCTCGGGGCCTCGATGCCGCGGATCGGCCCGATGGCACCGACCAGCGGCTTGGCCCGCAGGTCGTCGGTCTCCTTGATGACCTGCACCACCTTCTTCCACTGCGCCGTACGCTGCTGGGCCTGCCTCTTGAGCTGAGCGGCCGTGGGCTCGTCGGCCTCCGGCCGGGCGGTGGCCATCAGGTGCACCGGGCCGGGCTGCGCGGGCAGCGGCTTGTAGTGCTGGGTGGCCGCCCGGCGCGTCTCGGGCGACAGGGCGTCGAGCTGCTGGCGCCGCAGGCGGGCGAGCCACCGGTCCGGCGTCAGGTCGACCTGGACCTGGCGGTTGCCGCCGGGGCAGTGGTCGGTCTTGCCGCGCTCGTGGCCGATCACCTTGAGGTCGGTCTTCCCGACGACGCGGCGCCAGGTGTCGCACTCCGGGCAGACGATCGAGGCCTGCGCCAGGTCGATGTTGGCGGGGTTGAGCGAGCTGAGCTTGAGCGGTGCCCGGCCGTAGGTGCGGCGGGAACGGGTGCGGGTCGACATCGGGTTCCTCCCGGGAAGGTCGAGGGGGAGAGGGGCGAGAGGTTGCTGCTCTCTCCGCCCGCCAGGGCCGGCCCGATGTCGGGTGGTCCTGGCGGACAGGCAGCGCAGCACGCTGCTCAAAGATCGTTCTGGTGTTGCTATGAGGTACAGCCGTCCGGCGCTTGGGGGAGCTAGAGCATCAACCCCGGGACCTCGCCACCACCCGAAGGCGGCTGACAACCGCTGTTTGCAGCGTTTCCCAAGGTCAGGCCGGATGTCCGACCTTTCTTGAAAGCTCGCCGCTGAGAAGAAGACTGACACACGATCAGGGCTCAGGCAAGACCTTTCTTGAAAGGTCTTGCCTTCGTGGCGGCAGGGATGCGAAGGTTCATTCATGAACACTCGTGACCCACGGCCCACACAGCGGCTGATCGCTGAGGTGGCAGAGGCGATCGCCCAAGGGGATCAGGAAGGTCTCCGACCCGGCGACCAGTTCCCCACCATCGCCACGTTCGCCAAACAGCACGACATCAGCAGCCCCACCGCCAGCAAGGTGGTGCAGGAGTTGAAGCGCCTGGGCCTGCTGTCGGGAGTCGCTGGTGGAAAGACTTGGGTCCGCGTTCCCCCCGCGCCTATCCGGCGCGACACCCGGCGCTACCACGACGAGAAGGCGGCTGTGCGGGCCAGCGAGGCCGAGCGCGCTGCACGTGGTGTCTCGGAGTACGACATGGGCATCCCGGTGCGTGACCTGTACAAGGACCAGCCCGACTACGACTTCATCGACGCACCCGAAGACGTCGCTTCGCTCCTCCACATCCCGGCCGGTTCGCGGGTTCGCCTCATCACCTACGAGCGGCAGCACCGCGAGAAGGCCGGCGTCAGCCGGTCGTACAGCTACGTGCCGTGGGAACTGATCAAGGCGAATCCCGACCTTCACACCCCGGACAAGGAACCGTGGGCCGGCGGCATGATGCACCAGCTGAGCACGGTGGACATCGAGGTCTGCGAGATCGTTGACCACGTCACGGCAGCCATGCCCACCCCGGACGAGGCTCGGGACTACGACATCCCCCCGGGCATCCCGCTGCTCCGCATCCGGAAGATCAGCTACGACGCTGACGGTCGGCCGGTGGAGCTCGCTGACATTCCCATGCCCGCCGACCGCGTGGAGCTCATCTTTCGCACCCCCCTGGAGAGGTGGTCCTAGTGCCCATCATCAGTGTGGTGACCCCGGTGTACGAGGGCGGCCACCACTTCCTCGGCGAGGCGTACGACTCGCTCCGCACGCAGAGCCTGCCGGACGGATGGGAGTGGCAGTGGGTCGTACAGGAGGACGGTGAGACCGGCGTCCCAGGCGCAGCGCTGCCGAAGGACCCGCGGATCTCGTACGGCACGGGTCGACGCGGTGGAGCCGCCATGGCCCGCACCATGGCACTCGCCCGAGTCACCGGCACGCTGGTGCGCCCTCTCGACGCCGACGACTTGCTCTCCCCCGACGCGCTGCGCCACGGCATCGACACCCTGTCGGCACACCCCGAGATCGGCTGGACCGTCGCATCCGCTGTCGATCTACTGCCCGACGGCACGCTGCGCGGATCGACCATCGACCCGCCGGCAGGCCCGCTGGAGCCTGGCATCATCGCCGCCGGCTACCGCGCCGGACAGTTTCCCGTGATGGGCACGACGGTGACCACTTACACCGATCTGCTCCACGCGGTTGGCGGTTGGCCCGCCGTGCCGGCCTCCGAGGACGCCGCACTCTTGGTCCTCCTGGAAGCGGTCTCCCCTGGCTGGTTCCTCTCGGAGCCCGGCGAGATCTACCGCAAGCACCCCGGGCAGGTCACGGCACAGGCTGCCCATTGGGAGAACGCCGAGCGCACCGCGCTGGCCTCCGTGCTCCTCACCCGTCTTGACGCCCTGCGCCGCACTGGGTGGCGCTGGACCCACCCTGAACTGATCGAGGCATCATCGTGACCCACCGTCTGGTATCCGTCGTCACCCCCGTGTTCGGCGAGAGCGTGAAGTATCTTCCGGAGGCCTACCAGTCCCTGCTCGCCCAGGAGTTGCCGGATGGCTGGGACTGGGAATGGCTGGTCCAGGAGGACGGGGACGGGGTCAGCGCTGCCGCCCACCTGCCGCAGGACGATCCGCGAATCCGCATCTCCGCCTCACGGCGTGGTGGTCCGCAGGTGGCCCGCACCATGGCGTTCGGCCGTTCCACTGGTGAACTGATCAAGGCTCTCGACTCCGACGACCTGCTGCCGGACGGATCACTCGCCCGCGACATCACCGCGCTGGTGGACCACCCCGAGGCTGGCTGGGTCACCTCCCGGGTCCTCGACCTCCTGGAGGACGGCTCGACCAAGGGCTTCGACATGGACCCGCCCGCCGGCGTCATCGTCCAGGGCGCCGTTCTGGAGCACTGGCGGACCCACCGCCGGGCCCAGGTGCACCCGGCGACGCTGTGCGCGCGCCGCGAGTTGGTCGCCCTGCTCGGAGGCTGGCTGGCCCTGCCGGCTTCCGGCGATACCGGCCTGTTGCTGGGCCTCGATGCGGTCGCGAACGGGTGGTTCAACGCCGAGGTCGGGATGATGTACCGCCTGCATCCGCACCAGATCACCCGCCACCCGCATCACTCCTCGGGCGAGGAGTGGGAGGCCCGGATGCAGGTGATGCGCGAACGGGCCGAGGCTCTGCACTCGTGGATCAACCGCAAGTAGGCCGCGAATTCTATCCACAGGCAGGCCGTCTGATGCTGCATTCGGCGGACACGCCCGGCGACATCCGACATGGGAGATCGGCCCCAGCCCGGGGCTAGGCTCCGGATCGGTGCCTGCTAGGCACTGCACGACTTGTTCCTGAGAACGCGAAAGCGGCCCCTCAAAATCCGCCAAGATTCCGGGCCGCTCTCGTTGACTCAACTACCTATTTAGCTGTCGCTGGTCCGACGGTACCAGTCAGACCTAAGTCTGGGCGAGAGACACCTGTCTCGTCGCTCGGCCGGGGAATCGCCTGGTGCCGATGGACTGGCGACAGCGGGAAAGAGAGCCACCCCCTTGACCACCCCCGCCGTCCTGCGGCGCGGCCGGCTTGCCCCGGCCGCCGCCACTTCGCCGTTCCGGTCGGGCAATCGCCTGGCCCTTCGTGACGCACGTCACGCAATCACGGGTCACACGGAACCCGGATTCCTGGCCTCTATGGGCATGACGCGTCACACCCATACCCAGACCACGTCCACCCACCTCCTGGTCGTCCAGGCCGACCTGCCTGCCACCGGGTCGGGGGTGACGAAGTGAGTATCCAGACCACC
The DNA here is from genome assembly GCF_040651155.1 of Kitasatospora sp. NPDC048545. Taxonomy (NCBI): domain Bacteria; kingdom Bacillati; phylum Actinomycetota; class Actinomycetes; order Kitasatosporales; family Streptomycetaceae; genus Kitasatospora; species Kitasatospora sp. NPDC048545. The sequence goes on from NZ_JBEZIQ010000069.1 coordinate 30,674, forward strand.
CTCCAGGAGTCCAGCGACCACGCGGCCATCAGCCAACGTGGCCCGGTCAGTTCGGTGCCGGTGCATGCCCACATGCGCAGCGGTCCGACCCGGGTCGAGTACCCGTTGGACCTGCTGATCCTGGTGGAGCTCGGCTTCATGTTCGGCGAGCAGGCCCGTCGACCGAAGGACGCTCCGCTGCTCGTTGTCACCCCCGTTTCGCTGATCGAGCGACTGCAGGGCCAGGGCGTCGTCAGCGCGAACGGCTCCCGGCTGGTCTCCCGGGACTCGGTCTACGACTCGTTCAAGCGGTTGCGGAGCAAGGGCTACATCCGCCTCATCAACCTGCGGTCCGAGGACGGCCGGCACTCCGCGGGCGTGGCGTACGAGTACTACGAGTGGCCCGCCTACAACCCCGACTACCGTCCTGCCGCCGATCCGGCCGACGCCGAGTCTCCGCAGGTGGGAGCAGCTTCCGGCATTGCCGGAAGCGCGAATGCCGGAAGCAGGGGACGAAACGCCACAAACAGGCGATCTTCGCAGGTGGGAGCAGCTTCCGGCATTGCCGGATCCGGCATTGCCGGAAGCAGGGGCCGGAAAACGGCGTTCCCGCAGGTGGGAGCAGCTTCCGGCAATGCCGGATTGGTTCCACACCTCCAGGAGGAGGTAACTACCTCCTCCCCCTTCCCCCTCATGGACACCTCCGGTCGCGGGCCGGCTGCGCCGGGGGAGGAGGAGGTGGCGGTCTTCGACCCCGAGGAAACCGCGGCCGCCGTCCGGCTGCTCCAGCTGCTCCCGTCTCCGTGGTCGGTGGGCAGGGCGAAGGCGAGAGCGTTCGCTCAGGCGCTCCTGGAGGCGATGGCCGATCAGGGCTGGCCGAAGGTCACCGAGCTGGACGACCGCACGCGGCGGCTCCTGGTGGAGCAGCTGACCAAGAACCCGGGCGGCATCAAGAACCACAGCTCGGTCCTGGAGCGCGACCGGATTCCGAACCTGCCGCTGGCCGAGATCGTGCTGGGTACGGCGTGCATCCCGTCGCAGAGCGGCGGGGAGTCTCGGCCGCCGCAGCTGCCGAAGGAGGGCCCGGACTTCAAGCCGGTCCCGGCTCCGGCCGAGGTGGCGAACCTGCTCGCCGGGCTGCGCAAGCCCAACATCTGACCCTGCCCGACCCCAGACAGCACGGCACGGCCGCCGGAAGAGACCTCGCCAGGCCCCGGCGGCCGTGCCCGAATCCCCAGGAGTAACCCGTGGAATCCACCGTGAGCGTACCTACCGAGCCGATGCCGGACGAGATCGACTGGGCGGATGCCGAGGCGCCGGCCGAGGAGTCGGTGCCCAGGCCCCGCAGCGGGCGCCGTAAGCCGAAGGCCGAGCCGGCCGCCACCGGCTTCGAGCGGGTGCCGCCCGGCGGCCAGCCGGAGGACCTGGCGGCCGAGCAGTCGGTGCTGGGCGGCATGCTGCTCGCGGCGTCAGCGATCATCGACGTCTCCAACACGCTGAGCCCGGACGACTACTACCGCCCGGCGCACCAGACGATCCACCGCGCGATCCTGGACCTGCACAAGGGCAAGGAGCCGGCCGACCCGATCACCGTGGCCGGTGAGCTCAAGAAGCGCGGCGAGCTGGAGCGCGTCGGCGGCGCCTCCTACCTGCACACCCTGGTCAACTCGGTGCCCACCGCCGCGAACGCCGAGTACTACGCCGAGCAGGTCCGCGAGCAGGCCGTGTTCCGCCGCCTGGTGGAGGCTGGCACCCGCATCGTCGGCATGGGCTACGCCGGGGAGGGCGAGGTCGACGAGGTATCCGCTGCTGCTGCCGCCGAGATCGCGGCCGTGGTGGAGACCCGGGGGCGCGAGGACGACTTCGTGCTGCCGCGCGACACCGTCGGCGGCACCCTCGACGCGATCGAGGCAGCCGGCACCCGCGAGGGCATCACCGGCGTGCCGACCGGATTCGCCGACCTGGACGCCCTCACCCAGGGCTGGCAGTCCGGCCAGGTCATCATCGTGGCGGGCCGGCCTGGACACGGGAAGTCGACGATCGGGATGGACTTCGCGCGGGCCTGCACGATGCCACGCAACTCCGCCGACCAGCCGATCGACGGTGCGGGGCGGCCAGCCGCGTTCATCACGCTGGAGATGTCTGTCGACGAGCTGAACATGAGGGCGCTGTCGGCCGAGGGCAAGGTCGCGCTGCACCACCTGCGGGCCGGAACCCTGACCGACGAGTCCTGGCAGAAGCTGGCCGTTGCGGCGCCGCGCTACAGCGACGCGCCGCTCTACATCAACGAGAGCGCGCAGTCGCTGCCCGAGATCCAGGCCAAGTGCCGCCGGCTCAAGCACCGCGTGCCGGAGCTGTCGCTGATCATCATCGACTACGTCCAGCTCATCACCGGCGGCAGCAAGCGGCGCGGCGACGATGGCCGCCAGCAGGAGGTCTCCGACATCAGCCGCTCGATCAAGCTGCTCGCCAAGGAACTCGGCATTCCGATCATCATCCTGGCCCAGCTCAACCGCGGGCCCGAGATGCGCACCGACAAGACCCCGGCCGTCTCCGACCTGCGCGAATCCGGCTCACTGGAGCAGGACGCCGACATCGTGATCCTGCTGCACCGCCCCGACGCCTACGAGAAGGAGCACCCCCGCGCGGGGGAGGTCGACGTGATCGTCGGCAAGCACCGCAACGGGCCGACCGCGACGATCACGCTGGCCGCGCAGCTCCACTATTCGCGCTTCGTCGACATGACCCGCGACGTGACCTGATCACCAGAGGTGCCCGGGAAGGGGCCTGGCGGCCCCTCTGGCGGCCTGAATCCCCCTCCCGGCTCCGTCGCTCCGTTCGGGGGCAAGATCGACCGTCAGGGGACGATCTAGAGCCTCGCCCTGGACGTCCGTTCGAAGCGGCAGTTCCGGGCCGCGTGCGGCCTCGCGCGCGCAGCCACCCGTCACCTGGCCTACGGCCGTCCGGGAGGCGTCTGGACCTGGGTTCTGGATACGGGTTCTAGATATTGGGCAGCGTGGGTGCTGCCAGGGTGGCAGCACCCACGCTGCTACCCCTGGCAGCACCGGTGCTGCCACCCCCGGCCCGTGAAGTCCCGTCGGCCGGCCCGCGCGGCGGCCTCGTGCCTCGCGCGCGAAGACCACCTGTTGATGCCCTTCGGGCGTCCGGGAGGGGCTTGCCGCGTTCTCTCTCTACTTCTCTTAAGGGTGTCCGGCTCATGGGGAGACCCCCGTCCGCGTGGTGGGGAGACCCCCGTCCGGCTGGTGCACAGACCCCCCTCGCCTGCGGACGTCGACCGGCATCCCCAAACGAGTGAAAGTGACAGGAAAAGTTACACTCAAAAGTTACTTTCGTGCTAGATTGGTTGGTGAAAGGGGAGGTGTTCATGAGCGACGACCTGTTCGCGGCGATCGACGCGCTGCTGGAGCGGCCGAAGCCGGCTGACGACCTGCCGGTGCCCGCCGAGCGGGAGCGGCTGCGCAAGGCGGCCGAGTACACCCAGGAGGACCTGGCGAAGGCGCTGAAGACCCGGCGGGAGACGATCGTGCGCTGGGAGGCGGGGTCGACCGACCCGCGCCCGCCCAAGCGCGAGGTGTACATCCGGTTCCTCGCGACGCTGGCGCTGCGCCACGGCACGGTCGAGCCCACCGAGTGGCTGCGCCGGGCCCAGGCCGCAGGCCTCGCTCCCGCCGCCATCCAGACTCCGGCTCCGGTGGCCGAGCCGACGGTGGCCGCCCCGGCCGAAGCAGCCCCGATCGCTCCCGCGCCGGTGCCGGTGCCGGCGACGTTCGACAGCGACCAGGCCGTGGAGCTCGACCGCGACGCGGCTGGGGACCTGGTCTCCGGTCAGCCGCAGCCGTGCGTGCGGTGCGGGCGCCCGACGCCGTACCGCTCGGGCGGGCGCCCGGTACACATGGGCGGCTGGTGCGTCCCGGCCACCGCGGCGCCGTCGGTGGCCGGTCTCGTCCAGGGTTCTCCGGCGGAGGCGGTGGCCGCGCTCGTTCAGGCCACGACGGCCGAGCACGCCACGCCGGCCCCCGTCGCTGTACCAGCCGCGCCCATGAGGCCGGCCGCCGCCCAAGGGACCCGGCCGGGTCCGGCCGCTGCGCCGCGCCGCCCGGTTTCGTCGCGGACTCGGAAGGCTCCGGCGAAGGCGGCCTCCGCTGCTGAGGGTCCGTCGGACTGGGAGGCGGCCGCTGCCGCGCGGTTCCCGGCCGGTCCGCTCGCGGTGCTCGATGTCGCCCCGAACGGCAAGGGCCTGGTGGCCTACCTCGCCGACGGGACGGCGGCCGCCACGGCCCCGGCCAAGCACACCCTGGCCGCCGTGGTCGAGTGGGCGCTGGAGAGCAAGTTCGGCTCGCCGCGGTTGCACCGGCACGGCAAGGACGGCGACGCCCTGGTCGTGCTCACCGACGCCGCCCTGGCCGAGCTCGGCCTGCCCCCGCTCGGGCGGGACGAGAAGACCGAGTTCGTCCAGCGCCTCGGTCAGCTGCCGAAGACGCACAAGGCCGTCAAGGCGGTGGAGAAGGCCGGCTGGCTGTTCACCCAGCGCGGCCTGGGTCCGTGGGCGCGGATCTACCGCACCCCCGAGGACGGCAAGCGCCAGTGCGTCCAGCTGTGCATCCCGGCCTGGGGCGCCCTGGCCTCTGGCGGCTGGCAGATCCCCGACGGCCTGCCCGCCTCCGACCTCGCGCGCCTGCTCGGCACCTACGCGAAGCGGGTCCTGACCCCGCGCGGCTCCACCGCCGTGAGCGGCCTGGAGCTCGTCACCGCGCTGCGCCCGCCGACCCGGGCGGTGCGCACTGAGGCCGGCTGGACATCGGGCACGGTGGAAGGCTCCCGGCCGAAGGACGCCTTCGACCCCGCGCCGTCGGAGGTCCCCGACATGCACCCGCTCGCCCAGGACCGCAGGCCGGGGGACGCCCTGGTGACGGAGGCGTGGGACTGGCACCGCGACCTGACCGACGCGGAGAAGGCGGCGCCGTTCGCGGTCGGCCTCGACGTCAACATGGCCTTCCTCGCCGCCGCGGGCCGCCTGGTGCTGCCGCTGTCCGGTCCAGTGCACGAGCTGAACCCGGACTTCGACCCGAAGACCCCCGGCTCCTGGCTGGTCGACCTGTCCGCCGTCGACACGAACCCGCTGCTCCCCTCGCCGTTCACCGCCGACGGCTCCCGCCCGACCGGGCCGGCCTGGTACACCACGGCGAAGGTCGCCTACGCCGCCGAGCTCGGCGCCCGTCCGCAGCCGCTGGAGGGCTGGCTGCGCCACGAGAGCGGCCCGTACCTCGACCCGTGGCACAAGCGCCTGCGCCAGGCCTACGTGGACACCATGACAGCCCTCGGCGTGCCGCTCACCGTCACCGACCCGGTGGCGTTCCTGGACGCCATGGCCGCCGTCAAGCAGGGCGATCCGGCCGAGCTGGCGGTGCTGACCGCGATCAAGCAGACCGCCAAGGGCACCATCGGCAAGATGCGCGAGCGCCCCCGCGGCCACGGCTACAAGCCCGGCGAGCGCTGGGCAGCCCTGGACCGGCCGACCTGGGACCCGCTGATGCGCGCCCTGGTCATCGACACCGCCACCGTCAACCTCCACCGCAAACTCCGCAAGATGACCGGCGACACCGGCCTGCACGCCTTCGCCGTGCTCTCCGACTGCGCCGTCTTCGCCTCGCCCGGACCCGGCGCCCTGGACGTCCTCACCAAGCCCGACGGCACCCTCACCACCTCGCTGCGCCTGGGCGTTAGCCCGGGGATGGTCAAGTTCGAGGGCAGCAGGCCCATGACCGAAATCGCCGAGCTGCTCGCCGACGACGCGAACCCCGCCCGGCACATCAAGGCCGGCGGAGTCGTCTCCGCCGACGAGTAGTCCCCACCCCGGCCCGCCGGCACCCGTCCGGCGGGCCGCCCGTGCCCGAGTAACCGCGGCGCCTTCGGGGCGTCAGGAAGGAGAAGTCCGATGGGGGAGATCGACGAGGGCCTGGAGCGCGCGGAGCGTACCCGCCCGATTCCGCAGTCGCTCGGTGCGCGGATGCGATTCCTGCTCAAGGGCGCCAAGGGCTCCACCAAGCAGCTCGCCCAGGAGCTGGGTGTCTCCCAGCGCACCGTGCAGCGCTGGCTCAAGGGCCAGGGTGTCCCCAAGCCCGCGGCCGCGAAGAAGGTCGAGCAGCAGGTCCGCGCGAAGTGGCAGCCCAGGGTGAAGGACCGCACCCGCAAGGCCGCCGAGACCAACGGCTTCATGCTCCACATCTCCGGCACCTTCGGCTACAGCGCGGCCGGCGGCTCCACCGACGACCCCCGGGCCCGCACCATCACCCAGAAGATGCCCGGCTCCGTCGCCCAGAAGCTCTACGCCGCCCGCGACGCCGGAGCCACCCAGGCCCAGCAGGAGCGGATCCTCGCCGAGGGCCTGCGCGAGCACTACTTCAAGGACAACGGCCACCGCGCCGCCGGCATCGACGTCGAGCTGAACGACATCGCGTGGATGGACGTCGAGCTGTAACCCCTGCTCAGCGCCATCGTGTCGCCGATCCGAATTCCGAACGACCATCCCAGGCTGCGTCGGCGACCATTTCCATAATCCCTCGGCCGCCGACCAGCACCGAATTCTCCCGACGAAAGGGAATTCCACCGTGAGCGCCACCGGAGTACAGCTCGAACTACGGGACCTGGACGGCGAACAGCACCTCGCCGTCGCCGACGTCACCTCGATGCTCCGCAGCTTCGGCTCGATCTGGCAGGGCTGGGCCGCCGCCGGCCACGCCGACCTCGACCCCTACACCGTCGGCCGGCTCGGCTCCGCGCTCGGCGACTTCGCCGACCAACTCGACGTCGAAGCCATCGCCCGCACCACTGGCCCCGCCGAAGGCCAGGCAGCCCGGTGAGCGATGACACCGACGACCAGGGCGACTTCCGCAGCGTCGGCGTGGAGGTCCACTGCCACCCGGACGTCGCCGCCGACATCACCCGCCGACTGTCCGAAGCCGCCGCCGAGATCCTCGCTGACTACGGCGAGGATGAGGTCTACGACTGGGGCGCCGGCTGACCCGGCGCCCACAGGGAAGAGGGGCCCTCGCGCTCGAATCGCGAGGGCCCCTCGGCGTGAGCCTACGGGCCGCCTGCCTCCGATCCGAACCCTCCCCTTCGCTCTTCCCCACCCCGGCCGGGTGCCCCGCCTGCCCTGCCGGAACGCCCGGGTACGGGCGGCAACCGGGCCACCGCCGCGGGGCACCGGTTCGGGCCTGGCTGGGCGCGGCGTGCTCCGCCCCCGCACCCGTGGCCAGCGCCCGGATGCGCTGGACCATCCAGCTGCCGCCTGGACTGCGCCATCGACGCTGCGCGCCGACAGCGCACCGGGCCGGGCCTGACGGCCCTTGCCCTGTCCAGTTGCCCTTCGCCCGGTGGCGGACACCCGTGCCGGGCCCGGGCGCCTGCCGCACCGGCCAGCCCCGACCGTGCCAACCTGCCCGCTACCGGGCACCCGACCAGGTCATCACCACCTGGACGAGATCGCCGCGTACCACCAGGACGACCTGCTAGAGAGCTGTGGCCCGCCGATGCGAACCGGAGGATCGCCCGAGCCCGCCACCACCGGGCCCGCCCGGCACCGGTGCCCGCCTGGTGACTGATGAGCGCGGAAAGGGCCGTCAAGGCCCGGGTCCGGCGGCAGCCGGACTTCCGTGATCGGCGCTGTACACCCCAGCTACAGCGGCCAGCAGGCTGGCTGTGGCGCCGGCCCGGGCTGCGGGAGCGGCACGGGCAGCAAGCCCGCCGGAGGCTCGGCGGTAGATCCACTGCTGGTGCCCGGCGTCACAGCCAGCAGGATCGGGCGGAGCCCGATGGGAGAGCGTGATGGGCGGCAGGTGGTTCTGGGTATGTAAAGAGGTGCAGCGCTCTGACCTGGGGGAACGTGGAACGAATGTGGGGTCATAACCCCCGTTACTGGCGAGTAACTGAGGGTTGTAGCCCCACACTCCGGATTCGACGCGCCGAATGAGGGTCCTAGACCCACAAAAGTTATCTCCTGGGATAACCTTTGGTGGTGATCAGTCCCTCAACGGGCGGCCGTGTGGTGCGCCTTCCCTCGTCCCGGCCGGGCAGGCAGCCCGCCAAGCCCCCGCCGCCCGAGACCGCGGGCGGGCAGAACGTCGTCGCGATCCGCCTGGAGCCGGGCGAGTCCGTGTCGGTGAACCCGGCTCCAGCGCCGGAGCTGGCGGCCGGTCGGCGTGAGGACTTCGACTTCCTCGGGCACACCTTCTACATGGCCTCCAAGGAGTTGTCGGCGAAGCTGCCGTTCATCGGCCTGACCGCCACCGAGTACGACGTGTGGCACACCATGCTCGGCGCCCAGCTCAAGGGTGGAATCGTCCTGACGACGGTCATCAAGCTCGGCGAGCGCCTGGGCATCGGCCGCAAGGAAGCCGGGGAGGCCCTGGCGAAGTTTCTCGACATGGGCTTCATGTGGCTGGAGAAGCGCGGCCGCTACCGGATCAACCCGCGGATCGCGTTCTGGGGCAGCAGTGCCGAGCAGCAGCGCGCGCTGGCGTTGATGCCCGACAGCATCCCCGAGATCCGTCTGCCCGAGGGCGAGGTCCGCCCGCCGCGCCGCACCCGTCGACCTAAGCTGGAGTCGCTGTGATGACCGCCGAACACCACGACCAGGACCAGGAGACCGCGACCTTCCTGACTGCCGAGGACTCGGTGTTCACAGCGCAGGATCTCTCGCGGGCCCTCCCCCTGTACCGGCTGACGACTCTGCAGTACGACGTCTGGCACACGGTGCTCAGTGAGATGACGGACGGCGGCTGGGTCCCCCTCACCTTGGATGAGATCGCCGATCGGCTCGGCACCAAGAAGAGCAACATCTCGCCGGCTCTCGGGCGCCTGGCCGAGCTCGGCCTCATCTGGCGCGTCTCCAACGGCCTGCACCGCATCAACCCCAGGATCGCCTTCAAGGGCAGCCAGGAGGAGTGGGTCGAGGCGCTCTCCGAGGTGCCGGTCGACGTCCCCGAGGTGATCCTCCCGGCCTACCACCGCAGGCCACCCCGCGGCGGGCGTGGAGGCCTGGCAGCCACCGGCTGACCAACGAGTGGGGGTTGGAAGCCCACAGAAGTTATCGCCAGACATAACCTGTCGGCCTGGGGCAAGGCTGAGACACCCCTGTCCCAGCATGCCCGGTATGACCCGATTTTCTGGGACGGTCCTAGGACATGCCACCCACGTTTGCGCAGGTGGCGGTGCTGCGCACCGGACCTGGGACATGGGTGGGACAACCCGCCGCCTGGCCGTTTCAGTTCTGCCGGAAGCGGATCAGCGGTGGGTGCTCCACCGCGTCGGGATCGGTCCGCGGGTCGTAGACGGCACGGCCGGCCTTTCCCACTTGTTCGGCGATCCGCAGCCACTCCTGGTGGTCGGCCTCGGCGGTGAGCACCGAATGGTCGACGTTCGGGTCCTCCAGCGCCAGGCCCCGGACGTGGTGGAGCTGCTCCAGCGCCTTTCCCGCAGCCCGGTCGATCTCCGCTGGTGTCATCCCGTCCGCGTCCCGGCACACCAGAGCGCGATGGAAGTGGGCCGTGTCCGGGCGGAGCACCAGGCGCTCGCCGGGCGGGCGCAGCCAGCGGGCCGGGATGGTGTGGACGACCGCGCCGGAGAAGGTGATGGCCTCGCCGTCCGCGTCCGTGACGACGCCGGTGATCTCGTATTCCTGGCCCTCGGCGAGGTCGAGGGCGGCGGCCTGTTCGGCGGTCAGGCGCAGCGCGACGCGCCCGGCCGGGAGGTTACGGCTGACCTGCACCGTGCCGGGTTCCTCGCCGAAGCCGGTCACGGTCACCGTGATGCGCCGGCCGCGGACGAGGTGCAGCTGCATGTTCGCCCGCCACTGCTCGGGTGTGTCTCCCGGGCGCCGGAGCTCCTCCGGGAGTCGCTGGGGGATGCTCGCGATGTAGGTCTCGCCGACCACGACGTCTGCGGTGCGCATCGCTGCTCCCTTGCCGGTTCCTGTCTCCATCGTGCCCGGGCTGATGCGGTGGGGCGGCCTGTTCGGTGTGGCCGGGCGGGGTGGACCTGGAAGACTGGCGATCATGAGTTCCTCCGACCGGCGCCCGTTGTGGCAGCCCTTTTCCGAGCCCGCCACCGACACCGCCGTCCAGCCGTCCGGCGGGGCCCGGCTCCTCGCGGTCGAGCGGGCCCCGTTCCTGGAGCCGGCCGCCGCCGAGGTGCCCGAGGTGCCCGCGGTGCCGGCCTCCCGTCGTCGGCTGCTCGGGCCCGGCGGCCTGGCCGTCTCCGCGGTATCGGATGACCGGAACTGACCTTCAGCCTGCGGGCACCCCGGTATGGCCGGTGAGAACGCCCTCGGTGGTGGTGGTTCGACCGGTGAGTTTCGCCCGCCGGAACTCCCCACCGCAGGTCACGGCAGTGGCCCGCCACTCCCTGGACGGGGAGCGGCGGGCCACCGGCTGGACGGCTACGCCTGGAACTCGGCGCTCTTCACGCCGTAGAACGTGGCGTTCGCCGGCCGGTTCTTCTCCAGCTCGTCGGCCAGCTGTGTCCACCCGTCGCCGCGCCGCACCACGCCGAGGAACTTCCCCAGCGCCTCCTTGTCGTCCCACAGCTCCTGCGCCGCGCTGATGATCAGCGACTTGAGCCGCTCGTTCTCGCTCACTGCGTTCCCCTCCCGGTCGTTGGACACGCACAGCCCTACCCGCCACTGATCGCAGCCGAACTCGGTGTCCGGCGGAACTGCGCGCGGGCACGCAGTTGCCTCACGCACCGCCCGCCAGGGCCGGTGAGTTCGGTGCGGGAGCACCGGTGAGTTTCACAGTCCAAACTCCCCATCGCAGGTCACGGGTGGTGCGGGCCGCTACGCACTGGGAGGCCATGGAGCTCCTGGTCCTCCTGCCCGTCGGCCGCCTCGCTCTTCCACGGCCGCATCCGGGGCCGGACCGCCCGGCGCGGACCCTACGGTCCGCAGCGCGCGGTGCGTACGCGCCGGGCGGGGTGACTGCGCGGCGGTTGCGCAGTTCCCCGGGAGGGTGACTGCGCAACCGCCCCCGGGCGGGTCTTGCGCAACCGGCCGGTGCGCTGCGCAACGGGGTGCGCAAGGTGCTCTGCGCACGCGCGTACGACCGGTGCGGTGCGCCCCGGGGAGGGCCTGTCCGCGCCGCCCGTTACGATCCGGATCATGGAACAGGTTTTCGACGCGCGACGAAACGGCGACCTCGACGGAACCGACGCGCGAGGAATCGCGGTCGGGGGTGGAACCGACGCGCGAGGAATCAACCCGGAGCCGCAGGCGCCGACCTGCCCCGAGTGCGCGACGCCGCTGCGCGCCACAGGACCGGGCCGGCGGCCGGTCTACTGCGGCCGGGCGTGCTCGTCGAAGGCGTACCGGCGGCGCCGCGCCGAGGACCAGCAGGACGCCGTCGCGGACGCCCTCATTACCTCGCGCGTCGATATCCCGGCCGCACCGGACACCGCCGCCCGCGAGTTCCTGGAGCTGGCCGCCGCCGTGCAGCGCGGCGCGGCCCGCTACCTTCAGCGCCTGGAGCAGGCCCGCCAGGGCGGCGAGGACCCGGGCGCAGGCCGCGCGCTGGAACTGCTGGAGGCCAACGTCACCGGCGCGACGCAGCGCCTGCTGCGCCAGGCCCACGTGCTGCGCTTCGAGATGGTTTCCGCCCGGGGCCGGGCGCAGCGCGAAGCCGCCGCCGCTGCACTCGCCGATCCGGCACCGATCGCTGCACCCGCTGCCCTCTCGGCGGATTCGTCGCGCGTCGAAACCACCGGCTCCGCCGATCAGGTCGAATCGTCGCGCGTCGAATCAACCGCGTCGGTTGCTGACGTTGTCCCCGGCGGACAGCGGGTTGTCCCGGACCGCCCCGCAACGTTCGACGCCGCCCCGCCGGTTGTCCCCGATCCCGCTGCCGCACCGCCCGGGCCGCGGCTCGTTGTTTCCCCGCGCGTCGAAACCAGCGGACCCGCACTCGGCACCGCGCAGACGCTGCGCCCCCTCGCCGAGCCCGTGCGCAGTGCCCCGGCCGCGCTGCACTCCGCAGTGCCGGCTGCCGCCCGGCTGGTGCAGCAGCCGGCCCCGGCCGCCCCGGTCGACCCGGACGGTGAGCAGGCCTCGGTTCTTCCCGAGCAGCTGCAGCTGGCGCTCGCCGCGGAGCGTACGTCCGTGTCGCCGCTCGCCCGGGGCCTGGGCGCCCCGAGCGACTCCTGGAGGCTGCCGGACAGCGACCTGGTGGTGGAGGGCTGGGCCGCCGCCCCCGACCTGTTCGCGGTCCGGGGCCCGAACCGCCAGCTGGTGGGCTGGGTCGCCAGGGCCGGCGACGCCTGGGGCAGCTACATCGACGGCAGCCTGGTCATCGACGCGGTCGACGGCGATCCCTGGCTCTCCCGGGACGCGACCTACGCCGTCTCCCTGCTCGTGGCCGCGCTCGACCAGCAGCGCGCCTGAACCGGCCCGGCGGGCCGCGGGGCGGCCATCAAGGTGGGCTGCGGGGCCCGGCCGCCGGCCCGGCGTGAATCGTGATTCCGTGACGCCGGGGCGCCAGGTCGCCCCGCGTTCTTCCTGGTGACAGGGCTGTTCCAAGGTTGGCGTCACGAAAGGTCGGCGGCGGCGTCACGATGTCCACCACCCGCGCCTAGCCTTGTCGCGTGATCCCCGACCAGCCGGGCCCGCCCGACATCCCGCGCTGCCTGGCGTGCGACAGAGAACTCACCCCCACCACCGGCAGGCGCGGCCGCCAGCCGCAGTACTGCAACACCAACTGCCGCAGCGCCGCCTACCGCCGCCGCAAGACCACCACCGCCCCGGCCCTGGCGGCTGCCACGGCGGCCACCACCGCTCCGGCCCTGCTCCCGGTGCCGCCCGACGCCGCCTCCACCGGCGCGCCGGCCGAGCAGCTGCTGCGCCTGGCCGCCGACATCGACGACGCCGTCCACGACTACCTCCACACCGTCCAGGCCGGCACCGCCGCCGAGGCCGACCAGGCGCTCGCGCTGCTCCACCAGGTGCTGCCCGACGTCCTGGCCCGGATCCTCCAGCAGGCCGAGCTCCACCACCGCCACCACGGCGCCGTCGCCGGCCCCGAGCCCGCCGCCGGCCTGCCCGCCGACGCTGCTCCTCGGCCCGGTATTCGTGACGAAGACCGTGACGCCGATCGTGACGCACCGCCCCCGGCGAACCTTGCCGACGCAGGTCAAAGCATTGGAGGCCACTCACCGGAGCAGACGGCCGAGGACCGCTGGCGCGAGCTGATGAGCCGCCCACGCGAAGCCGAGGTGCCCGCCCGGCCGGTGGAGCGGTACGGGCCGTGGGAGTGGGAACGCCCGCTCACCGACGGCTGGGCCCGCACCATGTGGCGCGACACCGACGCCGCCCGGCCCCAAGCCCGCCCCGTCCACGTCCTGCTCCACCACGGCCGCCCGGTCGGCTGGGTCGAGGCCGGCATCCACGACGTCCCCCAGTGGGCCGCGGTCCTCCACGGCGGCCCCGACGGTCCGGACCGCTTCGTCCGCGAGCCCCGCCACGACCAGGTCGCCCTCCACCCCACCGCCCTGGCCGCGATCGCCGCCCTCCGGGCCGCCCACCGCGACCGCGACCCCAAGGCCCTGCCCGTCGGCGCCTGGCAGCACCCGAACCCGCGCTGACCACCCGCCAGGGCGCCGCACGGCTGGTTGCTCCGGAGGTTGCGTCGGAGGTTGCCCCGGACGTTGCTCCGGAGGTTGCCTCACGAGTTGCTTCGGAGGTTGCGTCGAGATAGTCCCCCGGACACCTTGATGCCGCAGGTCAGAGCAGGCGGACAACCGCTCTCCGCAACGCCGACTACTTCTCTGCACGGGGTCTTCGGCACGAGAGCGAAGCAGTACTCAGGGTGTCCTGTACGCCCGGGGCCGGTGGTGTGGAGGGCTGCGCGCGGGCGGCCGGCGGGCGCCCTGGTGCCGACGCCGCGGTCGAGCCGGCCGGACGGTTCCGGCCGCAGTCCCGGCCCGGTTCCGTTTGGAGTGCCGTTTGAGGTTCCGTTCGGAGTCCTCTTTGAGGTCCCGTTTCAGGTTCTCTTTCAGGTTCCCTTCCCGACCAGCGGACCGGCGCCGAATCCCCAGGTCACAGCCGTGGACAAGGGGCCCCGCAAGCACCGACAACTTCCCTGTGCGACCCCCGGCGGCAGCGAAGCCGTACCCCGGGGCCCGTACGGCCCGGTTGATGCCCGCGAACAGGCCGGCCGCCACCGCGACGAACCCGACTCGTTGAACCGCGCGTGAGCACCCCTCCGCCCGCCCGGCGCGCGCTCGGCCCCGGCGCAGGCCGCGCCCTCGGCCCGCAGCGCTCCCCAGGCCGCCAGCCGCCGCCCTGGAGCCTCCCCGCACTCCTGCCCGACCTCCCGGACCACCCCGACGCCCAGCAGCCCGCCGAACGGGCCGTAGACGCCATCGCCGCGCTGCGCATGGTCCGCGCCCCCGCCGCAGTCCTCGAAGCCGCCCTCCACCTCGCCCAAGCCCTCCTCGACCGACCCGGCGAGGACCCCCTCCTCCTGGAGGCCGCCGAAGGCCTGGCCGCCGTCATCCCCCACCACCTCGCCGCAGCCCGCACCCCACCGGCCCCGCCGACCCGGCTGCGCCCGGCCCCGGCACCCGCCCCGGATCCGGACCCGACGGTGGCCGGCACTGGGCGGCTGCTCGCCTGACCCGGCCGCGGGTGGTGCGCGGCGGAATCCGGTGTCCGCCGGCCCCGGCACGGGTACGCTCACCAGGAGCCCGGCAGCGGTGATTTCGCCCCGCTGGAGCCCCTCGGAGGACGTTGGACTCCCCCTCCAGTTCCCCGACCTGCTCCCCCTCTACCTCCCCGACCACCGGTCAACACCGGAACCGGCACATTTTTGCAGGTCAGGCACCGAATCCAAGGTCCGCCGAAACCCCGGCAACCCCTCTGTGCCCCTGTCTGTTGGTAGTTGTGGTTGGCGGTTCTGGGGCGTGCGGTGTTTTGCGCGCTCCAGGGCCGCTGAGTGGCCCTCCCGTCTCTTCGGCCTCTCGGCCTGCCCGCTCGGTGATCGGGCTGGGTGATGGGGCGGCGGCGAGGGCGGGCGGCGGGCCCGGCTGTCGGTGGCATGAGGTATCGAAGAACCCGGAAGATCACCAACCACGGGGAGCACCGGCATGAGCCAGGACGAGGACGAGCAGCAGCCGGCACCGAAGAAGCGCGTCCACTTCGTCCGCGCCAAGGCCTACCAGAACGGCTCCACCGGCCCGCTGCGCCACAGCATCCTCCAGGTGCTCGGCGTGCTGAAGGTCGCCACCGTCAAGCAGACCTGGCTGCTGGCCCAGCCCGACCACGAGCACCCGAACACGGTCGCCGGCGGACTGCGCGACCTGATGAAGAACAAGCTGACCGAGCAGCGCGGCACCACCTCCGGGCTGCCGTCCAAGCCGGACCCGTCCGACACCGGCCCGACGCCAGCACCGGAGCCGAAGTCGGCCCGACCGAAGGGCACGCCGAAGCGCAAGCCGGTGCGCCCCGTCGGAGCCGGGGCGGTGATCTGGGGACTGACCGATCTCGGCCTGGATGCCGCGAAGTCCACCCTCCCGTCCTCGCGGAAGGTCGGCGGCCGGGCCCGCTCGGTCGGCCGCGCCACCGGCGCCCCACACGCCATGGCCGTCAACGACACCATCGTCGCCTTCACCAGCCCCGCCACCCCCGGCACCCCGATCGGCACCATCACCGACTGGGTCACCGAAGCCCCGCACCCGCTGCCCGGCGACCGCACCCAGTTCGCCGACGCCGTCCTCACCGCCCCCACCGACGGCATCCCGCTGCTCCTGGTCGAAGTCGACCTCCACAACGAGACCCCGGCGTTCATCGCGGAGAAGTTCGACCGGTACGCCGAGTACTTCGCCCTCACCTACAAGGACCCCACCCACGAGGGCCACCACTGCGAAGCGGACAAGCTCCCGACCTGGCGCCGCCGCTACCCGATGGCCGGCCCCGACTCCCTGCCGCCCATCGCCCTGGTCCTGGCCGGCGCCGGACCCCGGGGCTTGAACAACCTGATCGACAAGGTCAAGGACCTCACCCGCAAGCACTGGCGGCCCACCAGCCTGGACCGCTGGAGCCACGGCGACCCCTTCGACTTCACCGGTAGCATCCCGATCCTCGCCTGCCACCTCGACCAGTTGAAGGAACACGGCCCCCGCGCCGAGATCTGGTGGCGCTTCGGCGCCAACGAGTGGCAGACCCTCGACGACGCCCTCGCCCACACCGAGTACCGCGCCCGCGTCCAGGCCCGCCTCGACGACGAAGCCCAGGACGCCCACAACGCCAAGGAAAAGCGCCTGGAGGCCACCCGCTGCCCCACCTGCGATCGCCGCGCGGACGAGTTCGACGACCAGCGATGCGCCAGCGACGGCACCAAGCCCTGCCGGGACTGCCGACAGGAGGCCGCCGCCGACGCGGCCGAGAAGAAGCAGCAGGCCGTCCGTGACGCCCACGCCAAGCGCTGGCCCTGCTGGACCTGCAAGGGCCCTCTCGGCGGCGCGTTCGACTCCGGCCTGGAACTGACCGAGGAAGCCCCCGCCGAAGCCCTGGAGTGCCCCTCCTGCGAGATCGACCGCCGCAACAACGGACTTGGCCGACTCCTTCTGCCCAAGCCCACCTTCAGCGAACGGCGCCAAGCCAAGAAGCAGACCCCGGACGATCCCTGGTGGGAAATGCGCCTGCTCCACGCCGAGAAATGGCCCGTCCGCAGCTCCAACTAGGCCAGGCAGGCACCCGCCGGAAGGGCACCGCGACCACCCGGTCGCGGTGCCCTTCCGGCATTCCAGAACAGGCCGAACGGAACGCACATCCTGATGACGTCGAAAGGAGAAGTGCCTTCGCGGCCTCGCACCCGACTGTTTCGTATCTGGTTTCGTCTCTGGTTCCCTTTCTAGTTTCGTATCTGGTTTCGTCTCTGGTTTCGTTTAGAGACACCCCCCATTGCCCTCTGCATGGCATTCGTACAGCTCAGGCCCGGTTAGTTCCGCCATCCCGACGCCGACTTACCTCTGTGCGCCCCCTGCCCTGCTGAACGAAGTGGTGGGAGGGATGGGGGCGGGTGCGCACGTCGGCCCGCCGACGCTGCGCTGTGCCTCTTTCCTCTACCTCGCGGCCGGGCGGGCGGGCCTGCGGCCTCATGGGGCGTGGCGGGGCGCTCCGGTGCCGGGGCGGCCACCCCCGCCGCCTGGATGCCCTCTGGTATACCTCTGGGTATCCTGGCTGGTATGACGATGACGACGATAAAGGTGCAGGCCGAGGTCCGCGACGAACTCGCGCGCCTGGCGGCCGACGACCTCGGCGGGGTGACCCTGGGAACGGCCCTGGAGCACCTGCTGACCGAGCACCGCAAGGCGCAGATCCTCACCGCCTACGCCCGCCTGGAGGCCGACCCGAAGGCATGGGCCGACTACGAGAACGAGCTGGACGAGTGGGACGGCGTCGCCGACGACGGCCTGGCCGGTGAGGTGTGAGCCGCAAGTCCGCCCCCTGGCAGGTCTGGATGGCCGACCTCTCCCCGGTCATCGGCTCCGAGCAGGCAGGCCGACGCCCCGTCGTGGTCGTCTCCTCCTCGCTCTTCGCAGCCTTCCCCACCGCCATGGCCATCGTGGTCCCCCTCACCACCCAGCACCGCGGCCTGCCCCACCACGTCCCCGTCACCTCCCCCCAGTCCGGCCTCAACCGCCCCAGCTGGGCCCGCACCGACGACGTGCGCACCATCTCCGAGCAACGCCTCACCGGCAGCCGGCCCCTCGGCACGGTCACCGACAAGGAAGCCGCCGACATCCGCACCTACCTGCGGCTCATGCTCGACATTTGACCGGGCCCCGGGCGAGCGGGCGAAGGGCGGCCCGCCCGGCAAGGCCGACCGAAAGCGCAGCGCGCCTGCCGGGACCCCGGCGCCGCCAGGAAGCCGACCCGGGCAGGGCTACCGGCCGCCGTCACGACCGGGCCGACGGTGGCGACCGGACCCCGCCAAGCCACACCAGCGAACCGGCGGGATTCTCCAGCAACCGAATTTCGAAACACCTCCGCGCGCTCCGAAAGGCGCAAATTCGGAGCGCCAGAAAAAGCGCAATGCTAGAATGAGAGCGGCAATTCCGGTCGCCCAATAGCACTGCGAAAAGACCCGCGATCGGCGGGTCCATACGGCACCTGCGGCGGGATCTTCCAGCGCAGCAGAACTGATACACTCGATCTTGTCAGTCACTCGACCGAGACTAGCCGCCCGCCCCTCGGTCCACCGCGCGAACCCCTGACCCCTCGTCAGTTCAGGAGTGAAGCCGACCCGCACGCACCCCCGGAGCGCACCCTCCCCCTAGTCAGCCTGTAGTGAGATCAACCAAAAACCCAGTTCAGGCATGTGATCCGACATCAGCCGTCCCGGAGGGAGTGGAGCGAAGCGGAGTGACCGACGGGCCCGAGCGAAGCCGGGCCGACCTGACCGGAGGTCAGGTCACG